>JAKAJN010000004.1 GCA_021813725.1 bacterium | reverse complement strand
CGGCGTGCCCGCCTACACCAGCTCGCCAGGCGACAGCTCCATCGGGATGAACATCGCGGCGCTGCAGCTCGAGGGGTACGGCTGCGTCCTTGACCCGAGCCGCGACGTCAACGAGACGGCCGCGCTCGTGCTCGCCGCCAAGCGCGCCGGCGGCAAGAGCGCCGTGGTCGTGCTCGGCGGCGGTAGCCCGAAGAACTTCGCCCTGCAGACCGAACCGCAGATCCAGGAAGTGCTCGGCATCGACGAGAAAGGGCACGACTACTTCCTGCAGGTCACCGATGCGCGCCCCGACACGGGCGGCCTGTCGGGGGCGACACCCGCCGAGGCGGTCAGCTGGGGGAAGATCGACCCCGACCGCCTTCCCGATGCCGTGGTCTGCTACACCGACTCGACGGTCGCCCTGCCGATTCTCACCAGCTATGCGCTGGCAACGCGGAAGCCGCGGCAGCTGAGGCGCCTGTATGACAAGCGCGAGGCGAGCATGAAGCGCCTGCAGGTGGAGTTCGAAAAGGCCAATCGCTGACGGCGCGCCTCAGGCGCCGGGACGCAACCGCTGCCCGAGCTCGCCGGCCATCTTGCCGTGCGCCTCGAAGGCCGGGGCCGCCTGAGACAAGAGGGCGCCGAGATCGCCGCTCTTTGCGGCCGGAATCCACTCGTCGTGGATGAGCGTCACGAGCTCCTTGTGATACTCCACTTCATGCCGCAGGAAGAGCACGTCAAATGCCGCGTCGGGGCGTTCCTGCAGCGCCTTGAGCACGCGCGCGTGCTCGGCGCGGCGCGCCCCATCCGAGGCCGGCTTCAGCGAGAGGTCCAGCTGCGCGGCGACATCGCGGGCCAGCTGGTGCGCCATTCCATGCTCGCTGACCAGCGTTCGGGCAAAATCGCGGACTTCCTTGGAATGACCGCGCTGGACGGCGAGCTCGGCGCACGCGAGGTCCACGGTGACCGCGTCGTCGAAGCGGTTCAGGATGGCCGCATCGTCCGGGGCGCTCATGCGTGATGGCGGCGCCGCGTTCGGGGCGCTCATCGAGAATTTGGCGATCGCCGCAAGCAGAAGAAGCGTCTTCACAAGGGCGCTCCGGTCAGGAAGGACAACGGAATGTCTCGAATTATCACGAGGGCGCAAGGACCCGCACTCGGCCGCGACCTTCAGCGCAGCACCACGCCGCAGAGATATCCGTAGCCGAACGCACGCCCTGGATTGTCGGATTCGATCGCCTGCAGCACGCGGCCAACGGCATCGTCGCCGAAGGCGTCGCGCAACGGTGGCTCCGACGCATACGCGCCGGTCCATTCGCCACCCCAGTTGTTGTGCGGGTAGCGCACGACCGGCGGAATCTCCTGATACGCGAGCAAGTTCAGTTCCAGCGCCGCGCGGTCAGTGCTATTGGGCCGCCGCAGCATGGCCTGGCGCGGGTAGTGCGCGTGAAGGACCTGCTCGTGCCGCCGGCGCGTGTACCGCTCGCGCCAGGTCCCCTGGTAGGACGCCGACATCTGCAGGTGCGGATGCCCAAAGCCGGCGCGCACGTGGCGCAGCGAGTAGCAGTCCCCCTCGCCGCACGGAAAATTGTCCTCGAAGATGGCGCGCCGGAATCCCCACCACTTCATCTCCACGAGGCGCTGAAAACAATTCTGGTGATCGTCAAAGAAACAGAGCGCCGTCTCGCGCGCGATGTGCGACCAGTCGAGCAGCGCAAAGTCGTCGGTGCGATACTCGGCCCGCGGCGACGTGTACTGGCGCACGTCGGGATTGGGATCGAGGCAGAACAGCGTGGCCTGGGGACAGGCCTGCTCGAAGAGCCAGGTGGATTGCCCCTTCCAGACACCACTCTCGATGATCACCGGCGGCGCGAGGTGACGCGCCAACGCAAAGGCCGCGAACGCGTGGTTGAAGTGCATGCCGCCATCGTTGACGGCAATCGGACGCGCGGCGTACAGCTCGGCGAACGCCGGCAGCAGCTCGAGGAGCGCCTGCCGCGTGATGATGGGATCGTCGGACATCAGGCCTCGCCGTCGAGCTGGAGTGGGGAATCGCCGCCACATGGGGCGGTACTGCACAAGCTACGCTGACCGTTCATGTGGAGGCCAGCCGCGCCGGCGCCCCCGATTGCCCCGGCGGGGGAAAGTGCCTAATTTCCGTTCAGAGCAACCAAGCACACGTCGAGCGCCCGGCCCGCAACGGCCGGGCGCCGTCCTTTTTGTCTTTTCCCGGATCCGCCCCCGATGATCGAAGCCCTCAAGAAGAAGCTCAGCGACGAAGCAGAGAAGCTCCGCTACGAGCTCAACGTGACGCTCCCGGCGGAGATCCGCCGCGCCGTCGAGATGGGCGACCTGCGCGAAAACAGCGAGTACAAGTCGGCGCTCGAGCGCCAGCAGTTCGTGCAGGCACGGCTCGGCCAGCTCACGTCGCGCCTCTCGAAGCTCTCGACCATCGACCCGAGCCAGATTCCGAACGACCGGGCCGGGCTGGGGTCAAAGGTCGTGGTGCAGTGCCAGGAGACGCAGGTGCACGAGACCTACCATCTCGTCTTCGGCGATTCCGAGGACTTCGAGGAGGGGCACGTGACGATGATGTCGCCCATCGGCCGCTCGCTCCTCGGCAAGTCGGTGGGTGACCTGGTGACGCTCAAACTGCCAACGCGGACGCGCAAGCTGAAGATCGTGGCGCTGACGACGATCCACGACGCGTAGCGCACGCGGTCGCTACGGCATCCGCAGTCGCGCCAGGCGCAGGCGCGCCGGGGACGACAGTTCGCGCCAGGCGACGGCGACTTCCGACCCGCTGAGCGCGGCGATGCGCGGGAACCCTGCCTGACGCGCCTCGCTGGACTGCATCACGACCGCGGCAGGCGACGCGCGACCGTCGCGCCAGATGCGTCGCGCGCGAATGTCGGCGGCGCCCTTCTTGGTCTGCTCCATCCAGGTCACGAGGGCGCTCGAGTCGGCGAGTAGTTCGACGTCCACGCGCCCGATCGGTGCGCCGTCATCCACGCGGACCGGCGTGCGCCACGACGCGCCGTCGTCGTCGCTGAATGCGAGTTGCACCTTGGCGGTGTCGCGCGCCTTCGTGAACCAGGCGAGTGCCACGCGGCGTTCGTGCGCCGACAGCGCCGGGCCGTTCACGGGGCACGCCTTGGTGACCCAGCCGTCGTCGTGAACGATTGCCGGGGCGATCCAGCGCCCCGCGTCGTATCGCACCACCGCGATGTCGCGCACCTCATCCGCCGTGCGATCGCGATAGGCGAAGATCGCCCCGCCGCTCGTCCGCGCCCCCGCCACCTGGCAGCAGTCGCAGGTGCGGGTGTCGAGCATCGTATCGGGCTGCATCTTCAGGGCGGCATCCACGATGCCGAACCCGAGACTCATCGCGCCCGCCTCGCCGCCGGTGGCGCGTCCGTCGAGCCAGGCGGCATAGGTCGAGCCGTCACCCTGCGGCACGAGTGCGGCAAAGCCGTGTTCGGTGGCGCTGGTGTCGCGGTGCAGGCGCTGGGGCGCGCTCCAGCTTGCTCCCTGGTCGGTGCTCGTTGTGACCCAGGCGTGATACGAGTACTTGCCTGGTGCCGCGCGGCGCAGAAAGTGCACGAGCAGGTGCCCCTGCGCATCCACCACGATGGAAGGAAAGTCGGCCCAGTTGGCGAAGAGGAGGCTGTCGCGCAGCACGAGGCGCGACGGCGTCCAGTGTTCGCGCGGCGGCCGGCTCGCAGCGCGGAGCGTCCAGACCGAGTCGGCGCCGCGCTCCATCCAACTCATCCAGAGCGTGCCATCCGATGCGGCCGTGAGATACGGCGTCAGGGCATCAGCGCCGGCAGCGGGCGCATCGTCCACCACAAGCACCGGTGCGCCGTTGGGCGCCGCCGTGGAGCAGGCGAGGGTGCCGAGCAGGAGCGCCATCGCGGCGCGCAGGGGGCGAGCAGACATAGTGGGGGGCGGGGAGGTGAGAGGAGGATGAAGATGCCAACTCAGGGGTCGATCGTGAAGAGGCGGCGCACCGTTGCATCGAAGTCACTGAGGGCGAGCGCAATGCCGCGATCGGTCCATCCGAGTCGCGGCGCCATCAGCTCGGCGACTCCCGGCGCAACGCCGCGGCCGTGATCGCGCGACTCGAAGGCGAGGTGCAGGCGCCGCACGAGCACATCGGCGATGGTGCACGCGTGCTCGACCTCGACGGCGTGCACCACCTCGGCGGCGATGTACGGCAAGTCGGGAGCGAGCCGCACGGCGAGTCGTTCGTCGCCCTGCGTGCGCGACCACACCTGTTGCCACGCCCCGCCGTGGGCGCGCACCAGCCAGGCGGCAATGTCGTCGGCGCCCGTCGCGGCGCGTGCGGCCGCAACCTCCGCGCCTGGGTCGCGCAGGTCGCCGCCGGCGAGTGGCGGTTCATCACTCGGCGCGCGCGGGGCGCGCCGCTTGAGTGCGTGAAAGACGGCGCGGACCGTGTCGCGTCCGATGACGCGATACGTGGTAAGCTTGCCGCCGGTCACGGTGATGACACCGCCGGGCCCGGTCGCGACGAGATGCTCGCGCGAGGCGGAGTTGGCGTCGCCCGAGCGGACGGCGGCGGCAAGCGGGCGAATTCCCGCCCAGGCGGCGATCACGTCGTTTGTCTTCAGCTGCGCCAAGGGGAAGACGCGGTTGGCCGCGGCGAGAAGGTACGCGACATCGTCGCGCGTTGCGCGCACCTCGTCCGGGAGCGCGTGGTCCTCGGTTTCGGTGGTGCCAATGAGCGTGCACGGACCGGCGGGAAGCACGAACATCACGCGCCCGTCGGGTGCGAGCAGGGTGACCGCGCCGAGGTTGCCGACGCGTGCCGCAGAAACGGCAATGTGCACCCCCTTGCTGCCAAGCACGGCGGGGGTGGCGGAGGGATCCTCCATCCGGCGCACCCGATCGGTCCACGGTCCCGTGGCGTTCACCACGCACGCCGCGGCGATGTCGAACGACCGTCCGCCGAGACGGTCGGTGACGCGCGCCCCGCCGACACGGCCGTCGGTCCAGAGCAGGCCAGTCACGTCCGCGTGGTTCAGCACCGTTGCGCCGGCCACCGTGGCGTCGAGCATCGTGGCGAGGGTGAGCCGGGCGTCGTCGGTGATGGCGTCGAAGTACTGCGCGCCGCCCACAAGGTCGGTCTGCTCGATCCGTGGCTCCGCGTCGGCAATGCCTCGCGTGTCGAGTCCGCGATGCGGGGCGACGTTTCGGAAGAGGGCGAGGAGATCGTACAGCAGCAGGCCGGCGCGCAGCTTCCAGCGCGGCAGCCGCGATCCGCGGTAGACCGGCCACGTGAAGCGTTGCGGGCGCACCAGGTGCGGGGCGAGCGCGAGCAGCACACGCCGCTCGCGGCAGGCCTCGAAGACGAGCCGCAGGTGGCCGTGCTCGAGATAGCGCACCCCGCCGTGCACGAGTCGCGACGACCGGCTCGACGTGCCGCTCGCGAAATCGTCGCGCTCGACGAGCGCCACGTCGAGTCCGCGCCGCGCGGCCTCCCGGGCAATGCCCGCGCCCGTGATGCCGCCGCCGATGATCAGCACATCGAAGCGGCGCTGGCCAAGGCGTTGGAGCTGCGCCGTGCGCGCGAGCGTGGGGGTGGGGATCGCGGGCGGCATGGTTGTCCGAGTCTACCGCACCGTGCGGACGACCGATAGGCGGGCGGTTCGAGGCGCGACCAGCGAATAGCTCACCCGGCGGTTCGTAACGGCAACTGCGCACCACGGAGGTGCGGAGGACACGGAGATACACGGAGAACGGCAACTACAACTTCTTGGAGGAACTGCGCTCACCACTCACCGGCCTGCGAGGAACGCTGTCGTTCCATTAAGTCTTGTCGTCGTGGTTCTCCGTGTAACTCCGTGTCCTCCGTACCTCCGTGGTGCGCAGTTGCCGTTGCCCCGCACCCGGAGTGTGGTGAAAACGCTGTCGGACGAGCCAGCAATCCCCGCGATAGCCACAGCGGGAAACCCCGTCTAACTTCCATAGTCTATGGCCAGCTTCGGAAACGGCCGCCGCGTTGCGATCATCGAGGGAGTCCGCACTCCGTTCGCCCGTGCCGGCACGACACTCAGGCATCTCAGCGCCATCGACCTCGGCAAGATCGCGGTCGGCGAGCTGATCCAGCGGACGAGCCTCGATCCGGCGAGTGTGGACGTACTGGTCTTCGGCAGCGTTCTTCCGTCGGTGCTCGCCCCCAACATCGCACGCGAGGTGGCGCTGCTGCCCGTGCTGCCGAAGTCGGTGCAGGCGTTCAGCGTCAGTCGTGCCTGCGCGTCGGCCAACCAGGCGATCACCGATGCCGCCGATCAGATCGCGCTCGGCCACGCGGACGTGGCCATCGCCGGCGGCGCCGAGGCACTCTCCAACGTCCCGATCCTGCACTCGCGCGGCTTCAGCGACGCGCTGGTGGCCGCGAGCAAGGCGAAGACACTCGGCGGCCGCGTGCAGGCGCTGGCGAAGATCCGGCCGAAGGACTTCATCCCGATCACGCCTGCCATTGCGGAGCCGACGACGGGCGAGACGATGGGGCAGTCGGCCGAGAAGATGGCCAAGCTCAACGGCGTCTCGCGCGAAGAGCAGGACGCGTTGGCGCTGGCGTCGCACCTGAACGCGGCGGCGGGAACCAGGGACGGGCGCCTGACTGCGGAGATGGCGCCCGTTTTCGTGCCGCCACGCTACGAGCAGGTGATGGCCGAGGACAACGGCGTGCGGAGCGACACGTCGATGGAGCAGTTGGCGGCGCTGAAACCGGTCTTCGACAAACGCTACGGCACGGTGACGGCGGGGAATGCCTCGCCCCTCACCGATGGGGCCGGCGCGGTGCTGCTGATGAGCGAGGAGCGGGCGAAGGCGATGGGCTATGCGCCGCTTGCCTTCATCAAGTCGTACGCGTACGCGGCGCTCGATCCGGGAGAGCAGCTCCTGCAGGCGCCGGTGCTGGCCGCTCCCCTGGCGCTGCGGCGCGCGGGATTGGCGTTGCAGGACATGGACCTTGTGGAGATGCACGAGGCATTCGCGGCGCAGGTGCTCAGCAACCTGCGCGGTTTCGAATCGCGGCATTGGGCCGAGCGCGCCGGGCTGTCGGCGCCGCTGGGCGCGGTGGATCGCTCCCGACTGAACGTGATGGGCGGGTCGATCGCCATCGGACATCCGTTCGGTGCCACCGGCGCCCGCATCACCACGACGCTGGCGCACGAGCTGCAGCGGCGTGGCGGCCAGTTCGGGTTGATGACGGTGTGTGCGGCGGGGGGGATGGGATTCAGCATGGTGATAGAGCGGAATTAGGGGAAGGGGCGGTAACGCAACCGGCGTGAACCCATGAGCGCATTTTCCATAGCGATCGACAACGGTGTGGCCGTCGTCACCTTCGACTTGCCGGGCGAACCGGTGAACAAGTTCTCGAAGGTGGTGGTCGCCGACTTCGTGACGGTCTTCGACCAGCTCGAACGCGACACCGCGGTGACGGGTGCCGTGCTCATCAGCGGCAAGCCCGACACCTTCATTGCCGGCGCCGACATCGACGAGTTCCTGCAGTTCACCTCGCCGGCCGATGCGACGCGCGAGAGCGCGGAAGGGCACCGGTTGATGGACCGCCTCGAGCACGGACGCGTGCCGTGGGTCGCGGCGATTCACGGCGCCTGCCTTGGTGGTGGACTCGAGGCATCGCTGGCCTGCGCGTATCGCATCGTCTCCGATTCACCCCGGACGGTGCTGGCGCTCCCCGAGGTGCAGCTCGGCCTGATCCCCGGCGCGGGTGGCACGCAACGCCTGCCACGCACGGTGGGACTGCAGGTGGCGCTCGACATGATTCTCACCGGCAAGAACGTGCGCGCCAAGAAGGCGCTGCAGACGGGCTTGGCCGACGAGATGGTGCATCCGAGCATCCTGCGCGACGTGGCGATGCGCCGCGCCCGGGAGCTTGGCGCGGGCAAGATCGCGCGACACCGGCCGCACCGGGCGGACGCCAAGGGGGCGTTGCTCGAGAGCAATCCCGTGGGGCGCGCGGTGGTCTTCCGGCAGGCGCGCGAGATGACGATGAAGAAGTCGCGCGGCCACTACCCGGCCCTGCTCGCGGCGCTCGACGCCGTGGCGGCGGGTTTCCACGGGACGAGCGCCGAGGGGTTCGCCACCGAGGCGCGACTGTTCGGCGAGATGGCGTTCACGGCGGTGAGCCGTCAGCTGATCTTCCTGTTCTACGCGACGACGGCGCTCAAGAAGGATCTCGGGGTGAGCGGCGCGGCGCCGCCGCCGCTCCCGGTCAGCAAGCTCGGGATCCTCGGCACCGGCTTCATGGGGGCGGGGATCGCCGCGGTCAGCGCCATGCAGGGCGTACCGGTGCGCTTCAAGGACACCGCGCTGCCCGCCGTGGCCAAGGGGCTGGGCGCGGTGCGCGAGGTGCTGAAGGACCGCCTGCACAAAAAGCAGGTCACGAAGCAGCAGTTCGAGGACCAGCTCGCGCTCGTCAGCGGCACCGTGACCTACACGGGATTTGGTAACGTTCCGCTACTAATTGAAGCGGTGTTCGAGGACCTCGCGGTCAAGCACGCGGTGCTGCGGGAGGCGGAGGCCGTGCTGCCGGCGGGGGCGATCGTGGCGACGAACACGAGCACGATCCCGATTCGCCAGGTGGCGTCGGCGTCGCGCGATCCGTCGCGCGTGGTCGGGATGCACTTCTTCTCGCCCGTGCACAAGATGCCGCTGCTCGAGGTGATCGTCACGCCGCGGACGGCGCCGGAGGTGGTGGTCACGGCGGTGGCGTTCGGGCGGCGGCTGGGCAAGACGGTAATTGTCGTGAACGACGCGCCGGGCTTCTACGTGAACCGCATCCTCGCGCCGTACCTCAACGAGGCCGGCACGCTGCTGGACGAAGGCGCGCGCATCGAAGCGATCGACCAGGCGATGCTCGACTACGGCTTTCCGGTGGGCCCGGTCACGTTGCTCGACGAAGTGGGGCTCGACATCGCCGGCAAGAGCGGCTCCATCCTCGCGGCGGCCTTCGGCGATCGCCTGCGCCCGTCGGCGACGCTGGGCCAGGTGCTCGCGGCCGGCCGGCTCGGCCGCAAGGGAAAGCAGGGATTCTATCTCTACGACGAGATGGGGAAGAAGGGCGGCGTGGACGAGTCGGTCTACGCCGTGACACCAACGGGCACTCGGCGCACCGACGTGAGCGCCGCCGAGATTCAGGAGCGCCTGTCGCTGGCGATGGTCAACGAAGCGGTGCGCTGCGTCGAAGAAGGGATCCTGCGCGCGCCGCGCGACGGCGACATCGGCGCCGTCTTCGGCATCGGCTTCCCGCCGTTCCGTGGCGGGCCCCTGCGCGTGGTGGACACACTGGGCGCGGCCGAGGTGGTGCGACGTCTCGAGGCCTTGAACGCGAAGCACCCGGGTCGATTCGAGCCAGCGACGATGCTGCGCACGATGGCAAGCAGCGGAACGACATTCTATCCAAAGACAGGGAAGCCGGTATGAGATTGCCGACGGGAGACGGGAGACGGGAGACGGGAGAGGCGGCCGCGACGGCCACACGCGGCGGTTGCGCCCCCAGGCGCGCCTTTTGGCGCCTCGCGCTGATCGCCGTTCTGCTCCCGTCTTCCGTCTCCCGTCTTCCGTCACAATCCACCCGCGCCGAACGCAGCGCCTATACCGAAACCTCCACCTACGCCGACGTCATCGCCTTCATTGACTCGCTGCAGTTGAAGGGTGCTCCGGTCGTCGTCGGGAACATTGGCCAGACGACGCAGGGACGCGACTTGCCCTATCTCATCGCCTCGCGGCCGCTGGTGCACTCACCGGCCGAGGCGAAGCGCCTCGGCCGGCCGATTGTCTACGTGCAGGCCAACATCCACGCCGGCGAGGTCGAGGGAAAGGAGGCCCTGCAGGCGCTCGTGCGCGACCTTGTCTTCGCACGGCGGAAGAACGCGCTCGACTCGATCGTGCTGATTGCGGTTCCCATCTACAACGCCGACGGCAACGAGGTGTTTGGGCCAACGGCGCGGCAGCGCGGGGCGCAGAACGGACCGGAGTTGGTGGGGCAGCGCCCGAACGCGAAGCTGCTCGACCTCAACCGCGATTACATCAAGGCGGAGGCGCCCGAGACGCGTGCGTCGCTGGCGATGTTCAACGCCTGGGATCCCGATCTCTTCGTGGATCTGCACACGACCGACGGCTCATACCACGGCTACGCGCTCACGTACTCGCCCTCGCTGCATCCGGCGGCGGGGATTCGCGGCGGCCCGTTCGGCGGTGCGTTCGTGCGTGACTCGATGCTTCCCGTGCTCCGCTCGCGTGTCCGCGCCCGGCATCACTACGAGATCTTCGACTACGGCAACTTCACGGGCGACGAGGGGCCAGCCGCGCCGGGAGAGGCGAAGGCGTGGTCCACCTATGATCACCGCGGACGCTACGGCACCAACTACTATGCGCTGCGCGGGCGGCTCTCGATCCTGAGCGAGGCGTATTCGCACGATCCGTTCGAGCGTCGCGTGAAGTCGACGTACGCGTTCGTCACCGAAATCTTGTCGCTCACCGCCGAGCGGGCACGCGCGGTGCTCGCCCTGACGCGCGCGTCGGATGCGGCGCTTGCCGCGGGCAAGGTGGCGGAGGTGCCCGTGCGCGCCGAGCTGACCCGGAAGCCGCTTCTGCGCGACGTCATCGAGGAGCCGCTCGAGAAGAGCGACACGCCGTCGACGGAGCCCGGGGTGCGCCGCGGCTACCGCCGGAGCGGGAAGTTCGTGACGAGCCGGATGTCCGTGCGCGACCGATTCGACGCGACGCGCACGGCGTCGCTGCCGTGGGGGTGGCTCGTCACGCCGGCCGCCGCGGATACCGTGGGTTCGCTCCTGCGCCTGCACGGCGTCCGTGCCGCGCGCACCACGTCGCCGGTGGCGGCGGACGGGGTGGAATGTTTTGCCGCCGACTCGGTGGTGGCGTCGTCGCGGGCCTTCCAGGGGCACCGCGAGACGCGCTTCGAGGGACGATGGGTGCCCTCGGCGGCTGGCATCGCCGCCGGCACGTTGATTGTCCCGGCACGCCAGCCGCTTGGCGTGCTCGCGGAGCTGCTGCTCGACCCCAACAGTGACGACGGCTTCGGCACGTGGAACGTGTACGATGCCGCCATCGCCCGGCCGGCCGCCCAGGGGGGCGGCGTGCCGATCTGCCGACTCACGAAGGCGCCGGCCGTGCCGGACCGCCTGCTGCCATAGCACACGCCATGCTTCGTTCGACGCTCATCTGGCTTTCGCGCCAGAAGTCCATCTTCCGTTTCGTCCGCAACAACGGGTTCGCCAAGAAGGTCGCCTCGCGTTTCATCGCGGGCGAAGACATCGCCACCGCGTGCGACGCGGTCGCCGTCCTCAACCAGCAGGGCGTGACCGCATCGCTCGACCAGTTGGGCGAGAGCGTGACGAGCGAGGCGGAGGCGCGCGAGACCGGACGCCGCTACCTCGAACTGCTCGACGAGATCAACCGCCGCGGCCTGAACGCCAACGTCTCGGTGAAGCTCACCTCGCTCGGCCAGGACATCTCCGACGCCATCTGCGAGGACATCACCCTCGCCATCCTCGAGCGGGCGCGCCAGTACGGCACGTTCGTGCGCCTCGACATGGAGGGGAGCGACTACACGCAGCGGACGCTCGACTTCTTCGCGCAGCGCCTGTATCCCCGCTATCCCGACCACGTCGGCATCGTTCTGCAGAGCATGCTCCGGCGCACGGCGCAGGATGTGGCGTGGGCCAACGCGAAGCAATGCCGCGTGCGCATCTGCAAGGGCGCGTATCTCGAGCCGGCCGGCGTCGCCTTCCCCGACAAGAAGGACGTGGACCAGAACTACCTCGAGTGCGCCAAGGCGCTCATCGAGCACGGCAAGTACCCGGGCATTGCGACGCACGACCCGGCCATCATCACTGCGCTGAACGCGTGGGCGCGGTCCCGCGGCATCAGCGCCGACCGGTTCGAGTACCAGATGCTGTACGGCGTGCGCCGCGACCTGCAGGAGCAGTTGGTGAAGGACGGCTGGCGCCTGCGCCTGTACGTCCCGTTCGGCACGCAGTGGTACCCGTACCTGATGCGCCGCATGGCGGAGCGTCCGGCGAACCTCTGGTTCATCACGGGCAACGTGCTCAAAGAGACCTTCAAGTCCCGGTGAACCACGGCCGGTTCCTTCCGCCCGATCACGCACGCGGCGACGAACGCACGGTCGGCGGGTTCGCCGCCGTGCATGGCCGAGCGGCGGCGCTGGAGGGACGGGACGGCCTGTCGTATTCGCTCGAGGTGCTCACGGACGAGACGGGCGACCCCGCGCGCCCGTTTGGCGCCTATGTCGTCTTCCTGCAGTGGCGCCGCATCGGCGAGCAGGGCATCGAAGGGCATCTCGAGACAGAGTTCCTCGCCTACGCCGATTCCGCCGAAGGGGCGCACGCGCTCGCGAGCGCGACGCCCCTCACCGAGTGCCAGCAGCTTCTCGACGCCCTCGTCCGCGCACGCGACGGCGAGCACGGGCGCCGCTGGTTTGACGTGATGCGCGAGGACGATACGTGAGCGGCGAGCGGCGGCGCGGCGTGGTGCTGAGCGGCACGGGCGGCGTGTGGCGCGTGCGCGCCGACGACGGCACCGACCACGAGGTCTCGCTGCGCGGCCGGCTCAAGCAGGGCGATCGCTTCGACAAGCTCGCGGTGGGCGACGACGTGGACATCATCGAAGGTGCCCGTGGCGGCGGGTGGAGCATCACCCATATCCATCCGCGCCGGAGCCAGCTTGCGCGCCGCGCCCCGGGTGGCGCGCGCGGCGAGCGCGTCGTCGTGGCCAACGTGGACCAGGTGGTCATCGTCTTCGCCATCGCGAAGCCGGAACCGCACGTGCGGATGATCGACCGCTTCCTCGTGATCGCCGAAGGGAACGAACTGCCAGCGGCGCTCGTGCTGAACAAGGTGGACCTCGTCACCGACGCCGCGATGGTGGACGCGCTCGCCGTGCCGTACGAGGCCGCAGGCTACCCGGTGCATCGGACGAGCGTCAAGCAGCCGACCGGACTCGACGCGCTGCGTGACCGGCTCACCAATCGCGTGACGGCCCTTTCCGGGCCAAGCGGCGTCGGCAAGTCGTCGCTCATCAATGCGCTCTATCCCGGGCTCAGCCTTCGTGTCGGGGAGATTTCCGAGTCGGTGAACAAGGGGCGCCACACGACGGTCGGAGCGGTACTCGTGCCGCTCCCCGGCGGCGGTTACGTGGTGGACACGCCCGGATTGCGCGAGGTCGGACTCTGGGGTCTTCCTTCCGCCTCGCTCGACCACTGCTTCCCCGAGTTCCGGCCGTCGCTTGGCGAGTGCCGGTTCCAGGACTGCCGGCACCTCGCCGAGCCCGGGTGCGCCGTGCGCGACGGCGTGGCGCGCGGGGCAATCAGCGCGGCGCGGCACGAAAGTTATGCCAAACTGTTGAGTGAACTCGAAGCGGCAGAGCGGAACTACTAGGTACAGGTGCAGTGAGCAGCGCACGGTACCGCATTCCCGGCACCAACCGGAGTCTGGAGATTCCGTCATGACCCACAACAACCGTTCAACCAGCACCGCTGAGCATCGGGCAGATGCGGCGCAGCACGACAGCGCACGCTGCCTGGTGTTCACCGTCAGCGATTCGCGCACGCTCGCCACGGACGAATCCGGGGCCCTGATGGAACGACTGCTGACCGACGCCGGGCATATCGTCGTCGCGCGAGACCTCCTCACCAACGACGAGGCGCCGCTGCGCACGGCGCTTGAGACTGCACTCGCGCGCACCGACGTCGACGTGGTGCTGTGCACGGGCGGCACCGGCCTCGGCTCGCGGGACCGCACTGTCCAGGTGGTGCAGCCGCTCCTCGACCGCGAGCTGCCGGGGTTCGGCGAGCTGTTTCGGTCGTTGAGCTACCTCGAGCAGATCGGCGCCGCGGCGATGTTGAGCCGAGCGCTGGCCGGAGCGGTCCGCGGAAAGTTCGTCGCCGTGATGCCCGGGTCGAAGGCGGCGGTCGAGTTGGCGTTGACGCGCCTGATCATCCCGGAGCTGAAGCACGTGCTGCGCGAGATCCGGCGCTAGGCCGGCGCGCCGCTACGGCAACGGCGCCGCCGCCGGCTTCTTCCACGTGTTGTTCGAGCGATTCACATCGGCGAAGACTTCGTCGGGATCCACCACCACCTGCGCGATCTCCTTGCTGGTGAACTTGCCGTACGTGAACTGCTTCTCGTTCGTGCGCCAGATGTCGGCGGGAAGCTTTACACGCTCCGTGGTGCCGTCGGTGTAGGTGATGTCCATCTCCACCGGCATCACGATGCCGCCCTTCTGCTCGATGGTGATGCGATAATAGCCGGTCCCCTTCGAGTCGTCGCCGACCACTTCCTTGGCGTTCTGCCGCTCGACGCCCGCCAGGGCCTGGTCGTTGAAGTAGCCCGTGTAGAACCAGCCGCGCCAGAACCAGTTGAGCGACTCGCCGAGTCCGTCCTCCATGGAGCGGAAGAAATCGGCCGGCTGCGGGTGCTTGAACATCCAGCGCTGACTGTAGCCGCGAAACGCGTCGTCAAACGCGGCCGGGTTCGTGATGTGCTCGCGCAGCATCACGAGACCGCTCGCCGGCTTGGTATAACCATTGGGGCCAAACGTATTGCGCACGTTCAGGTCGGAATGCTCCATGATCGGCACAGGATTGGCCAGGCGCATGAAGTTGGCGATGCTTTTCGGATTCCCCGGAAGCCGCATTGCCGGCCAGTCCTTGTCGAAATCAATGGACCCGTAGTGCTCGAGGAACGAGTTGAGCCCCTCGTCCATCCACGTCCACATCCGCTCGTCGGACGCGACAATCATCGGGAACCAGTTGTGCCCGACTTCGTGAATGGTGACGCCGGCCAGCGAATACTCGAGCGACTTGTCGTACGTGCCATCCGGGCGCGGGCGCGCGCCGCAGAAAGCGATCATCGGGTACTCCATCCCGCCCACCGCGCCGTGCACATTCGACGCCTGCGGATAGGGATACTCGAACGCCATCCGCCCGTACGTCACCATCGTCTGCGCGATGGCCTTGGTGCTGATCTTGTTCCAGACGGGCATGCCCTCGCGCGGATACACGGAGTTCAGCTCGATGGTCCGGCCACCCTTGGCGTAGCGGAAGCCCATCGCGTCCCACGCAAAGCCGCGCGACGACGCCCAGGCAAAGTCGCGCACGTTCCGCGCGGTGAAGTGCCACGTCAGGTTGCCGGTGCCGGCGGGGCGGATGGCCGGTGTCGCGATCTCCTCGGGCTTGATGATGTACACCGGCGTGTCGGCCGCGAAGGCCTGCTTGAGCCGTGCGCGCTGCGTCGCGGTGAGCACCTCGGCGGGGTTCTGCAGCATGCCCGTGGCGCGGACGATGTGGTCGTGCGGCACGGTGATGCTGACATCGTAGTTGCCGAACTCGAGGTAGAACTCGCCCATCCCGAGGAACTGGTTGTTCTGCCAGCCGTTCACGTCGTCATAGACGGCGGCGCGCGGGAACCACTGCGCGTTCAGGTACTCCCAGCCGTCCTTCAGCTTCTCCTTCTGCCCGCGCCCGTTGCGTCCGCCGTTGGGCACTTCGTGCGACCAGTCGATCGCCACCTGCACCGTCTGGCCCGTGCCGAGCGGTGCGTCGAGGTTGACGCGCATCTGCGTGCCATTGAGGGTGTAGCGCGCGTCCTTGCGCTTTCCCTGTGCGTCGATGAGCTGTACCCGGGCGAGCGTGTAGCCGAACTCGACGTCGCTCATCAGGAAGCGGCGGAAGCGCGGGTCCATTCCCTTTGGAATCGCGCCGGCCATCGCGTTGGCGCGCGAATCCTTCTTCTCGATGTTCTGGTCGAGCTGGAACCACAAGTAGCTCAGCTTGTCGGGCGAGTTGTTGTGGTACGTGACCACTTCGCTCCCGTTGAGCCGATGCGTGGTCGTGTCGAGCGCGACCTTGATGGTATAGTCCACCTGCTGCTGCCAGTATCTGGCGCCCGGCGCGCCCGACGCGCGACGCCGGTCATTGGGCGCGGGCCAGTCTTCGAGCGCGCGGAAGTTGGACTGATTGACCTTCTTCGAGGTGTCGGCATTGAGCCAGACCTGCGCCGATGCCTGCCCCGCGAACGGCACAGCGAGCGCGAGAGCGAGGATCAGGGGAGTAGCGCGCATGGTGGTGACGCTCCGGTCAGGGGAGGGAACCTTCTACATACGTGCGGCACGCACACGGTGCTGATGCACCGCGCGGCCGACATCCATAATTAGACAAGTGAACGCGGTCCGCCGTTTACTACGGCAGCACCGGCCGAATTGGTTCAGGCGCCGTTGACGACCACCGACCAGGTGACGGGAATGGCGGGGTCCAGCGAGTCCCTCACGCTGCAGTACTTGGTGATGGCCAGTTCCACCGCGCGTTCGGCGTGTACGCGCTCGATGCCGGCGCCGTCAATGCGATAAATGAGATGCGCTTTCATCACGCGTCGCGGGGTTTGTTCGCGCCGCTCTCCCTGCACCTCGATGCCGAGCGACTCCACCGGCGTGCGCCGCTTGGCGAGGATGTCCACGACGTCCACGCCCGTGCAGGCGCCGAGGCCGATGAGCAGCGTATCCACGGGTCCGGGGCCGGTCTGCGCGGACGCATCCACGCGGATCTGCGGACCGTCGGGGCGGCCGGCGTCGAAGCGATGATCGCCGGCCCACTTGAGCTGGACGCGGTTGTGGGGATGGACAGAAGGCATGAGCGTGGGGCGAGTGACGGGAGACGGAGGACGGGAGACGGAAGTGTCAGCCGGCGGCGACTGCTCCGTTCGGAATCTCTCCCGTCTCCCGTCTCCCGTCTACCGTCTGCATCACCCAATCCTGACCCCATTCGCGACCGGCCGCTCGAGCGCCAACAGCACCACCTCGCTCGCCTGCGGCATCGCCCCGAGCACCAGCACCTCACTCGTGAATCCGGCGATGTTGCGCGTCCCGATATTCGTCACGGCCACCACCTGGCGGCCGATCAGGGACTCCGGCGTGTAATGCATCGTGAGCTGGGCGCTCGATCTGCGAATGCCCAACTCGGGGCCGAAGTCGATCTCCAGTCGAATGGACGGCTTCACGGCGCGCTCGAACGGCTCGGCGCGCAGCACCGTCCCCACGCGAAGGTCAATCTCGAAGAAATCGTGGGGTGTGGGCATGCGCCGAACCTACTGGCCGCGGGCCGCCGGCGCATCAGGGTCGCGCGGGCCCGGCGCTCGCCGCTAGTTTGCTCGCATGGGCCAATACCAGCAGCACGTCTTCGTCTGCACCTCCGGGAAGACCTGCCCCACGCAGGACTCCAAAGCGGTCTTTCAGGCGCTTCGCTCGGCGGTCGTCGACGCCGGCATCAAGGGCCAGGTGCGCGTGAACCACTCGGGATGCCTTGGGCAGTGTGGGCACGGACCGATGGTGGTCGTGTATCCGGAGGATGTCTGGTATTGCGCGGTGAAGCCGGCCGACGCGGCACGCATCGTCAGCGAGCACCTGCAAGGCGGGCGTCCGGTGGAGGAGCTGCGCTACGTCGCGCCACCCGGGGACAACAAGCTCCCGCTCGACGAACCACTCCCGCCGCGCGCCTAGGGCACGGCCTTCGGCGTTTCCTCCGGCAGCAGCGTGAAGCGCGCGTACTGCGTCAGGTCGAGGTAGCGCCGCGCGGCGTCGCGCAATTGGTCGGGCGTGAGCCGCTCCACGAGCGCCGGGTACTGCACCGTGGCGTGCTGGTCGCGCCCGTCTTCGTCGTGGTCGCTCATCCAGCGCAGCCACGCCGCGTTCTCCCGCAGGCCGGTCTCGTGCGCGCGCAGGAACGTCTCGCGGATCTTCGCCATCTCGTCGGCGCTCGGGCCGGTGCGCTTCACGGAATCAATGACGGCGAACGCGGCCGCCGCCAGTTCCTCGACGCGCTCCGGCGCGGAGCCGAAGCTGAGAGAGACGCTGTACCGCGCGTAGGGAATCCAGCTCCCCATCGCGCTGACACCGACACCGTACGTGCCGCCCTTGTCTTCGCGCAGCGCGTCGCGCAGTCGCATGTCCAGCAGCTGCTGCAGCGCGTCGAGCTCGAGGCGATGTTCCCACGAGTACTCGAACGCCCCGTGGAAGATGATCCGTGAATACGCCTTCGGCGCCGTCCCCTTGTGCACGATCCGGGAGACCACGCCGGTCGGCGGGCGGATGCCCCGATCCACGAAGGTCTCGACCGGGCCGCCGGTTGGCAGCGCGCCGAGATAGCGCTCGACGAGCGGGCGAATGCCGTCGAGCGTGAAGTTGCCCACGAGGTAGAACGTGAAGCCCGTGAACGACGCGAACCGCTGCCGGTAGAGCGCGTACGCGCGCCGCACATCGAGCGAGTCGAGCTGCTCGGGCTGGAAGAGCCGGAACCGCGGATTGTAGTTGGCCAGTACGACGTCCACCGTGTCGCCGAACGCCTGCTCCGGCGTGTTGCGGCTGTTCTGCATCTCGGCCTTCATCATCGCGCGGCCGGCGTTGAACAGTGCCGTGTCGAGCCGTGGCGCGGTGGCCTGCAGCCAGAACAGCTCGAACATCGTCGGGAGGTCACGTGGCGATGCCGATCCGTATGCCGCCTCGCCGTTCTCGCCCACCGCGACGCCGGCGTTCGCGATCTTCCCCGTGAGCATCCGACGCAACTGGTTTTCGCTGAAGTCGCCGGCGCCGCCCAGGACAAAATCGGAGAGCGTCGCGACATTGTGATCGGCGTTGTCGAGCAACGAGTAGCCGCCCGGGCGCCGCCCGCTGAACAGAACCTGGTCGTTCTTGAAGTCGGTCGGCTTGAGCAGCACGCGAATGCCATTGGCGAGCGTCCACTCGGTGATGCCAAGGTCGGCGATCGTGCGTGTCGCGGTGATCCGGCCGGGCGTGGGGGGGACAGCGACCAAAGGTTGGTTGGCCGCCGAGTCCACGTAGGCCACGAGCGGTTCGTCGTGGACGCGCGCGAAGACCGCCCGCAGGGCGGAATCGGTCGGCAGCGTGATGTCCGGGCGCTGCGGTGCGCCGACGGCAATGGTGCGATTGCGTTCCGGCATCCATTGGTCGGCGGCGTGGTTCACCTCATCCAGGGTGATCCCCGGGAGCAGGCGCGTGGCGAGTTGCAGTACCTGCGCCGCGCTGGCGATTGGGCCCTGCCGCAGGGCGTGCGCCGTCAACTGCTCGGCGTAGATCCGCGACTCCGTCTTGGACGCCTCGGAGACGCCGCGCTCGAAGGCCCGCATCAGGCTGACCTTCTGCCGCTCCAGTTCCGTGGCGGTGAAGCCGAACCGGCGTGCCCGCTCGAGTTCAGCGAGCGTCGCCGTCAACGCGTCGGTGAACCGGCTTTCCTTCACGACGGCCGCCGCCGTGAAGGCATCCGCGGCGGGAACGAGCGAACCGATGCCAGCGTACGCAAAGGCAAACGGTGTGCTCTCGCGCTGGGAGAGTTCGCCAAAGCGCTGTCCGATGAGGGCGTTGTAGATGCGCGAGACCACGCCGGCACGCCACGCGGCCACGGTGCCGCGCGGCCGCGGCGGCAGCACCCAATCCGCCTGCACGAGACTCTGCGGAAACTCCTTGTCCGAGGAGATGACCACGCGCGTGTCGGCGTGATCGGGCGCGCCGTAGACGACGCGCGGTCGCGGCGCGGCGGGAGAACGCAGCGCGCCGAAGCGCGCCCGGATGGCTTGCACGACAGCCGCGGCGTCGAAGTCGCCGACCGCCACCACCGTCATCAAGTCGGGGCGGTACCAGTCGGCGTAGAAGCGTCGCGCCGCCGCGACCGTCGCGCCATCCAAGCTCTCCTTCGTCCCGATCGGCATGCGTTCGGCGTACCGTGAGCCGCGGAACTGCTCGGCAAAATGCCGGTCGGCGATGCGTTGACCGGCGCCGCGGCCGAGGCGCCATTCCTCGACGATCACGCCGCGTTCGCGTTCGAACTCGGTGCTGTCGAAGCTGATCGCCGACGCCCAATCCTGCAGCACGTCGAGCGCGGTGTTCAGCAGGGCGGCGGTGTCGGTGGGGATCTGCAGTTGGTAGACGGTTTCGTCGAAGCTCGTGTACGCGTTGAGGTCGGCGCCGAAGCGCATCCCGCTGCGTTCGAGGAACGCCACGATCTGCTGCTTGGGGAAGCGCCGGGTGCCGTTGAAGGCCATGTGCTCGACGTAGTGCGCAATCCCGCGCTGGGTGTCGTCCTCGAGGATCGAACCGGCGCCGATGGCGAGCCGCAGTTCGGCGCGCTTGGCTGGACGCTCGTTGCGGCGCACGAAGTAGCGCACGCCATTGGGGAGCGTCCCGCCGATGATGGCCGAGTCCACCGGCATCGCGTCGACACGGGCGGGGGCGGCGGCAGAGGGGGCCTGCGCTCGCGCGCCAGCGGAGAGCGCGACGCTGCCGAGCAGGATCCAGCGGAGGGAGTTTCGCATCACGGGACGATGGACGGCGGCGTCGCCCGGGGCAAGCGGCGCCGCGCATGGTGGACGGTGTCGGTTAGATTGCCGGCACACCCATCTTCGTCATGCACGACCAGCAACCGCCTCTCATGGAGCCGTACGCCCGCCACGTGCTGGTCTGCACGGGCGGCTACTGTTCGTCCGACCGGAAGGGGCGCGCGCTGTACGCACGGCTGGCCAGCCTGCTGCAGCGCGAGGGGCTGCTGTTCGGGGCGCGCCGGGTGAAGCGCAGCGAGGCGCCGTGTCTGGGGGTGTGCGCCGGGGGACCGATCGTGGCCGTCTATCCCGAGGGGATCTGGTACGGTGGGGTCACCCCCGAGTTGCTCGAGCGTATCGTGGTGGAACACCTGCGCGACGGGCAGCCGGTGGCGGAGGCCATCTTCCACCGGCTGGACCGACGCCCCGAGGGCTGACCGCTTGCGTCGGACGGCGGGTCCTGTCAGATATAGGCAACGCATCCCGTCGAGGAAGTCTGTGTCGGACGTGCTCTACGAACGCACCATGCCCGAGGGGGCGACGGTGCGCATCCGCCGGCTGACGCCGCAGGCAGGCACTCCCGTGCGCGCCGTCGTCGAGGTCGATCGCCGGAGTTCCGGCCCTCGGTCCATCGATGCCCGCCGCACGCCGCCGGCGCTGATGGCCGTCGAAAGTGACACCGAACAGGGTGTCGTGGCGGCGCTGTTGCCGTTTGTGGAGGAAGACGCCGCAGTCGCGCGCCTGCTGGCGCAGCGCAACACGACCTAGCGCTCGCGCCAACCCCTTTCCCCCGCTGGCGCGGACGTGCGATACTCCACCACGTCCATGGCCAAGCCCTTCGACGCACGCCGCCAGCTTCTTGGCGCAGCTCGGCGATTCCTCCTTGAGGGGTCGCCGCCGTCCCCCGTTTCCGCACCGTTCACCGATCCGCCGCGGCTCACCCCCGCGGCCCTGGAGAGTTTCCGCATGTCCCGCTCCCGCGAACGCATCCTCGCCAACCTCGACGACATGTACCGTGAGGCGTTCAGCCGCGCGAAGGAGACGGAAGACGAGGCCGGCATGAAGGCGCTCGACTTCTCGTATCGCCGCGAGCAGCTCTACTTCGAGATCCTGCTCGACGTGCGCGACGCGCTCGAGCGGCGCTGAGGCGGTGTCATGCATCTCCTCGCCCAGACCGCCGTGATCAGTCTCGCCATCGTCAACGCCCGCGTCTGGACCGGCGACGCGCGCCATCCTTGGGCCGACGCCGTCGCCATCGAGGGCGCCCACATCGCGGCCGTCGGGTCGAGCGCCGAGATCCGCAAGCTCGCCGGCACCAACGCGCGCCTCATCGATGCGCACGGCGCGATGGTGGTGCCGGGCTTCATCGATTCGCACGTTCACTTTATCGAAGGCGGGTTCGCCCTGCAGTCGGTGAAGCTGCGCGATGCGAAGACGAAAGCCGAGTTCATTCAGCGCATCGGCGACTTCGCGAAGACCATTCCCGCCGGCACGTGGATTCTCAACGGCGACTGGGACCACGAGAACTGGGGCGGCGAGCTGCCGACGCGGCAGTGGATCGACGCGGTGACGCCCAACAACCCGGTCTGGATCAATCGCCTCGATGGCCACATGAGTCTGGCCAACACGGCGGCGCTCAAGGCGGCCGGCGTGACGCGCGACGTGAAAGAGATCGCCGGCGGCACCATCGTGCGCGACGCCTCCGGCGAGCCGACAGGGATCTTCAAGGACAACGCCATGTCGGTGATCGACCGCGCGGTCCCACCGGCGAGCGCTGAGATGACCGACCGTGCGCTGCGGGCGGCGATGCAGTACGTGAACGCGCAGGGCGTGGTGGCAGTGCAGCACATGGGCGGCTGGGGCGACCTCGCCGCGTTCGAGCGGGCACACGCAGCCGGCGCGCTGACGACGCGCATCTACGCCGCCGTGCCGCTCTCGAGCTGGAAGCGTCTCGCCGACACGGTGCGCTCGCGCGGCGTCGGCGATGCGTGGGTGCGCATCGGCGGGCTCAAGGGCTTCGTGGACGGCTCGATCGGATCGCACACCGCCGCGATGCTTGAGCCGTTCACCGACGCGCCGAATGATCGCGGCCTGATGGTGAACACCGAGGCCGACCTCTACACGTGGACCTCGGCCGCCGACAAGGCCGGCCTGCAGGTGATGGTGCACGCCATCGGCGACCGCGCCATTCGCACGCAGCTCGACATCTTCGAGCGGGTGGCGCGCGAGGACGGCCCGCGCGACCGGCGCTTCCGCATCGAGCACGCCCAGCACATCGCCCCCGCCGACCTGGCGCGCTTCGGGGCGCTCGGCGTCATCGCCTCGATGCAGCCGTATCACGCCATCGATGACGGCCGCTGGGTGGACAAGGTGATCGGCGCCGAGCGGTCGAAGGGGACGTACGCGTTCAAGTCGCTCCTCGACACCAGGGCAAGGCTCGCCTTCGGCAGTGACTGGTATGTGGCGCCGCCGACACCGCTCATGGGGATTTATGCCGCGGTGACGCGGCGCACGCTCGACGAAAAGCGGCCGGGCGGCTGGGTCCCCGAGCAGAAGATCTCGGTGGAGGATGCCCTGCGCGCGTATACGGCCGGCGCGGCATACGCCGGCTTCGCCGAAGCGACGCGCGGGGTCATCAGGCAGGGCATGCTCGCCGACCTGACGATGATCGACCGCGACCTGACGCGCATCGCGCCCGAGACGATTCGCGACGCCAAGATCGTTCGGACCATCGTTGACGGGAAAGTCGTCTACGAGGCGCCGGGCACACCGTAGCGGAGTCACCGGCGAGCCCTTTCGCGCGTGCCCCTGGACGGTAAGTTCAGGGGCATGCGCATATTTCTCCACGTAACGCTCATTGGAGTCGTTGGCGCTCCCGCGCTCGCGGCGCAGGGTACGCCCGGCTTCTACGTCGAGGCGCGCGTGACGAGCGTGAGCAAAGGCGGGTCGAACACAACGACGCGGTCACACATCACGCGCTCGTGGACGTCGGCGGACTGTTCACGCACCGAAGGTGAGTCGTTCCTCGGCGACTCCATGGCGTATCAGGTGGTCACCGGCCGGCCCATCCGCGCCTTCCACGTCGTGCCGCGCGACCGCAAGGTGTTGTCGATTCCGCCGGGCGCCGGACGACCGTCGACGGATTCAATCGTACGCGCGATGGGCTCTGCGCCTCGGTTCGACGTCAAGCCACTCGGTGACGGCGGAGCAATCCTCGGCCATCGGACTCACAAATTCGAATACAAGACCTCGACCATCTCACGTGTCGGCGGGCGCGCCGTCGCGAGCGCGCCGACCGTGACGACGTACTGGCTGGCCGACGATCCGGCCGATCCGCTCGTGGCGGCGCACCGGGCAACCCAGCCGGCCTTCGTCGCCGGCGCCCCAATCAGCACGCGGAGCGGGGTGACGCTTCGATCGGTGACAGAGCGCCAATGGCGGCGTGATGTCACCGAGACGACGACGCGAGAGGTACTGGTGTGGCGCAAAGAGGTGGTCCCCGCGTCGCGCTGCGCGCTCCCCGCCGGGTACCGGTCCGTGGACATGATGGCCGACTTGCGGGCTCGGCAGGCGCTCACCGCCGAGATGCGGCGGTTGTCGCAGAGCAAGAATCCCGCCGATCATGCGCGGGCACGTGCGATCAGCGACTCGCTCTTCAAGGAAATGCAGCGCGAAGCGCCGGCGTCGCGGAGCCTGCGCGACAACCCGTCGGCCATGGTGATCGACGGCGGAGCGAAGAAGAAGCCGTAATCAGCGCGCGCGTCGACAATCACCCCGGCGGCGGGCCCGACATCCCCTGTTGCATCACTTTGGTGCTGATGTAGATCGCCCCCGCGCCGTGGTCGATGCCCCACCGCGATGTGGCGTCCTGCGCGTTGTAGTAGCGGATGTACTGGATGGGGAGCGTCTGCACCGTCGACAGGGTGGAGAGGTCGCCAAGCCGTACGCCGTCGAGGTAGACCTGAATGGCGGCCGGATAGCGGAAACTCTCGGGGCGAACCGTGTTGAGCCACGAGCCACGGAGCGTCTTCACCGCGTCGTACGCGTTGGTGAACTGCCCGTCCTGGATCTGCTGATGCGTGATGATCGAACTGTCAAACCGTGGCCGACCGCTTGGCGCGGGCGACGACGAACAGCCGGCGACGGCGACGAGCGTGAGTGCGAGAGCGAGCGTGCGGCGGCGCATAAGCTTCCCCCGGGGAGGCCACGAAACGAGGTGAAACGCAATCGTGTCTCAGCTTGTCCCGCGCCGCGGCGCGGGGCAAGGGGCGTCGGGGCGGACCGATGGTGGATGACGAACGACGGACGATACGCACGCAACGAAGGCGGCCGAGGGTGCTTTCCCCCTCGACCCGTCTTCCGTCTTCCGTCTCCCGTCTCCCGTCAGTACTTCGCGATCTCGTTGTACGCGTCGAGAAACGTGCTCGTCTGCGGCAGTATCGCATCTTCGAGCGACGGCGCATACCCCACCCACACATCCTGCGACGCGATGCGCTTGACCGGCGCATCGAGCCAGGCAAAGCAGTCGTCGGCGACGCGCGCGGCAATTTCGGCGCCATACCCCCACGAGAGCGAGTCCTCGTACGCCACGATCACGCGCCCGGTCTTGCGCACCGAGGCATAGACCGCCTCCTGGTCCCACGGCTGCAGCGTGCGCAGGTCAATCACCTCGACGCTCGGTCCGCCCGCATCGGCCGCCTGGTTGGCCGCGGCCAGCGCGCGCTGCACCGTGGCGCCATACGTGACGACCGTGATGTCGGTCCCCTCGCGCAGCACCTTCGCCTTGCCGAACGGGATCATGAAATCCGGACCGGGATTCCTCCCCTTGTTGTACGTCTGGCGGTACAGGTGCTTGTGCTCGAGGAAGATCACCGGATCGTCGCACCGGATGGCGGTGCGCAGCAGTCCGTTGGCGTCGAGTGCCGTGCTTGGGCAGACCACGCGCAGGCCGGGGCAGTGCGTGAAGAGCGACGCGCCTGTCTGCGAGTGGTAGATGGCGCCGCGGATGTAGCCGCCGTATGTCGTGCGCACCACCACCGGTGCGGCGAACGTGTTGTTCGACCGCCACCGCATCGTCGCGAGTTCGTCGCGGAGCTGCATGTACGCGGTCCAGATGTAGTCGAAGAACTGGATTTCGACGACCGGTTTGAAGCCGCGATGGGCCAGACCAATCGCGCGCCCGATGATATTGGCCTCGGCGAGCGGCGAGTTGTACACGCGCGCGCCGCCGAACTCCGTCTGCAGGCCGTGCGTCGCCTTGAAGACGCCGCCCTTGCCCTTGACCTTGCCCAGGTACTGCTCGCGCGAGACGTCGGCCACGTCCTCGCCGAAGACGACGATGCGGTCGTTGCGGCGCATCTCGTCCTTCATCGCGGCATTAATGAGGTCCACCATCGTCGTCGGCTCGCCGGTGAACTGCGGGGCGTCTTCGGTATCGAACGCCGCGCTCGTGGGGTCCACGTCGGGCGAGTAGAGCGCCCACATCGCTGACTCCGGCGCCGGCTGCGGCTGCACCAGCGCGTCGTCGGTGGCGGCGAGCACCTCCGCGTCCACCGATTCCTGTATGGCCTTGATGTCGGCCTCGGAGGCGTGCCCCTCGGCGATAAGCCATTGCGGGAAGGTGACGACCGGGTCTCGGGCCGCCTCCGCCTCACGCTCGTGGACCGGCTTGTAGAGGATCTCGTCGTCGGAGAGCGAATGCGAGTACGGACGGATGACGCGCGCGTGCACCAGCGCCGGACCCTTGCGGGCCCGCGCGTAGGCGACCGCCTTCTTCATCACGTCGAGCGAGGCGAGGAAGTCGCAGCCGTCCACTTCCTGGATGTAGAGGCCCGGAAATGACGAGACGAGCTTGGAGATGGAACCGCCGGCGGTGTTGACCTCGACCGGCACCGAGATGGCGTAGCCGTTGTCTTCAACGAGGTAGACGACCGGAAGCTTCAGGTTGGTGGCGGTGTTGAGCGATTCCCAGAACTCGCCCTGCGAGGTTGTGCCGTCGCCGGTGGAGACGAACACCACTTCATCGCCGGCAAAGCCGTCGGTGATGCCGAGCAGCTCGGCGCGCATCGATCCTTCCGCAGCGCCCACGCCCTGCAGGAATTGCGTGCCGGTGGGGGAGGACGCGGAGACGATGTTGAGTGCCTTGTGCCCCCAGTGGGACGGCATCTGACGGCCGCCCGAGTTCGGATCGGCGGCGGCGCCGACGGCGCTGTAGAGCATCTCGGCGGCGGTCATGCCCAGCGCGAGGCAAAGCGCGCGGTCGCGGTAATACGTGTAGAACCAGTCGTGCCCCGCCTTGAACACCTGGCCGGCGGCGGTGAGCACCGCCTCGTGGCCGGCGCCCGAGATCTGGAAGAAGATCTTGTTCTGTCGCTTGAGCTGGATCTCCTTGTCGTCCACTCGGCGCGACAAGAGCATGGTCCGGTACGCGGCCAGCAGTTGCTCGCGCGTGAGTCCGTGGGCCGCGCGGCGGTCCGTCTTGGGAGAAGCAGCCATGGGGTCGGCGTTCGGGGGCCAGCGATTGGCCGGGTCGGCCAAGGGGTCGACGAAAAATAGTCCGGTGGGAAGGGGAGGGGGAGCCGGCCGCTCGAGCGATCGTCCACCCCTGCGCCAGGACGCGCGCCGCTGTAGCGTTGAGTGATGCCGAGCAAAGGCCGCCGATACCGCACCGTCGACGTCGAGGGCTTCGAAGTCCTCGTCGGCAAAGCCGCCGCCGACAACGACTACCTGACGCTCAAGGTGGCCAAGCCGCACGACCTGTGGCTGCACGTCGCCAGCGTTCCGGGCAGCCACGTGGTGGTTCGCAACCCCGACAAGCTGCCGGAGATTCCCAAGCCCGTCGTCGAGCGTGCCGCCGAGTATGCCGCGTTCTACAGCAAGGCGCGCGAGGCGCGCGGCAAGGTGGAGGTGCACGTCTGCTGGGCAGCCGACGTGAGCAAGCGGCGTGGCGCGCCGGCCGGCGAGGTGGTACTCCGGCGCTGGGACCGCGTGAAGGTCTATCCGCGCGCGCTCGCCGAGGGGGACGATGAATAAGTATCAATGTGCTACTAATATTGCCGCCGGCCTCGCGCTGGCCGCGATCGTGGGGTGCGGGCCGGGCCGATCGGCGGGTGCGCCGCCCTCGCCGGTGCCCATTCCAACCGGCCAGCAGGCTCCGGCACCCTCACCGACGCCTGCTCCGACACCTGCGGTAGCGCCGGCGCCGGCTCCGCAGAACCCCTCGCCCATGCAGGAGCGGTCGCGACGCCACGAGCGACTGCAGCAACCACGGAGCGCGGATCCCGGGGTGAACCTGAGCATCGAGGGTCTTCTCCCCAGGCCGATCGAGATCTTCATCCCACAGCGCGCGCTCACCGCCGACTCGGCACCCCTCCTCATCCACTTCATGGGCGCCACTTGGGTGCCCAAGCACGTTGCCGCCACGATGTCACGTCCAGTCGTCGTCGCCGCGGTCTATTTGGGTGCCGGCTCGGCGGTCTATGCGCGACCGTTCGCGCGCGACTCGCTGCTGTACGGGCGAATGCTCGACACGATTCTCGCGCGCATCGCGCCGGTCACGAGTGCGCCGCGCATCACGAGCATTTTCCTCAGCGGGTGGAGTGCGGGCTACGGCGCCATTCGCGAGGTTGTGCGGCGCCCGGAGAACCTGCCGCGCGTGGACGGTGCGCTGCTGCTCGACGGGATCCACACCGGATACATCCCGGATCGCCAGCCGCTTGCCGACGGCGGCATGCTGGACACCACCGAGCTGGCGCCGTTCGCCGCCTTCGCGCGGCTGGCCGTCGAGGGCAAGAAGCGCTTCATCGTCACGCACACCGAGATCTTTCCCGGCACCTTCGCCAGCACCACCGAGTGCACCGACTGGCTGCTTGGCGCGCTGCAGCTCTCGCGCACGCCGGTGCTCGAGTGGGGGCCGATGGGGACGCAGCTGTTGAGCCGAGCCGGCCGCGGCCGCTTCGAGGTGCTGGGCTTCGCGGGCAACTCCGCCCCCGATCACGTGGATCTTTACCACGGCATGGCGACGTACGTCGAGCGCCTGCTGACGCCATAACCGGAGTCCGAACATGCGCATCGCCCGTCTGTTGTTCCTGCTCACGCTCGCCGCACCGGTCGCCTTCGCCCAGGGAAAGCAGGGCGATTACGTCGCGCGCGACTTCCAGTTCACCACGGGCGAGAAGCTCCCCGAGCTGCGCCTGCATTACACCACGCTTGGCGCGCCGCGCCGCGATGCCGCCGGCGTGGTGCGCAACGCGGTGATGATCCTGCACGGGACCGGCGGCTCCGGGCGCGGCTTTCTTTCGCCCACGTATGCCGGCGTCCTCTTCGGTCCCGGTCAACTGCTCGACACGGCGCGCTACTACATCGTCCTGCCCGACGGCATTGGGCACGGCGGATCAAGCAAGCCGAGTGACGGACTGAAGGCCAAGTTTCCGCGCTATACATACGACGATATGGTGCACGCCCAGCACCTCCTGCTCACGCAGGGGCTGGGCGTCAATCACCTGCGCTTCGTGATGGGCACCTCGATGGGGTGCATGCACGCGTGGGTCTGGGGATACACGTATCCCGACTTCGTTGACGGCCTCGTGCCGCTGGCCTGCGTGCCGGCGGCGATTGTCGGCCGCAACCGGATGATGCGGAAGATGATCGTCGATGACATGCGCAACGACCCCGGGTACCGCGGCGGCGACTACACGGAGCAGCCGGGCGGCGTCCGGTCTGCCAATCAACTGCTTTTCATGATGACCAGTGCGCCGCTTGTGCAGCAGCAGCAGGCGCCGACGCGCGACAAGGCCGATTCGATGATTGTGGCCTACCTGGATGCGCGCACCCGGGCGACCGATGCGAACGACATGATCTACCAGTTCGATGCCTCGCGCGACTACGACCCGTCGTCGCATCTCGCGCAGGTCACCGCGCCGGTGCTTGCCATCAACTCGGCCGATGACCAGGTGAACCCACCGGAACTCGGCATCGTCGAACGGCTGATGCCGCAGGTGGCCAAGGGGAAGTTTATCCTGCTCCCCATCACGCCACAGACCCGCGGGCACGGCACGCACTCGTTGCCGTCGGTATGGGGCGGCCTGCTGGGCGACTTCCTGAAGACGCTGCCCGAACGCTGATCGGTGTGTTCCGAGCAAGCGTCAAAGAGGCCGGCGTTCCATAGGGGGCACCGGCCTCTTGCGCGAATTTGTGTTACGAAGCAAATCTCTGCTCGTCAAAAAGACGATAGCGGGTTCCTCCCCCCTGGAACTCTCGTCTTTGGAGGCAGATGGCCGTTTTGCACGGGCACCCTATCCAGCGACGATTGGCGCGTCCATCGCATCAGGACGCGCGCTGGAGCCTCCTCCCCATCAGCCACGCCCCGCTCGGGACCTCCGTCCCCGAACGGGGCGTCGTCTTTTCCGGCGAGGTGCAATGTCTCATCGGAGCGTGTACCGGTTCGCGCTGCCCCGTTCGCCCCGTGGTCTGGCCCGCCGTCGCGACCATGGCGTCCCCCACCAGAAACGGCACGTCAAGCGCGCCACCTTCCGTGACTGTGGCCGTCGCTGCGTCTACTGCGCGTCGCGGTTAGGGCTGGAATCGGCGACGCTCGATCATGTGATACCACTCTCGCGCGGCGGCAATCATCACCCGGGCAACCTGGTGGCCGCGTGCATCCAGTGCAATCAACTGAAGGGATCGATGCTGCCGGTCGAGTTCTTCACGCGCTACCCGTGGGCCGGGCAGAACTTCATGCGGTATGCGCGGGCGGCGCACCGGAGCATCAAGCGCGGTGCGCGGCGGGCGGTGAGTCTGGCGTACGCGCAGGCGGCGTAGAGGCAGACGGGAGACGGGAGACGGGAGACGGGAGAAGTCGCGCTGAGGCGCGACTATCTTCCGTCTTCCGTTTGACGTCTGCTGTCTTCCGCTCTCAGCAGTACTTCCTTCCGCTCGAGCCCCCACGCATAGCCACCCAGTTCGCCGCTCTTGCGGATGACGCGATGGCACGGGATGAGCACGCTCACGGGGTTCCGCCCCACGGCGCTCCCCACCGCCCGCACGGCGCGCGGCTGTCCGATGGAGCCGGCGACTTCCTCGTACGTCGTCACCGAACCAGGCGCGATACGCAACAGGGCCGACCAGACCTTGAGCTGGAAGTTCGTGCCGTGCACGTGCAGGGCGAGTGGTCCGTTCGGTGCGCCAAGCGTGCCGAGGGCCGCGCGGGCGGCGCGGCGCGTACGTGCGGTCGATTCGACAAGCACTGACGCAGGCCACTCGTCGCGCAGCCGCTCGCGCGCGGCGCGACGCTCGGCCGCCGAGTCGGCAAATTGCAGCGAGCAGATGCCGAGGGGCGTCACGGCGACGAACGCGGCGCCCAGCGGCGAATCATGCACTCCCCACGCGATCTCGACGCCGGCGCCACCGCGCTTGAGCTGCCCCGGTGTCATGGCCTCGGCGTGAACAATCAGCTCATGCAGGCGGGACGGGTTGGAAAGTCCCGCGTCGAGCGTGGTCGGAAGCGCGGCCCGATGCTCGCGTAGCAGGGCGCGCGCGAACTGTGCCGTAGAGTGCTGCAGGAATCGTTTCGGGCTGATGCCGACCCAGCGCGTGAAGAGGCGCTGGAAGTGCGACTCACTGAGCCCCGCGTGCCGCGCCAGGGCCGCGAGTGACGGCTGGTCGCGCCAGTGGGCGTCGAGGTACCGGATGGTACGCGCGACGCGCTCGTAGTCGGCGGCGGCGGATTCGGCCATGCAATGAATTGTATACAGCGGCGTGAAAATGGCGACACACCGTTCGGCGACGCGTGACACCGTGGGGGCGTGAACCACGCGACAGGGTCATAGCGCCGCCATCCTTGGCCCCGCGATCGCCTGGTTCGTGAGAAGACCACGAACACAGGGAGACGCGACCATGACACCCTTCATTTCTCGCCGCACGCTTGGCTTTGCACTGGGCGGCATCCTCGCCGTGATGGCGGGGGCGTGCTCCGACGTGCCGTCGGCGCCGGTCAAGCAGTTCCCGCTTCCGCAGTTCCCCAACCCGCTCGCCCCGCGCGCGGCGGACATCCCGATCATCGATGCTGGCCTGCCGACGCTGCTGCCGGGGGAGAAGGTGCGGCGGCGGGCAGTTCGACTCGGCGACGGATCGCAGTACGTGCTCGAGTCGGTTGTTGATGCCGACGGGTTGCCGCGAGACGTTCGAATCACACAGAATGGGCGGCTCGTCGCTCGACTGCGCAACGAATGGCGCCGTACTTTCGACAGCTTCGAACTCGATCGTCAACAGCTGGTCCGCTATGCGGACGGCAGCGTGCCGGCACGCTTCGATTCGCGGCAGATGGGAGCAGTGGGTGCGCTTGCCGGCGGTCGAATCTCGTTCACGCGACAAGTGCTATTGGGTGTTCCGGCCAAGTCAGGCGACGTTAGGCTCGCGGGTCGGATGCGCGCGCTTGAAGGAGAGTACTTCGGCGATGGCGGCCCGTGCGATGGACAGGCTCGCGCCGTCGAAGACGCGATTGACAACTGGTTGTTCTCCATCATTACTGCAACTGGAGCGACACTGACGGGAAGCCCCGTCGCAGCCTGGACGGCGTATGCGTATCAGCTCAGGATGTACCGTGCGCTGACCCGTGCTGAAGCCGCGCTCGATCAGTGCGTTGCGGACGCCGGTAAGATCGTCGACATGCCCTAGATTCTGTCAACCCGAATCCGGAATTCTCCCCATGACGAAGAGCCAACGCATCGAATACGCCAGCACCGTTGTTCTGCTCAGTTCCTTGCTGGGTTGGCTTCTGCGCCCAGAATGGCAGTGGATGGACGAGACGGCGTTCGTCGCGTTCTTCATCGGAATGTCGTGGGCAAATCGTGTTCGCACGCCCGAGGACAGGGAACGCACTCGGAAGAATTCGTGGCTCCTTCCGGCCGTTGCGCTCGCAATGGCGGTGCAATGGGTGTACTTCTCCGGACCCGAGCAGCGGTTACGCACCAGTTTGCTCGGTGCGGGCTTGGTCCTCGCCGCCACCGCGCTCGCCTGGAAACGACGCACCAGCGCACCGTAACGGCGACGGCCCTCGGCATCTGCCGAGGGCCGTCTCGCTTCGGGTGCCTCAGTAATCCACCGGCCGCAGATAACTCTCGCCAATCGCCGCGCCGCTCAGCATCGCCACCGTCGGCAGGCGCCGCTTCCAGTGCGTGCCATCGAGGCGATGCCGCACGCGCTCCACGTCCGTCGCGCTGAATCCGCGCGTCGCGACCTCGTCGGGCGTCCAGCCGTGGAGCAGCCAATTGAGGATGGTGTCCGCCTTCGCGTACGTGATGCCGAAATCGCCCTCATCGGTCTGCCCTTGCACGAGGTCGGCGGTCGCCGGCTTCTCGATGATCTCCGCCGGCACGCCGAGATGACGCGCCAGGGCCCACACCTGCGTCTTGTACAGGTCGCCGAGCGGATTCACGGGCGGCGAATCGTCCGCGTGCCATGTGAAGTAGCCGAGCAGCCGCTCGCTCTTGTTTCCGGTGCCGAGCGGGAGTGCACGGTGCTTGGCGCTGAGGTCGAAGAGGGCGATCATCCGCACGCGCGCCATCACATTGCCGCGCCGCGCGGCATCCGCGCCGGGCTCGAGCGCGAGATAGCCGTCCACCGCGGCGGAGATGTCGAGCGTGCGACTCTCGATGCCAAGCTGGTCAATGACCATCTGCGCATGCGACAGCGAGTCGGTGCTGGATGAGCGATACGGCAGGCGGACACCGACGACGTTCTCCGGGCCCAGCGCGCGCACAGCGAGCGTCGCGGTGACCGCGGAGTCCACACCGCCGGAGATGCCGACGATAGCCTTCGCAAAGCCGCGGCGACCGAGTTCGTCGCGCAGGAACTGCACGAGCCAGCGTTCGACGAGCGGTGCGTCAATGTCAAGCGGCGGCGGCGCGGCGCGGCCGCCGCCCTCCGGCACGATCACCGGAAGTGCGTCGGCGGACCCGCGGGTCGCGGGGCGGGGTTCGTCAGCCGGCGGCGGCGCCGTACGCGGCACCGCGCGCGGCTTGGGAGACAGGCGCGGCGCGTACACGGCACGCTTCATCTCCGACGAGAGGTACGGGATGGCCACCTTGAGGTCGCTGAGCATCGGCGCATCAGCACGGCAGCGGGCGATGTCGCCGAGGTCGAGCTCGGTGACAAGCAGTGCCTCGTCCCACACCGGCGCGCGGGCGCGAACGTCGCCGCGTGGCCCCGCCACGAGCGACCCGCCCTGGAACATCTTGCCGCCTTCGCTTCCCACGAGGTTCGCAAGCGTGCAGAACACGCCTTGTTCCTCGGCGATGTCCCGGATCAGCCGCTCCCAGCGCGCGATGGTCCCTGGGCCGTCCACGCCGTCGCCTCGCGGATGCGTACCGCGCGCCACCGCCGCCGAACTCACGAAGATCACCTGCGCGCCGTCGAGTGCGGCGATGGTGCCGGTGAGCGAGTGCCACGCATCCTCGCAGACGAGCATCGCCGCACGTCCCCACGCGGTGTCGAAGGCGCGAATGTCGAAGCCGCGCTCCATGAACCGCTCCTCATCGAAGAGCGAGTAGGTGGGGAGGAAGTTCTTGCGATGCACGTGCAGCAGCACGGGGTCGGCGCCGCCGAGCCGCGCGTACAGCGCGCTGTTGTAGAGCGTGCCATCGTGGCGCTCGTAGAAGCCCACCATCACGTCCATGGTGGATCCCGGTCGCGCCGCTGCGCGCCAGTGGCCGTCGAGCGCGCGCACCACCGCGTCGGGGGTCATCGCATTCTCGCGAATGCCACCCTCGACGAAGTAGCCCGAGAGAATGGCCTCCGGGAACTGGACGACGTGCGGCGGGGCTTCGAGGGCCGCCGCCTGTGCCAGCACCTCGCCGGCCCGTGCGAGGTTGGCCGCGACATCGCCCTTGCGGGGGCGGAACTGCGCGATGGCGAGTCGGAGAATGGACATCAATTCAAGCTCGCATCCCTCCGGCGTTACGGGGAGGGGGTCCCGTCCGGTTCCCCTTTGCGACGATTGGGTGTATGACTCTAGATGATCTTTCGCAGCACCCTCCTCTCGGTCCTCGCCGCTCCGCTCCTGCTGGCCCAGCAAGCGCCCGCCTCCAAGCCAGCCACGGGCGAGGCGTGGCAGATCATCCCGCTCGCCCAGTCCTCGCTCGTCTATGCGCGCGACGGCTCACTGATCGGCGAAATTGGGCGCGAGTGGCGCACCTCCGTCTCCATTCGCACCCTGCCGCGCTACCTCCCGCAGGCCTTCATTGCCGTGGAGGATCAGCGTTTCTACCAGCACGACGGCGTGGACCTGGTCGGCATCGCGGGAGCGGTCAAGGACAACCTGCTCGGCGCCTCGCGCGGTGCGTCCACCATCACGCAGCAACTGGTCGGCAACCTGCACCCCGACCTCATTGATCGCAGCGAGCGCGGGCTCGCCGGCCTGCCGCGCAAGCTCCGCGAACAGCGCGCGGCCCGCGAGATGGAGCGGCACTACACGAAGGAGCAGATTCTCGAGGCGTACCTCAATACGATCCTCTTCGGCCGCAACTGGTACGGCATCGAGGCGGCGGCGCGGCACTACTTCGGCAAGTCGGCGGCGCACGTGACGCTCGCCGAGGCGGCGTCGCTGGCGGCGCTGCCGAAGGGGCCGGCGATCTATGATCCGTCGCGCCATCCCGATCGCAACCGCAACCGCCGCGACGCGATTCTCGACCTGATGGTTGCGCAGAAATACATCACGCGCGAGCAGGCCACGGCGGCCAAGGCGCAGAAGATTGTGACGGTGGCCAACGGCGGGCTCGCGTTCAGCGCGCCGTGGTTCGTGGAAGTGGTGCGCGCCCAGATGGAACGCGCCGGCGTGCCGGTGGCGCAGGGCGGATTCCGGGTGATGACGACGCTCGACCCCACCCTGCAGAACGCGGCGTGGGTGGCGCTCGTGGAGGGGACGGCGGCAGTCGAGGCGCGACCGGGCTACCGCAACCCGACGTACGCCAAGCACCCCAAGGGGAGCACCGACTACCTGCAGGGGATGGTCGTGGCGATGGATCCGGCGACGGGCGACGTGCGTGCGCTGGTCGGCGGACGCGACTTCGCCGCGGCGCCGTTCAACCGCGCCGTCAATGGCGTGCGCCAGCCCGGCTCGGCGTTCAAGCCGTTCGTGTACGCGCGCGCCATCCTCGACTCAATACCGGCCAACGCGATCGTTCCCGACACGTCGCTCGAGTTGGTCGTGGATCGCGGCGTCCTCTATCGTCCCGGCAACGCCGATGGCGAGTTTCTCGGCGACCTGACCCTGCGCGAGGCGCTGACGCGCTCGCGCAATCCGGTGGCGGTGCAGCTGTGGCAGCGCGTCACGGGTGACTCGGTCGTGGCGCTCGCGCGCCGCATGGGCATTCGCTCGTACATCGCGCCGTGGCCCTCGAGCGCCATCGGCGCCTCGGCCGTGCAACCACTTGATCTCGTCGCCGCGTTCACCGCCTTCCCCAACTTGGGTGTGCCGGTCGAACCGCGCTTTGTCGTGCGGGCCGAGGATGCGGCGGGTCGCATCGTGTACAGCCAGGGAGTCCGCACGCTCCCACCGGCCATGCCGGCCGATGTGGCGTTCATCGTGCGCGAGATGCTGCGGGATGTGGTGGATCGGGGGACGGCGACCGCCGTGCGGCGTTATGTGCCGTATTCGGTGCCGGTGGCCGGAAAGACGGGGACGACCGACGACAACACCGACGTCTGGTTCCTCGGTGCGACGTCCGACCTGGTGGCCGGCGTCTGGCTCGGATTCGACCGACCGCGGCCGATCATGCCCGGAGCGGCCGGCGGCACGCTGGCAGCGCCGATTTTCGGCCAGATGCTGGCCCGTTCCGGCTACGGCCGTGGCGTCCCGTGGACGACACCGCCGGGGCTCGTGACCGCGGAACTCGATCGTGCCAGCGGCGCACTTGCCGATGCAAGAACGCCGCCGGATCGCCGTTACTTGGAGTACTTTTTGCCGGGGACCGAACCGGGTGCGCTGCGCGTGGATGCGCGCCGCCTCTTTGGCTGGGGTCCCATTCCCTGAGCGATCGCACCCGCATGCCACTCACCCCGGTCCAGAAGTTCGCGATCACCATCGGTGCGGCGCTCGCGGTGCTCGGGCTGTTTGGCGCGGCGTCGTACTACTACGCGTCGCACCTGGTGGCAGCCGACCGGATCGTGCAGCGGGCGAACGCCAACATGGCGGCGGCATTGCGCGTGGTGGTGGCGCGAGCGGACGGCGAACGCCTCGCCAAGGCGTATATCGTGCGTCCCGACAGCGCGACGCGCCGCTTGCTGCAGGGGGCGCAGGTCCAGGTCGAGGACGCCCTCGACGTAATGCGGCGCGGCACCGAGGACAATCCGCGCGAGTTCGAGCGCGTGCGCGCGCTGGCGAGCGGCGCGGCGCAGCAATTCGACGCGTTTCGCGCCGCGATGCTCCTCCGCGACCGCGCCAGCGCCGACTCGGCACGCCGCGCCCTCTCGAGCGAACCGTCGGCGCAGGTTGCGGACTCGCTGATGGCGCTCGTGACACAGATCCGGGAAGAGGAACTGCGCGTGCTCGGCGAACAGACGCGACTGCAGAATGCGCACAGCACCAGTGTGCAGCGCGTCATTCTCGCTGCGATGGTCCTCGCCTTTCTGCTGGCCGGCGTTGCGCTGCAGCCCATGCGCGCGCACGTGGCCACGCGTCTGACGACGCACATCGTGCGCCAGCACGCCTCCGGTACGGGCGAGCCGCCCGCGGACGAGGCGGCGTCGGCGCGCGCCGACCTCTACCTGCCGGCACTGCAGCGGTTGTCGGCGGACCTCGCCACTGCGTCCGACCCCGGGTCCGTTGCACAGGCACTGGTGCGGGCGGCAGGGCCGCTGCAACCGGCCGTGGTGGCTGTTCTGAGGTCCGCCGCGGACGGGGGCGCGCCGTTGCCTCTCGCGGCATCCCCGCCGAACTTTTCAGGTGTGCTCGACGAACTCACCGCACCGGTGGCGGCCGTCGTGCGCACGGGTGAAGCTACCGTGGTGGCGTCACGCGAGGCGCGCGAGCGGCAGTGGGGCGCACAGGCGGCGCTCGACTCCTGCGGTGCGCGCGGCGCGGTGCTGCTCGCGCCGCTCGTGGGGGAAGGGAGCACGCTGGGTGTCCTGCTCGTTGCGCATGCCCCCGAGCACCGTTTTGACGAAGATGAATTGCAGTTCGCTGCCACGCTGGGCCGTTTCGGCGGTTCGGCGATGGCATCCTGAATCTCACACCAGGCCGACTCAGATGACCCGTCCCCTCACCTCGCGTTTTGTCCTGCGCAGCTGCACACTCGTCGCGACGATTGCGACGGTCGCCTGCTCTGGCGGCGACGGCACGTCGCCACCCAAGCCGACGGCCGTGCAAGCCGCGTCCGGATCCGGTGCGTCGGCGACGGTCGGTACCGCGCTCTCCTCCGCGCCGACGTTCACGGTCACGGACGCGTCGGGCAACGCGCTTGCCAACATCGCCGTGTCGATTGCCGTGACAAGCGGCGGCGGCACGCTGGTGGGGGCACCCACCAAGACGGCCGGTGGCCCGACCTCCGTGGGAACGTGGACGCTCGGGACGACGGCCGGGGCGAACACGCTCACGGTCACGGTCTCGGGACTGACGCCGCTCGTCATCACCGTCACGGGAACAGCGGCGGCCGCCGCGAAGGTGGTGGTGTCCACCGGCAACTCGCAGACCGGCAAGGCCGGCGATGTGCTCGTGACGCCGCTCGCCGCAGCGGTGCAGGACCAGTACGGCAACGGCGTCGCCAACCAGTCGGTCGCCTTTGCCGTCACGGCGGGGGGCGGCTCGGTCACGCCAGCGACGCTGACCACCAATGCGAGCGGCATCGCCGCCGGCGCCACGTGGCGTCTCGGCACACGGGGCGGCACGCAGACGGCCACGGCCACTGCGGGCGGCTTCTCCACGGCGTTCACCGCCACCATCCAGACGAGCTACATCGTCGAACTGCGATTCTTCGGGCCGACGATGTCCACGGAAGCGCAGACCGCGTTCACCAACGCCGCCAATCGCATCAAGGCGGCAATCGTCGGGCAGATCTCGCCGGTCAGCCTCAACGGCGCGACGCTGGACGGCTGTGGCGTGAGTGGGCTGACGGGAACGCTCAACGAGACTACGCAGGGCGTCATCATCTACGCCTCCGTGGCGCCGATTGACGGCGTCGGCAAGATTCTCGCGCAGGCTGGCCCGTGCTATGTGCGCAACCAGTCCATACTCCCCGCCGTCGGCGTGATGAAGTTCGACGAAGCCGACATCCAGACGTATATCAACAGCGGACGCTTCGAGTCGGTGGTGCTGCACGAGATGAATCACGTGGTTGGCTTCGGCACGATCTGGACCGACAAGAGCCTGCTGACCGGCGCGGCCTACAACGACACCACCGCGACCGGCAGCACCAACCCGCGCTTTACCGGTGCCGCGGCACTCGCCCAGTGCCTGGCGCTCGGCGTCTCGGCCAACCACTGCGCGGCCGGAACCGGCGTGGCGGTGGAGCAGTGCGGCACCGCCGGCACCGCCGATGGCCACTGGCGCGAGATGTTCACGACCACCTGCACGGGGACGAACAAGTCGCCGGTGGGCGGCACCGCCGCGTTCGACCTGGAACTGATGACGGGCTACGCGGAGGGGACGCCGAACATGCCGTGGAGCGCGATGAGCATCGCGCAGTTCCAGGATCTCGGGTACACGGTGAACCTGCTGGCCGCAGATCCGTACGCGGTGCCCAGTCTGATGACGCTGGCGCGCGTGCGCTCGGCGATGGAGGCGCAGACAGGCGAGGGGCCGATCGAGCACGTCCTGCGACCTCGCTTCACAGTCGGCGGCGGGCGCATTCAAGCCATTCGACGGGAGAACCAACGATGAAGATGCACTGGATGACCATCGCGCCGTTGCTTGCCCTCGCGGCGTGCGCCGGCAAGCCTGACGCCGCGGCGACGTCTGCCGCCGATTCCGCGGCCGTCGCGCCCGCCGCCGTCACCGACAGCGTGGTGAAGGCGGACAGCGGCGCGAAGGCCGCGGCCGACAGCGCCGCCAAGCCCACCGCTGGCGCCAAGGCGGTGACAAAGGAAACTGGCGACTACGACCAGGCCATCAAGCCGCGCTTCAAGATCGACGAGAAGACGGGGAAGATCGACACGATTCGGAAGCCGTAGCGATCGGAACGAGGAGGGGAGTAGAGGCGGAGGGACGAGGGGCGAGAGGTGGAACGAGGAGGGAGACCGCTGGTTCGCCAGCGATCTCCCTCCTCGTTCCGTACAGACACTCACACGTTCACCAACTCGCTCGCCTGCTCCTCTGCCGCCGGCTCCTTCACCAGCGCCAGCTTCAGCACATCCTGAAGCGTCTCGACGAAATGGAAGGTCAGCAGGGCGCGCGCCTCCTCCGGCACGTCCTCCATGTCGGCCTCGTTGTCGAGCGGTAGCACGATGTGCGTGATGCCGGCGCGCAACGCGCCCAGCACCTTTTCCTTGACGCCGCCGATGGGAAGCACGCGACCGCGTAGCGTGATCTCGCCGGTCATCGCCAGATCGCGGCGCACCGGTCGACCGCTGAGCTCGCTCGCGAGCGCGGTGGCAATGGAAACGCCCGCTGACGGCCCGTCCTTGGGAATCGCCCCGGCCGGCACGTGAATGTGCGTCTCGAGCGCTCCGAGTCGCGCACGCGGAATGCCCAATTGCTCGGCGTTCTTGGTGACGAAGGAGAAGGCCGCGCGCGCGGACTCCTTCATCACGTCGCCCAGTTGACCGGTGAGTATCAGCGAGACGGGCACGCCACTCCCGCCCTCCGCCGGCGCGCCGGCGCCGCTCGAGAGCGTGAGCGGGCGCGTGGATGCCTCGACGAACATGATGTCGCCGCCCATCGGCGTGTAGTACATCCCGGTGGCGACGCCCACCTCGTGCTGGGCCGCCGCCTTCTCGGGGCGCACGCGCGGCCGGCCAAGGAGCTCGCGCACCTCGTCGGCGGTGATGACGCCATCGCCCTCGATCATCGTGTGCTCGGCGCCGGTGGCGATGCGACGCGCCACCTTGCGCGCCACCTTGCCGATCTCGCGCTCGAGCTGGCGCACGCCGCTCTCGCGCGTGTAGTTGGTGATCAGCTGCATGATGGCCGCCTCGTGCAGCTTCACCTTCTTGTTGGCGAGGCCGTTCTCGTCGAGCTGGCGCGGAATCAGGTACGCCTTGGCGATCTCCGCCTTCTCGCGCTCGGTGTAGCCGGAGAACTCGACCTCCTCCATGCGGTCGCGCAGCGGCCCGGGGATGTTCTGCACGAAGTTGGCCGTCGCGATGAACAGCACTTCGCTGAGGTCGAACGGCACGCCGAGATAGTGATCGGTGAAAGTGTCGTTCTGCGCCGGGTCGAGCACCTCGAGCAGCGCCGCAGACGGATCGCCCTGGAACGACACGCCGAGCTTGTCCACTTCGTCGAGCAGGAAGACGGGGTTCTTGGTGCCCGCCTGCTTCATCCCCTGGATCACGCGTCCCGGCATTGCCCCCACGTACGTGCGGCGATGACCGCGGATGTCGGCTTCGTCACGCGCGCCACCGAGTGACACGCGAACGTACTCGCGCCCCAACGCACGCGCGATGGATTTCGCGATGGAGGTCTTGCCGACACCAGGCGGGCCGCTGAAGAGCAGGATCGGCCCCTTGGCCATCGCGCGCGCCTTTGCCTCGCGCTTGTCGGTGATGGTGCGCTCGGCGTCGCCGGTCGACTTCGTCAGCGTCGGCGTCGCGTCCTCCTTCTTCTCCTTCAGCTTCGCCACCGGAAACTCGCCCGTCTTGTCCATTTCGTCGCTGAGCTGCTGCGCGCGCAGCTGGCGTACGGCGAGGAACTCGAGCACGCGGTCCTTCACGTCCTTGAGGCCGTAGTGGTCCTCGTCGAGCACCGTGATGGCGCGATTCAGGTCGAGCTGGTCATCCGACCGCGTGCTCCACGGCAACTCCGCGATCCACTCGAGGTAGGTGCGAATGACTTGCGCCTCCATGGACTCCCGGCCGGCGCGTTCAAGCCGCCCGAGCTCGCGCTCAACCTCGGTGCGGGCGTCCTTGGGGAGTTCGAGTTTCATCAGCTTGGCGCGCAGTTCCTCGATCTCCTTGGAACTGTCGTCGTCGCCGAGCTCCTTCTGAATCGCCTTCATCTGCTCGCGCAGGAACATCTCGCGCTGGCGCTCGCCCAGCTCCTCCTGCACCTGGCTCTTGATGTCCTCCTGCGCCTCGAGGAGCGAGATGTGCCGTTGCACCAGCACCAGCACGCGGCGCAGCCGGTCCTCGACGGAGAGATTCTCGAGGAGTCCCTGCTTTTCGGCGACCGTGAGCTCGAGATAGCCCGCGACGAGGTCGGCAAACCGTCCCGGTTCGGTGACCGAGTCGAGCACCTGGTGCACCACCTCTTCCGGGAGACCGCGCCGTTCGCCGAGTTCGCCGGCGCGCTCGCGGATCTCCTTGTAGAGCGCCTCGAACGCCGGGTCCTTCTCGTCCACCGGCGCCTGTTCCTCCACGTGCGTAACTACGGCCGAGAGGTAGCCCTCAGCGAGCGTGTACTGCAACGACGTGGCGCGCAGTTCGCCCTGCAGCAGCAGCTGCACTCCGCCCAGGCCGCGCTGGACTTGGCCGATGCGGGCGACGACCCCCATCGAATAGAGGATGTCGGGGCTCGGCTCGTCGGTATTGTCCTTCTGCGCGACGGCAAAGACGAGGCGATCGCCCTTCAGCGCGGCTTCAATGGCGCGCAGGGTGCCGGGGCGGCCGGCCGCGATCGGCGCCGTGAGGCCGGGGAAGATGACGGTCCCCCGCAACGGAAGGACGGGAAGGGTCTGTCGAGTGCTCATCAAGAATCCTGGGCGCCATCGCGCCCGACCAGGGGGCCCTGAGGGAGAAAATGCTCGTCACATACAGCAACTGGCGTACCACGCACGGTGGCGCAGTGTCGCGAGCCGAACCGTCTGCACCCCCTCCTACCCCCGACGCTGAGATACGACATTACGGCGTGTCCTGCAACTTTCTCCTGCCTCGCTGACGTAGGGACTCTGACAGAACGCAACGTGCAGCGCGGCGGTGAAATTGCGGAAGGGAACGCACTTTCCGCGCCGGCTTCGCCTCGCGCGCTGGGCCTGCGTTTCTTACCTTTCCCCACCCCCTGTGGAAGACTCCCTCCTTTCCAAATCGGAAGCCGAGTTGCGCTCGCATATTGCGAGCGTACTCGACACCGCGTACGAGCTCGACAAGGAGATCGGCCGCGGCGGGATGGGGATTGTCTTCAAGGCCCGGGACCGTCGCTTGAAGCGGGCGGTGGCGGTGAAGCTGCTGCCGCCCGAACTCGCGTTTCGCTCGGAGATCCGGTCGCGCTTCCTGCGCGAAGCCGAGACGGCAGCCCAGCTGAGCCACCCGAACATCGTCCCCATCTACTCCGTGGACGAAAAAGGCGGGCTGGTCTTCTTCGTGATGGGGTTCGTGGACGGCGACAACCTCGCGCGGCGGATTCACGAACGCGGGCCGATGCCGCCGGACGAGGTGCGCCGCATCCTGCGCGAAGTCGCCGACGCGCTCGCCTACGCGCACGCGCACAAGGTTGTGCACCGCGACATCAAGCCCGACAACATCCTGCTCGACGCGCACTCGCAGCGGCCGATGGTCACCGATTTCGGCATCGCGCGCGCCATCAGTGAGGGCGGCGAAGCGCGCCTGACGGCGACGGGCATTGCCATCGGCACGCCGGCGTTCATGAGTCCCGAGCAGTCGGCGGGCGATCGCGACGTGGACGGGCGCAGCGACCTGTACTCGCTGGGCGTCGTGGCGTACCAAATGCTGTGCGGCGATCTGCCGTTCAATGCCAACAGCACGCCAGCCCTGCTCGTGAAGCACCTGTCGGAGCGACCGGTTCCCATCGAACAGCGCGCGAGCGTGCCGCCCGACTTGGCGCGTGCGGTGATGCTGCTGCTCGAAAAGGATCCCGCCAACCGCTTCCAGAGCGCCGTGGAATTCAAGTCCGCACTCGAGAGCGGTCAGGTGCCCGCGCTGCCGGCGAGCGCCGGGAGCGCCTATCCGCAGACACCGTCACCGATGACAGGGGTGTCCACCGGCGCCTCAACGGCCTTCACACCGCAGCCGCTCACCTCGATGCCCGACGGCGAGCGCTTGCCGACCCCCGACGAGCTCGCCCGTTGGAACGCGCCGATGGTGGTGGAGTTCCGCCGCCGCATCGCGCCGTACATCTGGGTGAATGGCGCCCTCGTGGCCGTGAACCTGCTGGGCGGACCGAACCTGCTCTTCGTCACCGCCTTCTGGAGCATCAGCGTCGCGTACAAGTACGCGAAGCTCTGGAGCGACGGCTACGACTGGCACGACGTCTTCCGTCAGCCGCGCGAGCGGATGGTGGGCGACGTCTTCGCCGAGTGGGGCGAGGACGTGCGCTCGCTGTTCGACAGCAAGACGCGGGAGCGCGTCCGCACGCGCCATCGCCTGCGGGCGGCGCGTCCCGATCTGCTGCGCTCGCCGGCCGCGCCGGCCGCGCTGTCGGCGCGCGACGCCGCGGCGCTCGGCAGTGGCCCGCATGCCGCGGCCGCACGCGATGCGCTGATGGACCGGGATGAGATCGTCCGGCTCGTCGAGAGCATGCCGCGCGGCGACCGCTCGCGCATTCCCGACGTCGTCGGCAGCGCCTCGACGCTGGCCGACACGGTGATGGCGCTCGCCGCGCAGCTCGCCGACCTCGAGCGCACGGCGCAGGGGACATCGGCCCCGGCAATCGAGCGGGAAATCACGGCGCTCGAGGCGGCGGCCAACCCGCTCGAGGTCGCGGCGAGCGAGGAGCGCGTGCGCCGCCTCGCCCTGCTCAAGCGGCAGCGCCGCACCGTGGCCGACGTGGATCGCCGCCGCGAATCGCTGGGCGCACGGCTCGACAGCTGCTCGCTCGCGCTGAAGAACATGCGTTTCGACGTCCTGCGCCTGAAGACGGGCGCCCAGACGTACCAGCACGTCACCACGATCGCCGAACAAGCCATGCAGCTGGCGCGCGAGGTGGACAGCGCTGTGTACGTCGCCGACGAGATGGCGCGCATCCGCCCGCGCACGGGCGCGACGGGACGCCCATGACCGACGCCCTCCGCGAGCGGGTCAACGCCGCGGTCGGATCGCTCTATGACGTCGAGGCCGAGATCGGCCGCGGCGGCATGGCGGTGGTCTATCGCGCCACCGACACACGCCTGCGGCGTCGCGTCGCGCTCAAGGTGCTGCCGCCGGAGCTGGCCTTCCGGGAGGAAGTGCGGCGCCGGTTCCTGCGCGAGGCGCAGATGGCGGCGCAGCTCAGCCACCCGAACATCGTGCCCATCTACTCGGTGGACGAAGCATCGGGGCTGGTCTACTTCGCGATGGGCCTCGTGGAGGGTGCGCCGCTGGCCAAGCTGCTTTTCCAGGAGGCGCGCCCCCCGATTCCAGTCGTCCGGCGCGTCTTGCGCGAGGTGGCCGATGCGCTGCAGTACGCACACCAACACGGCGTCGTGCATCGCGACATCAAGCCGGACAACATTCTCGTCGAGAGCGAATCCGGGCGTGCGCTCGTCACCGACTTCGGGATCGCCCGCGCGGCGCAGGCCGAGGTGCGCCTGACGGCAACCGGCATCGCCGTGGGGACGCCCGCGTACATGAGTCCCGAGCAGGCGATGGGCGAACGCGACGTGGACGGGCGCGCCGACATCTACTCGCTGGGAATCGTCGGCTACCAGATGCTGGCGGGCGAGCTGCCGTTTGCCGCGGCCAACACGCCGTCCATGCTGATGAAGCAGTTGAGCGAGCCGCCGCGCCCACTGCTCGACGTGCGTCCCGACCTGCCGGCCAACTTGGCGTCGGCGATCGAACGCGCGCTCTGCAAGGCGCCCGGCGACCGCTGGCCCGACGCGGCGTCGTTCCGCGACGCGCTTTCCGAACGCGCGCCGGTGACGGTCACCGGCGTGGCGGCTGCGCCGCGGGCAACCTCGGCGAGTGCGCCGCCCGTCGCCGCTGCGCCGTTGGCTGGAGCCCCCATGGCTGCGGCCCCCATCGCGGCGGTGCCCGTGCCGCCGCTGCCTGCGCCGCCGGCAGCACACCTCCCCCTTCCGCTCCCGCCAGGACCGCGTGGCGGCGCCGATCCACGCCTGGCGTTCGGCGTCTTCCGGGCCGGCCGCACCCATGGCGAAGTCGATAGCGAGATTCGATCCTGGCGCGAGCAGCAACATGCGTATCGCGAGCAACTGCGCGCCGCACGACGCGAGCTGAAGCACGGCGATCCCGCGCTGGGTGCGCAGATGCTGCGGAATGCGGTGGCTCCCGCGCCATTGAGCGAGGACCAGCGGGTGAGCCGGGTTCGCCGCAAGCTGGTGAACTACGCGGCGCTCACCGGACTGCTCTTCTTCATCAATGCCGCGACGGGCGGCGCGCCGTGGTTCCTGTTCCCCACTTTCTTCTTCGTGGCCGACTCTTTCCGCTCGATCGCCGGGCTCTGGGCCGACGGCGTTCCGCTGCGGCGGCTGTTCCGGCGCGGATCGCGAAGCGCCGAGGCGGCCGCGACGTATGCCGCCATTGGCCTCCCCGGTGTGGGCGTTCCGGCGCTGCCGTCGGCATCGAATGACCCGGTGCTCGCCAAGGTGCCGCGCGACGTGCTTGAAGGCCGGCACGGACACGCCATTCGCGATGCGGTCGCGGCCCGGCTCGCCATTCTCGGCGTGCTCGACAAACTCCCCGCCGCCGACAAGCAGCTGTTGCCCGACATCGCACCCTCCGTCCGCGGGCTCGAGGATCGCATCATCTCGCTCACGAACGCGCTGCATCAGCTCGATCAGGACGCGTCGCCCGACGCCATTTCACGCCTCGATCAGCGGCTCGCCGACGCGCGCGCGTTGCCGGAGCACGCCCCCGACCGCGAGCGTCGCATCAGCCTGCTCGAGCGGCAGCGACAGACGCTGGCCGATCTTGCCAGCCGGCGCGAGAGCGTGGCGGCGCAACTCGACAATGCCTCGCTCGTACTCGGGACGATGAAACTCGACCTGCTCAAGCTTCGCTCCAGCGGGCTGCAGTCGCAGATGGCCGACGCGACGTTCCAGACGCAGGACGCCCGCGCCGTGGTGGCGGAGATCGAGCGCGCGCTGGAAGTGGCCGAGGAAGTGCAGAAGATTCGGTGACACGGGCAGGTGCCGGAACCGCGGCGGGCGGGCGCGGTACGACTGGCAGGACCTCACGGGAACAGAACATGCTGCTTGGACGCGTCGCATCACGCCCGCTCCCTGTCATCGGCTTCGCTGCGGCCTTGCTTGGCGCGGCGCTGGTTGCCGCGACGGTTCCGCTCGCGGCGCAGCAGGCGCCGGGGCACGCCGAGATCGTGGCTCCGCCCGCGGTGGTGATTGGACGCATCGTCGGTCCGGACAAGAAGGCACTCGAAGACGTCGAACTGGTGCTTGCCGACTCCCTGCGCGACGTGACGGATCGGAAAGGGCGCTTCGAGTTCGACCCCGTGCCGGCCGGCACGCACGACGTCGTGGTGCGCAAGATCGGCTACGTGCCCATCCGGTTCCGGCTACGGGTGGTGGCCGGTGATGTCTGGGACGGCACCATCACCATGGACCGCACCACCCAAACGCTGCCGCAAGTGGTGGTGCTCGACTCGACGCGGGCACTCCGGAACTTTCGTCCGAGCTGGCTCGATCCGTTCCTTGAGCGACGGCGCCTGGGATTCGGCACGTTTTTGGATCGTGTGGAGATCGAACAGTCCCGCGAACCGCGCGTGGCGCGCCTGATCGCCCGTGCACCGGGAATCACCGTCTTCGAGGCGATGCGGTACGACGAACTGCACGTCAGTCGGTGCGGCGCCGGGGCGGGTGCATCGAAGGCCATCCTGTTCGTGGACGGCATCAAGATGGAAACGACGTACAACGGCCGCTTCACCGTGCTCGCGGAGTATCACCCGGACCAACTGGGAGCCGTCGAGATCTACCGCGGACGCGGCGCGATTCCGCCGCAGTACGACGACCCCCAGGCCTGTCTGATCATCCTGCTCTGGACGAATCGCCGCTGATCAGCGGGAGAGCAGGGCGCCGACCGCCGCCGCCACGCGGTCCGGCATGTCGAGCGGAAGGAAATGCGCGCCGTCGGCCATGACCGTCAGCGTCGCTCCCGGGATTGCCTCTCGCAGGCGATGGGCAATGGAAGCCGGCACGCAGCAATCATGCGCGCCGTGCAGGATGGCAGTGGGCACGCGCACGGCGCTCAGGTCGAACCCGGCCGTCTCATCGGACCGCTGTGCGCTGAGGTGGGCAAGCAGTGCGTTACGACCGGCGCGGTCGGCAAATGGACGGAGGAAATGATCGAGGGCGCGTCCCCCTTCGTGACGGTCCACGAAGCCGCGCCGCATCGACGCGTATGCCTCACCCGCGAGCAGCGGCGCCGGAAGCCGCCGCGCGACTCCAACGAGAGCGCGCGCCACGCGCGTGCGAAGGCGCGGCCAGGCGTCGAGGCCCACACTGCTGATGAGCATCAGTCGCGTGACACGCTGCGGCGCGTGGCAGGCGATCCACTGCGCCACGGCGCCGCCGAGATCGTGTCCGACCACGCACGCCTGCGCGACCCCCAGCGTGTCGAGCACGGCGAGCGCTCGCTGGGCGTGCGCGGAGACTGCAAGCGAGGCGCCCTCCGGCCGGTCGCTTCGGCCGTAGCCGAGTTGATCGAGCACGATCAGCCGATGCCCCTCGGACATGGAGCGCACGACATCGTTCCAGAGATACGACGAGGTCGGAAAGCCGTGCAAGAAGAGCACCGGTTCGCCTGCGCCGCGCGTTCCGGCCGCATAGTAGTACAGCCGTCGTCCGGACAGGTCGAGGAACTCGCCACGCATCCCGGGAATACTCCATGGAACGCGCGCGCTTTCAAGCCGCGGAGCGTCGGAATGCTCTAGCGTTTTGGACCAAAAGGCGTATAGTTACGCAACCTTTGGCCGGGCAGGGCGCAAGAATGCGCGTATGTCCAATAGTGCCAACAAGTTAGCACGGAGTTTTTTCGGTGACTGCACCGGTTACCCCTACCGTTCCACTTTTTCCGCCGCCACCACCGCCACCGGCGCCGGTGGTCTTTCCGCTGCGGTGGATCCTCGACAACGCTGCCCTGCCGATTCAATACCGGTCGGTCGTGGAGGTGGCGAAACTCGGCGAGCAGGTGCCTGCCTCGTACGCCAATACGCCGTACTTTCATCGGCCGGCGGTTGAAATTGCCGTGCGCCAGTCGTACGACGGGACCTGGAACAACGCGATGCTGTCCCTGCCCACCAAAGGCGGACTGGAGGGGCTGGGGAGCATCAACGCGGTGCGCCGACTGCTCGAGTTCGGGTGTGACAAGGACTCGCCGGCCGTGAACCAGGCGCGTCGTTCGCTCTTCCGCCTGCTGGCGGAGGATGAGGACGAGGCGCAGCTCTTTGAGTTCCAACCCAAGGCGGGCAAGTCGCTCGACCCCGAGGTGGCGGCGCACCAGCGTCAACTGCTGCGCGAGGCGGCGGGGGCCACGCTGGCCCAGGCGGGCTTCGAGTCGGATCCGCGCGTGCGCGGCATCGCCCGCCGCACGCTGGAGCGGATCATCGACTATCTCGATTCGCCGCTCGGGCAGAAGCCCTGGATTCGCATTGGCAACCAGCAAGTGCTCGCGGCGGAGGCCTCGCCGCCGTCGCTGTATGCGCTGCAGATGCTGGCGCACATGCCGTTGTTCCGCAGCGAGTACTACACGGCGATGGAGACGCTGTACGAGTACCTGACGCGACCGCTGCCGCGGCAGGAGGCCATTCAGGTCGTCGGGCGGAAGCAGCTCCCCGTGCCGCTGTACGTGCTCGGCGATATGCTGCCGCACCGCAATGCGGTGGACGCCGACGTGCCGATGGCGCTGGTGTGGCTGGAGTTGATGGCGCGGTTGAACTTCCTGCGGCGCAACGAGTGCTGGTCGAAGCTGTTCGACCGGTTCGTGGATGACTGCGGCAAGGACGGCGTGTGGCATCCGCACAAGGGGATGGCGACGCCGAAGACGACCAACCCGTTTGTCTGGCCGTTCTTCCCGCTCGAGTCGCATGCGGCGGGAGATGAACGATGGACCGACGTCACCTTCCGCATCGGGTTGATCGCCCGGCTCTCGGGCCGGCCCATCGAACTCGTGTGACGCACGTGCGCCGCAGGGCACGTTCCGGGGGCCGGTGCGGGTGACCCGGCCTTCGTGCTTTCCGGATGGCTACGCCGGATGTTCGGCGCGCGACGTCGAGCTCGCGGACGGGACGCGGCTTCGCCTCGTGGAGAGCGGCGCGACAACATCACCGCCTGTTCTGCTCGTGCACGGGTACGGTGCCTCGGCGTACCAGTGGCGGCACCTCATGCCTGCGTTGGCCGAGCGAGGGTTTCACGCGCTCGCCCCAGACCTGCCGGGGCACGGATTCTCACAACTTCGCTTCGACCGCGGCGAGTATGGGCGCAGTGCATATGCGCGCCGACTGTGGCAGCTGCTCGACGCGCTTGGTGTGCAACGGACGCCGCTGATCGGACACTCGATGGGCGGCGCCATCGCCGCCGAGATGGCGTGGCACGCGCCGGCGCGTGTGGTCCGGCTTGCCCTGCTTTCGCCGGCGGGGCTCGGACTCGTGCCGAGCCGCGTGCACCTGCTGAAGTTCGTTCCCGACGTCATCGCGCCGCTCGCGCAGCCATTCGCGTCGCGGACTACGGCGCGTATCGTCCTCGGCGATGTGTACGGACCGGGCGGCACCTGGACGGCGCGCGACGAAGCGGAACTGCTCGCTCCCTACTCGCAGCGCGACCTCTATCGGGCGCTGCTGCGCACGGCCAAGGAATTCGACTTCCGGCTGCACTCCGACGCCGAGTTGGCGCGGCTTCCCAGCGGCACGCTGGTGGTATTCGGCACGCACGACGCCGTCGTGCGACCGAGCGACGTGGAGCGGCGTGTGCGGTGCATCCCCGGCGGGCGGCTGGTGATGCTGCCGCGCGTGGGGCACCTGCCGCAAGTGGAGGCCCGCGACGACGTGGCGCGGCTGCTGGTTGATTTCATCGGTGGCGCGCGCGTGGCGACCGCCGCTGGCGCCCATTAGGTTGCCGTAGTGACTACGGACCACCACAAGAAGAAGACGGGCGCCGATTCACCTCGCGCCACGCGGGGAAAGGGAAGAGCCGCCAAGGCGGCGGCGAGCGCCGCGACAGTCAAACATCAGCCGCCGGTCGCGCAGACGGATGCTGTCAGCCTCGCGCAGGCCGAGGCAGTCGCGAGCGCCGCCGACGGCGGCGGATTTGCGGAACTCGGCCTTCACGCCACGGTGCTCCACGCCATCGCGGATGCCGGGTACACGCTGCCCACGCCCATTCAGCGGCAGGCGATTCCGCTCGCGTTGAAAGGGCGCGACCTGATGGGGCTCGCCCAGACAGGGACCGGCAAGACCGCCGGCTTCTCGATTCCCATCATCGAGCGGCTGCTCGACGGTCCGCGGCGGACGCGCGCGCTGATCCTCACGCCCACGCGCGAACTGTGCCAGCAGGTGGACGAGTCGTTCCGCAAATACGGCAAGTACGCGGGACTCGACGTCGTCTCGGTGTATGGCGGCGTCGGGTACGAGACTCAGGTGGCGGCGCTGCGCGGCGGTGTGGACGTGGTGGTGGCGACGCCCGGGCGGCTGATCGATCACTTGGAGAAGCAGAACGTCAGCTTCGAGGATCTCGAGGTGCTGGTGCTCGACGAGGCCGACCGAATGCTCGATATGGGCTTCGCGCCACAGATTCAGCGCATCGTGGCGCAGATCCATCCGTACCGCCAGACGCTGCTGTTCAGCGCCACGATGCCACCCGAGGTGGAGGCGCTGGCGCGCAAATACCTGCGCAAGCCCGTCGTGGTGCAGGTGGGGCGCCGGTCGAGCGCCGCCACGACGGTGCAGCACTACGTCTACCCCGTCCCGAAGCAGCGCAAGGCGGAACTGCTCGCCGACCTGCTGAAGCAGGGCGAGATGGACTCGGTGCTCGTCTTCACGCGCACCAAGCAGGGGGCGGACCGCGTGGTGCGGCATCTCGAGTCGGAGGGGATTGACGCCGATGCGCTGCACGCCGACAAGTCGCAGGCGCAACGCGAGGCGGCGCTGGCGCGATTCAAGGCCGGCCAGACGCGCGTGCTGGTTGCGACGGACATCGCGCAGCGTGGACTCGACATCTCGGGAATCTCGCACGTTATCAACTACGACGTGCCGCAACAGGCCGACGACTACGTGCACCGCATCGGCCGCACCGGTCGCGCCGCCCAGACGGGCGACGCGTACACGTTCATGTGTGCCGACGAGATTGCGATGGTGAAGACCATCGAGCGCACGATCGGGCAGGACATCCCGCGGCGGTCGGTGGTGGGGTTTGATTTTGGAACCTAGCGGTTCCAGAGAAAAAGCAGAGAAGAAGCAGAGAAGAAACAGAGAAAAAGCAGAGAACCCCTGCGTTTGCTCTGCTTCTTCTCTGCTTCTTCTCTGCTTTTTCTCTGCTTTCTCTCTGCTTTTTCTCTAGTCTCCCCACCTCACCCTCCCCAACCGTGACACCACCACGGAGTCGATTCGCGCGCCGAGTGCGACCAGCAGCGTCGTGTTCGACACGCCGGTCGCGAGCCCGTCCGGTGCGTAGCGTACGGAATCGCCGCTGGCGGCGAGGGTGACGCCGTGCGTCGCGCCAATCGCGCGGCGCGCAATCGTGTCGCCACCGCAGACCACCGTCACTTCGCCGCGGGGCGCATCCACCACCAGCGTCGCCAGGCTGCCACGGGCGAGCGCCGCCTCGCGGGCGAGCACGAGCGCGTTGACGATGTCGCCAACGGCCGCCCGCAGGCGCCACCGCGCCGCGGTGTCGATGAGCGGCGGTACCGCCATCGTTGCGATGATGGCGAGCAGGGACAGCGTCAACACGAGTTCGGGGAGTGTGTGGGCGTGGCGCATCGAGGGCTCCGGGTGTACGCAGGCGGCGCCGGCGCAGCGCGCGCGAGTGCGTGGTGATCGCACGTCGGCCGAGGGCGCACGCGCGTACGTGCGCCTGGCGAATCCTCGGCACATCTTGAAGGCGGCCCGCCCGCGCGCGTCACCAATTGAGCGCCACCCGAAGCGCCCGATTGCGCGCCGCACGCGCCACCGCCGCGTCACTTGGAGATCTGCCATGCCCCGTGCCGGACTGCGCCGCTTTGCGGCGCTCGCTTCGCTCACCGTTCTCGCCGGCTGCCGCTCGCCGGCTGCCGACGCCGCCATCGCGGAACAGCTCTCGCAGATGTCCGATGCGATCATTGCCATGCAGGACCAGATGGCAACGCTCGCCACGACGGTGGATTCGCTGGTCGCCGTCACCGCGAAGCAGGACACGCTGCTCAAGCGACTGGCCGCGACCAACGGCATCCCGATGCCCCCGCCGTGAGTGCCGCGACAGCACGGCAGCTGCACGCGCCTCCGACGGCGAATTTCGCGCCCGCCTCGGTCCGGCCATAGATTCCACCGCACAGGAGGCGTGATGCGGGTCAATATCGAGTACTGCGTCGTTTGAAGCTATGAACCCCGGGCCGTCAGTCTGGCGGCCGCGATCCGAGAGCAGTTCCCCGGCGCCGAGGTAACGCTGCAGCCCAGCAGCGGTGGACGCTTCGAGGTCTCCGTGGATGGCCGTGCGGTCTTCGAGAAATCGCAGCTCGGTCGCCACGCGCAGCCGGGAGAAGTGCTGAACCTGATTCGAAATCACCAACCGAAGCCATGAGAATCGCCATCTCCACCGGCGGCGGCGACGCCCCCGGACTCAACGCCGTCATTCGCGCCGCGGTCATGTCGGCCATTGATCGCGGCTGGCACGTGCTTGGCGTCAAGCGCGGTTATATGGGCCTGCTGGGTGAAGATGAAGTCATTCCGCTCACCGCGGAGACGGTGCGCGGCATCGCCCACCTGGGCGGGACGATCCTGCGCACGACGAACCGCGGCAACCCCTTCCATTATCCGGTCAAACAGGCCGACGGGTCCTACATCGAGGTCGATCGGTCAGATGAGCTGATGGACAATGCCCGCAATCTCGGCATCGAGGCGTTCATCACGATTGGCGGCGATGGGTCGCTGGCCATCGCCCAGAAGCTCTTCGAGAAGGGCGCGCGCATCGTCGGCGTGCCGAAGACGATTGACAACGATGTCAGCGGGACGATCACGACCTTTGGTTTCGACACGGCCGTCACGACGGCAATGGAGGCCATCGACAAGCTGCATACCACGGCGTCCAGCCACGACCGCGTGCTGGTGCTGGAGGTGATGGGGCGCGACTGCGGCTTCATTGCGCTGCACTCCGGCGTCTCCGGCCAGGCGCACGTGATCCTCATTCCCGAAATTGCATGGGACATCGACAACGTCTGCGCGCACATCATGAAGCGCGACGCGATGGGCAAGAAGTTCGCGGTGGTCGTGGTCGCCGAGGGGGTGCAGTTCGAGGGGGAGCAGGGCACGCTGGGGGCATCGCTCCCCGGGCAGGCGAAGCGGGTGGGGGGCGTGGCTGATCGCCTGGCCAAGGCCATTCAGGAACGCACGGGCAAGGAATGCCGTTCGCTCGTGCTGGGGCACTTGCAGCGCGGCGGCATGCCTACAGGGTATGACCGCCTGCTTGCCACCCGGTTTGGCGGCGCGGCCACCGAGGCCGTGGCCAACGCCAAGTGGGGGCATATGGTGGCATTGCAGACACCGCATATCGTGCCGATTCCCATCGTGGACGCGCTGCGGGAGCACAAGAAGGTGGATCCGACGCACGATATCGTGCGGACGGCGCGCCGGATCGGGATTTCGTTTGGGGACTAGGCGAAGCCGGCCGGAACATGGATCAGGGGCGGGATCGCTGGGTATGAACTGGCAAGGTGGCGCCGGAAGGCGCTGGGTCGTCCACAGGGCAAGACAGCGCCCATCGAGGGAGGCAGTGCTGAAGGTCTTCGCGTGGGTTGTTCCGGTCATCTTCCTGACATCCGTTGCCGCGGCCCAAGAGTCGCGCGAGCGGCAGCCGCAGCCGCGCGTGCCGGCGTCTTTCAAGCCCCCGGCCGGCCTGTGCCGACTGTGGATCGATGGCGTGCCGGCTTCGCAACAGCCGGCACCCACGGATTGCGCCAGCGCGGTGCGAAATCGGCCGGCGAATGCCGCGGTGGTGTTCGGCCCGCCGGTGCGCAACGAACCGATGGAGCTGCAGCCGTTCAGCCGCCGCGCCGGCAAGCTTCCGGTGCACCAGCTCGCGCCGAGTGCGCGACGGAAGGACCGTGACGACGAGTCCCGCGCCGAGCCGCGTACGCGCCCCGCCGACTCGACGGCCAAGCCGGTGAAACGCAAACCGGAGATGCCGCAGTAAGCCAGCCCCTGCGCCCCGTCACCGACCCGTACCTCCCGCGCGATCACGAACACTTCGTCCGCAGCGGGACCGGGGGACGCATCATCGTCATCGCTCCCACGCGCGCGGCGTGCGAGACGATCGAACTGGCCTTCACGCTCGACATCGAGACGGTGCTCTGGAAGCACCAGGGCGAACGCCTGCGCGCCCTCGCCGACCGGTTGACCCGCGAGGGCCTGCACGACGGACGGCGCCCGGGGTTCGGCATCGTGGCGGGCACGGGAACCGGCAAGACGTTGAGCATCAAGCCCATCGCGCACGTGATGCTCGCCACCGATGACCTGCGCGTGGGCGTCATCAACCGCGAACGCGAGGCGACGCCGGAGACGCCGACGTGGAACGTGGTCATCGTCACCACCGGCATCGCGCGGCGCTGGTTCCAGGATGGCGACATCCGACCGCAGGACACGCTGGTCGTGGACGAGATCCACCAGACCTCCGCCGAGCTCGAACTGTGCCTCGCACTCGGCAAGCGGGTGGGCTGCCGCTACGTCTGGCTCTCCGCCACCGTGGATCCGGCGTTCTACGCCCGCTATCTGAACGCGGCAGAGGTAATTGAGAGCAGCGCTTTCGACCCCGCAAAGGCGGCCGATGTGGAAGTGGTGCGCCAGAAGCCGCTCGACTTCCTCGACGACCGGTTCCTCAACCGCGTCTTCAAGGAACGTCGCGGGGTGGGGGTCTTCCTGCCCACGCGCGCCGGCGTGGAGCAGGCGGCGGCGATGGTGCAGAGCCGCTTTCCGCGCATGAACGTCGCCTTCTATCACGGGGGCGAGCCGATCCGCGTCATCCGGCCGTTCCTCGAGGGAGAGGAAGCGAAGCCATTCCTGCTCGCCATGACCGCCGCCGGGCAGAGCGCCCTGAACGTGCAGGGGCTCGACACGGTGATCATTGACGACACGCGCTTCACGAACCTCGTCGAGCGTGGCAAGAACGTGCTCACCCGCCTGCACCTCGGCGCCAACGAGATTCTCCAGATGGCGGGGCGCGTGCACGGTCGCGTGCGCGGTGGACGCGTCTTCATCCTCAGCGACCGGGACATCCAGTTCGAGGCGTTGCAGCCCACCGAGCCGGAGTTCCAATTGGCCGGCGACAGCGAGCGGGTGGCGCTCACCTGCGCCGCTCTCGGCGTGCGTGCCGACGAACTCGACCTGCCCGTACCGCTCGATCGCGTGAGCTATCGCCGCGCCCTCGGCTTCCTCGAAGAGCGCGGCATCGTCGCTGACGGCCGGCTCACGACGTACGGTGCCAAGGTGGAAGCGATGCCGGTGGACCGCCCGTGGGCGGAACTGCTCGTGCACTGCGACGACGAACTGCTGCCGTACGTGGCGGTGATGGCGAGCATCGAGAGCCTCCACCGCATGACGCGCGATGACCGCGATCTCTCGGGGCTCATCGTTCCCGGCAGCGACCACCTGACGTCGTACAACGTCTACGCCGAGGCGTACACGCGATGCGGCTTCCTGGGCGATGTCTACGGTCTGCCGCGCCAGCTCTTCGACGAAAGCGTGGGGACGTGGGCCGAGCGCCGTGGCGTGCTGGTGAAATCGCTCGAGGATGCGGCGCTCGCGATGGCGAGCATCTACCGCGCAGTCGGGCTTGCCCTGCCGTCGCGCATGCCGGCCGTCTCGCCCGAGATTGACCGCCGGTTCCGCGCGCTCCTCGCCGAGGTGATGCCCTTTGACCTGGTCATGGACGAGCTCACCGCGTCGGGCGACGAGGCGCGGGTATCGAAGACCAGCGTCTGCGGCACGTGGGGGGCGATCGCCGGTACCCTGCGCTACTTCGCCGACCGCTGGGGCGTACCGCGGGCCGCAATCGAGGGGACACAGCTCTCCAAGGATCTCGTGCGCCGACACGCGACGGCCCATCCGCCGGCGCTGACGTTCGACGGCAGGCACAAGCAGTCACCGCTCGCGCTCGAGCGACGCGTGACCTTCTTCGGGTTCGACCTTTCGCGCGAACGCGAGCCGGTCCGTGAGTTCCCGCCGGGACTCGAGGTCGAGGCGCGCCGCGTCCTCGCGGAGGCAATGGCGCGCGGCGAGGCGTACCATCAATCGGTGCAGCGCAACCGGCAAGCGATCGAGGAAGTGCGCGAGGCATATCGGCGCAGCGGCGGCGCAACGCCACGGCTCGGGTTGGCGGAGTTGACCGCCTGGTATGAGCGCGCCATTGCCGGCGTGCGCGACATCCAGGAATGGCGCGCGGCGCGCGCGCTGCTGGAGCCCGACGATTTTGTTCCGCGCTCGGAGCGAGTGCGGCTGCAGTCGCTTCCGGGAGCCGTGGAGATTCGCGATCGCACCGTGACCGTCGACTACGAGGTCGAGGAGACGGCGACGGACGTCACCGGCGTGGCACGACTGCGCATTCCGGAGAAGATCGCCCGTACGCTCGTCGAGGAAGAGCTTCCGGTGCTCGACCGTCCGTTGCGCTTCGTGGTGACCCGCGGCGCACGCGGCGCCGTCAAGGCGTCGAACCTCGCGGAGCTGCAGGACCGGCTCGACGATCCATTCACCGACGATGAGCGTGACGCAGCGCCGGCGCGCAACAGGAATGGCGACCGAGGATTCGGACGCGACGGCGGACCGCGCGGACCGCGCGGAGGCGGCGGGTTTGCAGGGCGCGGCGGCAACGCGCGCGGCGACGATCGCGAAAAGTCCGGGGGCAGGCCATGGAAGGGGCCCTCGGGTGGCGATGCGACGGGGGCCGGCCGTCACCGGCCCGGTTCGCCGTCCGGTCGAGGGAAGCGACGGGGGCGATAGCGTCATCACGCCCGGCGCGAGGCCGCGGCGTACGCGCGCTCCGCTTCGACCTATCCGCGATGGCGGCGATCCTGGATCGTCGCGCGATGCCGTGTGGCCTTCGCCCGGTTGCCGCACGAGCGCATGTCGCACCAGCGGCGGTGTCCGCCCCGACTCGTGTCGAGAAAGACGCGCGGACAGGTTGGCTCGGCCGCACAGCGGCGCACGCGCGCGAGTTCGCCCGTGACGAGCGCATCGGCGGCGCTCTCCACCACGGGGATGACGAGCGCGGCGAACGCATCACCCGTCGAGAGGAAGGCGCGCGAGAATGACCCGTCGCGCGGGTCGTGTTCGATGCGGCGCACGCCGGTGGAGCGGCCGAGCACGCGATTGATCTCGAGCACGGCGGCCTGCCTCACGCGTTCGGCGGCCTGTCGGCCGCGTTCCGCGAGCGGCCGCAGGGCGCTGCGAATGCGGCGGGCTTCGTGCAGGGCCGCCGTGGCGCTGGCCGGCTGCTCGACGGCGCGGCGCTGAAGTGCCGCCCGCCGCGCCGCGTCCACGAGTCCCGCTCCCTCGAGCCAGCCGAGATAGCCGTCGAAGGACGCCAACGCGTCGCCCTGCTGATGGCGCGGCGCCTCGTCGGAGTTGACGAAGTCGAGCCAGAGCCGGCCGGCGGCGAACGGGGTTCTCGCGCGTGGCATCGTGCGCCTAACTTACACCGCGTGCCGCTCTCGAACATCCACCGCGTGGCCGTCGGGTCCACCAATCCCGTGAAGCTCGCTGCCGTGCGCGCCGTCTTCCAGCGCCTCGAGCCGCGCACGCACGTGGATGGCATCGCGGTCGCATCGCGCGTCCCTGATCAACCGATTGGCGATGCGCAGACCATCGAAGGCGCGACGAATCGTGCCCACGCGGCCCGCGCGGCGCTCGATGCGGACCTCGGCGTTGGCATCGAGGGCGGCGTGGTGGACGCCGCGGGCGGCATGCGCACCTGCGCCTGGGCGGTGGTGGTCACACGCACCGGAGAAGCGCACGCGGGCGGCTCGCTCTCGATGCCACTCCCCGATGCCGTGGCCGCGCTGATTCGCCGCGGCGTCGAACTGGGGCACGCCATTGATCAGTTGATGGGGACCTCGAACATCAAGCATGGCGCTGGCGCCGTGGGCGTGCTGACCGAAGGGCTCGTCAACCGACAGGACGCGTACGAGACAATCCTGTCGTATGCGCTGGCACCGGTGCTTGGACACGACACCTACTCCCATTAACCACGAATGTCCCGCTTTCATATCACCGACCGCGTCCGCTGGTCCGACTGCGACCCTCTCGGCATCATCCACTACAGCACGTACCTGCGTCTCTTCGAAGTGGCCGAGCACGAGATGTTCCGCGCCTGCGGTCTGCCGTATGAAACGTTGCGCAAGACGGGCGGCGTCTGGCTGCCGCGCAAGGCCCTGCAGGTGGAGTTTCATTCGCCGGCGGAAATGGACGAGCTCGTCGACATTGAATCGTGGTTCTCGCGCGTCGGACAGACGTCGCTCACGATGCGCTTCGAGGTCTATCGCGCCGGCGACCGGGCGCACCGCGCCTCGGGAACGCTGACCGTCGTCTGCGTGCACAAGGACACGATGATGAAATACCCGCTGCCCGACGACGTGCGCGAAAAGATCGCGCCGTTCACCGAGGGCGCGTAGTCGTCAGGCGGTCGGTCCCGCCGCCAGTCCGCCCGATGCCCCGATGCGCCGCTGCAGACGCTGCAGGCCGTCGTACGCCGCGTACTTGAAGGCATCGGTGAGCGTCGGGTAACCGAAGACAGCCTGGATGAAGTAGTCCAGCGTCCCGCCGTGGGCGAGCACGGCGCTCGGGACGTGAATGATTTCGCATGCCCCTTCGCCGACGATGGTGGCGCCAAGCAGCCGCTGGTCTTCGGCGTTGAAGACGAGTTTCACAAAGCCCGCGGTCTCGCCAAGGATTTGTCCGCGCGCGTTGTGGGCGAGTTCGGCGCGGCCAATCTCGCACGCGATGCCGCGGGCCCGCGCCTCCGACTCGGAAAGCCCAACGCTTGCCACCTCGGGAATCGTCCACACGCCGTACGGAACGACCGACGCCACGGCCTGCTTGTAGCGGAGGCCAAAGGCGTGGCACATCGCCACGCGCGCCTGCTCCATCGCCACCGATGCGCGGCCGGGGGAGCCGATGACATCTCCGGCGGCGTAGATGTGCGTGGTGCTCGTCCGGTACTTGTCGTCCACCGTGACGAACCCGCGGGATGTCGTTGCCACACCCGCGTTCTCCAGTCCCAGTTCCGCCGTCGTCCCCTCGCGCCCGGCGCAGTAGACGACGCCTTCGGCCACGAGCGTGGTGCCGTCGGCAATGGTCACGTAGCCGAGGCCGCCCTGCACGTCCATGCGCGTGACGTCCACGCCGAGGTGCACGTGCACCCCGAGGCGGCGCGTCATCTCCTGCCGCAGGGCATCGCCGACCTCGTGCTCGAACTGCGCCAGCAGGCGGTCCCGCGCGGTGACGATGGTCACCTGTGCGCCGAGGGCGGCGAAGATGCAGGCGTAGGTACAGCCAATGGTGCCGCCACCGATGAGGATGAGGCGTGGCGGAATGGCCGGCATCGTCAGCACGCCGGCGCTGTCAATGATGACCGCGCCATCGAATGGCACGTGCGCTGGACGCCACGGACGCGAGCCGGTGGCGACGAGGAAGATGTCACCGGAGATGCTGCGCGGCGGCTGTCCGTGTCGCGTGACCTCGAGTGCCTGCGGGCCCGTGAAACGCGCGTTGCCCTGCACGACGGTGATGTCGTGCCGCGCGATGTTCTCCTCGATCTCTCGCCACGCCCCTTCGATGACCTGGCGCTCGCGCTGCATGAAGTCGGCGACCGAGAGGTCGGGCTGCACGTGGAATTCGACACCGTACAGTCCCTTCCGCCGGAGTCCGGAGAGAAGGACCGCGGATTCGCGCAGCGTATTGGATGGGATCGTGCCGATGTTGACCGCGGCGCCGCCCGGCTTGGGCGCGCGTTCAATGAGGCAGACCTTCTTGCCAAAATAGGCCGCCTGCGCCGCCCCCTTCTCGCCTGCCGGGCCGGCGCCCACCACCACAAGATCGAAGTGCTCCGTCATTCCCTAGAGACTAGCCCCCGGAACCGCTTGGTGTCCACTAGATTTCGTGCATGAACGCCCCCGACGCCACCTACTTCCGCAAGGGCTTTGGCCTCAAGCAGGACGTGGAGGCGACGCTGTCCGCCGACTACACCGGCCGCGTGGTGGACCTGCTGCGGGCGCGGGACTACCAGTTGACCGTGGGCGACCTGACCGTGCGTCTCGCCCGGGAGTTTGGCTTCTGCTATGGCGTGGAACGCGCCGTGGAGTATGCATACCAGACGCGCCACAAGTTCCCCGACCGGCGCGTCTTTCTCGTGGGTGAGATCATCCACAACCCGCACGTGAACCAGCGCCTGCAGGAGATGGGGATCGAGATCATGCTCCCCGGTCCGGAGGGTTTCGACTACTCGACCGTCAAGGCCGACGATGTGGTGATCCTCCCCGCGTTCGGCGTGACGATCGGGGACTTCCAGACGCTGCGCGAGAAGGGGTGCGTCGTCGTGGACACCACGTGCGGCTCGGTCCTGAATGTCTGGAAGCGGGTCGAGGCGTACGCACGCGACGGCTTCACGGCGCTCATCCACGGCAAGTACTACCACGAGGAGACGCGAGCCACCGCCTCGCAAGTGGAGAAGTTTCCGGGCGGCACCTACCTCGTGGTGCGCAACATGGACGAGGCCCGCGACGTCACGGAATACGTCGCCGGGCGCGGCGACCGCGCCGCCTTCCTGGCGCGCTACGGCAAGGCGGCGAGCGCGCACTTCGACCCCGACGTGCATCTGGCGCGAATCGGTGTGGCCAATCAGACCACGATGCTGGCCCGCGAGTCGCTTGCAATTGGCGAGTTCGTCGGCACCGCGATGTCCGTCGCCCGCGGCGACGCCTATCGGGCAGCGAACTTCCGCACGTTCGACACGATCTGCAGCGCCACGCAGGACCGCCAAGACGCGGTGAACGCGCTGCTGCAGGAGGCGCCCGACGTGATGCTCGTGATTGGCGGCTACAATTCGAGCAACACGATCTCGCTGGCCGCGCTCTGCGCCGAGCGGGTGCGCACCTACCACGTGGAAGACGCGCTCTGCATTGACCCCGAGGGCGGCACCATTCGGGCGCGCGACCCGGTGTCGGGCGAGAAGGTGGAGAGCGCCGACTGGCTCGGAAACGGTCCGATGTCCGTGGGGCTGACCGCCGGGGCCAGCACGCCGAACAACAAGATCGGCGACGCCGTCGCCCGCGTGTTCGCCACCCGGGGCATTGACCTCAGCGCCCTCTCGTAGGCCGGTGGCCGAACCGACGACCGCATCAGCGTTCGGCAGCGTGGAGCTGCGCGGGGGGCACGCCCGTGCCGTGCTCGTCCCCGCGCTCGGCGGCAAGATCACGGAGCTCTGGTTTGATGACCGCCAGTGGCTGTGGCACAATGCGCAGTTGCCGTTCCGGGTCCCAGTCGCCGGCGCATCGTATCCGCTGACGGCCGACAGCGGCGGCTTCGACGAGTGCTTCCCCTCCGTGACGCCGTGCGCCCTGCCATCGATCGTGCGTGGTGCCGGGGGGCGCGAACTCCCGGATCACGGTGAGCTGTGGTCGCAGCGGCCCGTGCTGACGCTCGTCACGGGACAGGACGGTCACCGTGCCCACCTCGTCTGGACCGGGGAGTGCCTCCCCTATCAATTCGAGCGGACGCTGACCGTGACGCCGCAGGGCGAAGTGCGCTGCGACTACGCCGTCACCAACGTCGGCGAGCTCAAGATCCCATTTCTGTGGTCGGCGCATCCGTTGCTGCCGCTGCGAGGCGAGACGCGGCTTGAGTTGCCAGAGGGAGCCCGGGTGCGCGTCTGGACCGAGCATGGCGTTGACCTCGGGGGGGCGGGCGCGGAGCATCGCTGGCCGCGCCTGCGCAGCGGCGGGCAGCTGCTCGACCTCTCAACGCCGGCGCGCGCGTGGAAGAAGCCATTCGCCTGCATGCTGTACATTGATCTGCCGGATGGCGAGCACGTGCTGCGCGTCAGCGAGGGCGATGCGCAGATTGCGGCGGTCGTCAAGACAGCCGACGTGCCGCAGCTCGGGCTCTGGCTCAATGCCGGCGGGTGGAATCCGCTGCCGCGGACGTCGTGGCTTCCCTGGCGGAAACCGGCGCCGTATTTCAATCTGGGCTTCGCGCCCGCCATTGGCGCGCCCGGCGCACTCAGCGATGCGCTCGGCGCGTGGAACGGCGCCCATTGGATCGAACCCGGGACGACCCGCACGTGGACGGTGACGTGGACGGGCGGACGACCGACGACGGACGACCGGCGGTAGACGGCTGACAGAAGACGAATGCCCGGAGTAGGCCGAACCACTCACCTCTCACGTTTCGACAGACATGCTTACTTGGCTCGCTGATCCCAACGCGTGGGTCGGTCTCGTGACGCTGACGGCGCTCGAGCTCGTGCTCGGCATCGACAATGTCATCTTCATCGCCATTCTCGCCGGCAAGCTGCCGAAGAGCGAGCAGGCGAAGGCGCGCCGGCTCGGGCTGACCGGCGCCCTCGTCACGCGCGTCGCCTTCCTGTTGAGCATCACCTGGATCATGGGGCTCACGGGGAACCTGTTCACGGCACTGGGGCGCGAGATCTCGGGGCGCGACCTCATCCTGATCGTCGGCGGGCTCTTCCTGATCGGCAAGGCGACCTTCGAGATTCACTCCAAGCTCGAAGGGGTGGAGCACCAGCGTGAGGCCAGGGTGCAGGCGGCGCTCTGGGCGGTCGTCACGCAGATCATGGTGGTTGACATCGTCTTCTCGGTGGACTCGGTGATCACCGCGGTGGGGATGGTGCAGAACGTCAGCATTATGATCGCCGCGAACGTCCTCGCGCTGATGGTGATGCTCTGGGCCGCGACACCGATCTCCGAGTTCGTGGACCGGCACCCGACCATCAAGGTACTGGCACTCGCCTTCTTGGTGATGATCGGCGGCAACCTGATCATCGAGGGCTTCGGCTATCACGTGCCGAAGGGCTACACCTACTTCGCGATGGCGTTCTCGGTGGCCGTCGAGTTCATCAATATCAAGGTGCGGGCCAGGGCGACGGCCGTGCGCCTGCACCAGAGCACGCCGTGAGCGCGCGCGCCGACGACCTGGTGCGCGAGCTCGGGCTCGCGCCGCATCCCGAGGGCGGCTTCTACCGCGAGTTGTTCCGCTCCCGGCGCATGGTGCGCACCGACGACGGCCGGTCGGAGCGCTGGGCCGCGACAACCATCTTCTATCTCCTGCGCGGCGGGGATGTGAACAAGTGGCACCGCGTCGCGTCGGATGAGATCTGGCACTGGTACGAGGGCGCGCCGCTCGAACTGCACTTGCTTGACCCCGGCGTGACCCGAGCGCGCACCGAGGTCGTTGGGCCGGTGGGCGCCTCGAGCGCGCCGGTGCGCGTCGTCCCGGCCAGTTGCTGGCAGGCCGTGCGCTGCACCGGCGAGTACACGCTGGCGGGCTGCACCGTGGCGCCGGGTTTTGAGTTTTCGGATTTCCGTCTGTTGCGCGATGCGCCCGAACTGGCCGCGCGCCTGCAGCAATCCTTTCCTGAGTTCCGTTCGCACCTCTGATCCTCGTCGGCCGCTCGGGCCGCAGGAGACTGGCATGTCCACGCTTCGCCGTTTTTCCCTCGTTCTGCTGGCACTGGTGGCCACCGCGCCAGAGGCATCAGCGCAAACCCGCCGCCCCATTACGTTCGAGGAGTTCGCCGCCACGCGCATCGTCTCGGATCCGCAGTTGTCGCCCGATGGGCAGTGGATCCTGTACACGGTGCGCAGTGCGGACCTCGTGGCCAACCGACGGCCAGCACGCACCTTCCTCGCGCCGGTTGCCGGCGGCGCCGCGCGGCAGTGGCCCGACGAGAAAACCGTCGCCAGCGAGCCGCGCTGGTCGCCCGACGGCGCCTCCATCGCGTACACCAGCGGCGGCCAGCTCTGGATTGCCCCCGCTCGCGGCGGCGCGGCGAAGCAGTTGACGAACCTCACCGGCGGTGCGAGCGGTCCGGTGTGGTCGCCGAGCGGCAACTACATCGCCTTCGTGTCGTCGGTGTATCCCGAGTGCCGCGACGAGGCCTGCAATGCGGCGAAGGACAAGGCGAAGAGCGAGAGCAAGGTGAAGGCGCACGTCGCCGACAACCTGCTCTTCCGCCACTGGAACGTGTACGATGAGGGAACGCGGTCGCACCTGTTCGTCGTGAAACCCGACGGCGGCGACCTGCACGACCTGCTTCCCGGCGCCACATACGACGTGCCACCGCCGCCATTCGGCGGGAGCGAGGCGTACACCTTTAGCGTGGACGGCCAGCAACTGGCGTTCACCGCCAAGGACCAGGGAGCGGCCGACGCGTGGACGACCGACCTGAATCTCTACGGCATCAACGTGCAGGGCGGGACGGCGCGCGTCGCGACGGCGGCCAACAAGGGCGCCGATCAGAATCCGGTAGCATCGCCCGACGGCAAGACCGGATACTACGCGTCGCAGCAGCGCGCCGGCTTCGAGTCCGATCGCTGGCGCCTGATGGCCATGGACATCGCCACCGGCGCCACGCGCGAGCTGCTGCCGACTTGGGATCGCAACGCCGATGGCATCGTGGTCGTCCCCGACGGCAAGTCCCTGCTGGTGCTCTCGAGCGACGTCGGCCGCGACAAGTACTTCCGCGTCACGCTCGACGCGGCGGGCAAGGCGAGCGCGCCGCAGCCGGTGATCACCGCGCACAACAACACGCAGCTCTCCATCGCGAAGAACGGCACGGTCGCCTGGATTCGTGAGTCGGCATCCGCGCCGGGTGAGGTCTGGCTGGGCACGCTCGACGCCACGGGCGTCGGCAACCAGCGCCAGTTCACGCACGAGAGCGACGCGCAGCTCGCGCCGTTCACACTCCCCGCGCTGGAGGACTTCTGGTTCACCGGGGCCAACGGCGTCAAGATCCACGGCTTCACGATGAAGCCGCCGCAGTTCGCGGCGGGGAAGAAGTTCCCCGTGCTGCTGCTGGTGCACGGCGGCCCGCAGGGCGCATGGCTCGACAGCTGGAGCACGCGCTGGAGCTACCAGATGTTCGCGGCCGGCGGCTACGGCCTCGTCATCATCAACCCAACCGGCTCCACGGGCTACGGACAGAAGTTGACCGATGGCGTGAGCAAGGACTGGGGCGGCAAGGTCTACGTGGACCTGATGCGAGGGCTCGACGCCGCACTCAAGGCCAACCCGTGGATGGACAGCACGCGGATGGCCGCCGCCGGCGGATCGTACGGCGGCTACATGGTCAACTGGATCGCCGGCCACACGAACCGCTTCAAGGCGCTTGTCTCGCACGCCGGCCCGTTCAACCTCGAGAACATGTATGCCGCCACGGAGGAACTCTGGTTCCCCGAGTGGGAATACGGTGGTCCGTTCTGGAACCCGACC
>JAKAJN010000048.1 GCA_021813725.1 bacterium | reverse complement strand
GTTCGATCACACCCGCTTCGCGCGCATCGCCGACGGATTCGCCATCTGGACCTTCCTCGTAATCCTGAGCGGCGCGTTAGTGGCGGGCCTGCGGGCGGGCAAGATCTACAACACGTTCCCCCTGATGGGGGGACAGGTCGTGCCGCCGGGGTACGACACCCTCGACGGCTTCTTCACTAACGCCTTCGAGAATCCCGCCGCGGCGCAATTCCACCACCGCGTGTTCGCGATCCTCACCGTGTGCGTCGCCTTCGGGCTTTGGTTCTGGGTGGGCGCCGCAACCGGCGCGCCCTCCCGCCTTGTGCGGGCGCAACGCAACGTCGCGGTCGTGGCGTCGGTGCAGGTCGCGCTGGGGATCGCGACCCTCTTGCTGGCCGTGCCGATTGCGATCGCGGCGCTTCATCAGCTGACCGCCGTGGCACTGCTCGGCGCCGCGGTGCTCGCCGCGCACGAGGCGCGAGCCCGGCCCTAGCGACGCGATTTGCCGCGCTCGCCGCGCGCGCGTCGGGAGTTACCTCGAACGCTCCTCAGCCAGGACCGTGCGAATGACGGCCGCGATGTCGCTCGCGTCGTAGCCGCGCCGCGCGAGATATCCATAGAGGCGCTTGCGCACCGTCTCCGGTTCCTGACCGCGCAGCACCGCCAGTTTCTTGCGCGCCGCCGCCTCGAGCAGCGCTCGTTCGTCCACCGACTCCTCCTCGAGCACCTCGGCGATGGCCGCGTCGGCCATGCGGCGATCCACGCCGCGCCGGGCCAGTTCCTGTGCCAGTCGCCGCCGCGACATGCCCTTGCCGAGCGCCCGTGAGCGGGCGAAGGCGCGCGCGAACTGCGAGTCGTCAATGGCGCCGACCTCGGTGAGCCGCTGGACGGCATCGGCGACATCTGCGCGGTCGAAGCCACGCTGCAGCAGCCAGCGCTCAAGTTCGTGCGCGCTGCGAGCACGCCGACCAAGCGCCGCCGCCGCCCGGTCGAACGCCTCGAGTTTGCGCGCGGCGATCAGCAGGCGATCACCGGCCGCTTCATCGATCACCTTGCCCGCCCGGAGTCCGGCGTCGTGCAGATAGGCCGCGTTCACGATGGCGACGCTCTTGCCATCCACGTGCACGGCGTACCGTCCGGGCTTGCGCGGGTTCTCGCGCAGCGCGGTGACCGTTCCCGACACGCTGACGGGCAGGTGCGGCGCATCGGGCACGGCAACGTCCGCGCCCCCCGTCATCGCATTTGGCTTCGTCCTGGTCCAGCTGAACATCAGGGGACTCCTGTACTGCTGACTATAAAGCTACGAAAAGACCGCCGGGTGCGGAGTGCCTGGTTTTGACCCGCGTCCCCCCAAGCAAAGCGCCGAGGGGCCACCCAGGTGCAGATCGGGGATTCCGGGCCCCGGCCGTACACCAAGATCGACCCCCCGGCGCTCATCGTCGGGGCGAGACTGCGACCCCCTATTCCTCTACGGCCTCGTCGGCGGCCGGCGCGAGGCCGATGCCGAGCAGTGCCTTCACCTTCTCTTCGATATCGGCCATCACGGCCGCGTTGTCCTTCAGGAACATCTTGGCGTTCTCGCGACCCTGCCCGATGCGCTGGTTGTTGTAGCTGTACCACGCCCCGGACTTCTCGATGATCCCCGCCTCGGCGCCGATGTCCACCAGCAGCGAGACGTGCGAGATGCCTTCCGCATACATGATGTCGAACTCGGCCTGCTTGAACGGCGGCGCGACCTTGTTCTTGACCACCTTCACGCGCACGTGCGAGCCGATGACGTCTTCCTTCTCCTTCACCGGCCCCACGCGACGGATGTCGAGGCGCAGCGAGGCGTAGAACTTGAGCGCCTTGCCGCCCGTCGTCGTCTCGGGGTTGCCGAACATCACGCCGATCTTCTCGCGCAGCTGGTTGATGAAGACCACCGACGTCTTGGAGCGCGCGATGGCGCCGGTCAGCTTGCGGAGCGCCTGGCTCATGAGCCGTGCCTGCAGACCGACGTGCGAATCGCCCATCTCGCCCTCGATCTCCGCCTTCGGCACGAGCGCCGCGACCGAGTCGATGACCACGATGTCCACCGCGCCCGAGCGAACGAGGATCTCGCAGATCTCCAGCGCCTGCTCGCCCGTATCGGGCTGCGAGACGAGGAGCTTGTCGACGTCCACGCCGAGCTTCTTGGCGTACTCGGTGTCGAGCGCGTGCTCGGCGTCGATGAAGGCCGCCGTGCCGCCCGTCTTCTGCGCATTCGCGATGACGTGCAGGCAGAGCGTCGTCTTGCCCGAGGACTCCGGCCCGTAGATCTCGGTGATGCGGCCGCGCGGAATGCCACCCACGCCGATGGCCGCGTCGAGATTGATCGCACCCGTGGGAATGGACTCGACACGCACCGCAGCGCGGTCAGCGCCCATCTTCATGATGGCGCCCTTGCCGTACGACTTCTCGATCTGCGCGATGGCGAGACCGAGTGCCTTCTTCTTTTCGTCGTGCTGCGCGGTGGTGACGGCCATGAACTCCTCGAGCGTACTGGGGCCGGCGGCCCGTGAAGGAATCTACCCAGCGAATTCGTCGGTGCTATCCCCGAACAGAATGCGAAAACACTGGCCCGAAGAAAATACGAAACAAACGCGATTTGACAAGTGGCGTTGGCCTGCTTGATTTTCGTAACGTGTTTCCGAACAATGACTTATCAACACGTAACGCAACCCGTTGCCGATTATGGTCTTATGTCGCCCGCTCGACGCTTCTGCGGGGCGCTGTGATGTTGAAGAGGCCCTACCTGTCGCAAATTGTTACACTGTAAACGCGGACTCGACGTGCCGAATCCATGCGGTACGCTCACGAAGCAGCACCCCGATGACGTCGAAGCGGTACTGCGCATAGCCCGCATCGTCGTGGCGGGCCATCCACTCGCGCGCGCTGCGCACCAGTGAGCGCTGCTTGGCCGCATGCACGGCCTCGACGGGATCGCCAAACTCCATCGCCGCACGCGTCTTCACTTCGACAAACGCGACGACGCCCTCCCGCTCGGCAATCACGTCGATGTCTCGATGACCGCTCCGCCAGCGGCGTGCGAGCACCGTGTACCCGTGCTGGGCGAGCCATCGCGCTGCGATTCGCTCGCCGAGTTCCCCGAACTGGTTTGTCGCCTTGGTCATGGCGCGAGTGTAGCGGTGCGGCGCGGCGCGTATATCACCATTCGCGCGCGATCGGCATCCTTCTCACGCAGGACGACGCGCGTCTCCGGCGGTGTGCACAGACGAAGACTGGAGGGTCACAAACGGCGCGCGCGCCTTACGGCGCGCGCGCTCGAAGACCCGAGAATTTCGCCTGTGCACACCCCGGAGCCGCGCGCCCCGCCCCCCTTCACTCCTCTCGGTTTCCGCAGATCCGATCGAGGTCCTCGAGCCCCGCCAGCACGTCGCGCGGCTTGGAGCCGTCGGGCGGGCCCAGTACGCCGGCGAGGTGCAGCTGGTCGATGATGCGCGCGGCACGGCCGTAGCCGATCTTGAGTCGCCGCTGGAGCAGTGACGTGGAACCGCCCTGGTTCTGGATGCAGACCTCGGCGGCCTCGCGGAACAGTTTGTCGCGGTCGCCATCATCGCCATCGCCATCCTGCCCCGCCCCGGCCTCCAGCGCCTCCTGCTGACGCACCTTCTCCAGGATGTCCTGCTCGTCGGCGGCATCCACGTGCATCAGCCCCTGCGCCTCGAGCGCGGCCTTCCGCGCCTCGCGGCGGTCGGCGTACCAGTGCATCAGTCGCTCGGTGTCCTCGTTGCTGAGGAACGCACCCTGCAGACGCGCGGGTTCGCTCTTGCCCGGCGGAATGAACAACATGTCGCCATTGCCGAGCAGCGACTCGGCACCCATGCCGTCGATGATCGTGCGGCTGTCCACCTGGCTGGCCACGCGGAAGGCAATTCGGCTCGGGAAATTGGCCTTGATGAGCCCCGTGATGACATTCACGCTCGGACGCTGCGTCGCGAGGATGAGATGGATGCCGATGGCGCGCGCCTTCTGCGCGAGCATCGCGAGCGGCGTTTCCACCTCGGCAGCGCACGTCATCATCAAGTCGGCGAGTTCGTCGATGACGACGATGATGTAGGGGAGGACATTTCCCTTGTACTCGCGATCCTCGAACGCGACGTTCGGATCCTTGGGCTTCAGCATCCGATGCCCGTCGCGCACCTTCTGGTTGAAGTCCTGGATGTTGCGCGCACCGTTGGCGGCGAGCAGCTGGTAGCGCTCCTGCATCTCCATCACCGCCCACTTGAGCATCGAGGCGGCATCACGATTGTCGGTGACGACCTTGTGGCGCAGGTGGGGGAGCACGTTGTAGACGCTGAGTTCGACCATCTTGGGGTCGACCATCAGGAAGCGCAGCGTCTTGGGCGTGTGCCGGTAGATGAGCGACGTGATGATCGTGTTCACGCAGACGGACTTGCCACTGCCAGTCGCTCCCGCGATGAGCAGGTGCGGCATCTTGGCAAGGTCGGCCACGACGGGGCGACCTTCGAGGTCCTTGCCGATGGCCATTGGCAGGGCGAACGGCTTGCCCGCGTAGTCGCGACTCTCGAGCAGCTCGCGAAAGATCACCATCTCGGCTGTCGGATTGGGCACCTCGATGCCCACGGCGCCCTTGCCCGGAATGGGCGCGACCACGCGAATGGACGGCGCGCGCATCGCGAGCGCGAGGTCATTGGCGAGGTTCGCGAACTGACGGACCTTCACGCCCGGCGCGGGCTCGATTTCGAATTGCGTGACCGTGGGACCCGTCGTGCGGCCGACCAGCTGTCCGTCGACGCGGAAGGTGCGGAGTGCATCCATCAGCTTGAGGCCGGCGGCGTCAAGCTGCGCGCGCCCGGCGTCGGCGTTGCGCTGCGGCGGCAACGAGAGCAGGTCGGGCGATGGCAGCTCCTCAGCGAGCGGGTCGACCAGTTCGCTGGCATCGATTTCGTCGGCGACGGTTTCGTCGCGCGATTTCCGCGACTTCGCCCCCTTGCCGCGTGGCGACGAGGCGTCGGCAGACTGCGCCGACGCATCCAACAGCTCAAACGCGGGATTGACCGGCGTGGCCCCTGACTCCGGCGTCTTGGCGAGAGCCGTGGCAAGCCCATCCATCAGCGACAAGTCCAGTTGTGGCATCTCGCTGGCCGGGGGCTCCATCTGCTCCGCCTTGGTGAGCTTGCTCCCGGCTTGTTTGCTGGCACTGGCCGAGCCCAGGACGGCGCGAACGGGATTCCAGTTGAGCGCGGCTGCGCTCAGGATGCTCAGGGCGATGGCAACGGTCACCCAGGCGCCGCCGAGGCCGATGGCACTGACGAGGTAGTATGCGGCAAACGCCCCCCAAAGTCCGGCGAGGGGATCCAGTGTTCCAGACGAGAACTGACCCCGCGCCAGCGAGCTGATGACCGGGACGAGCACCGCGAGGCCGACCGTGAAGGTGAGCCAGCGCCGGTCATCGGTGTCGCTGATCCTCCCCAGCAGCCGCAGCGCGTAGACCGCCGGGATGAGCGGGACGATGGCCGCCGAGAGCGCGCCGACGAGGGAGAGCACCGACCAGCGCAGGCAGGCGCCGACCGGGCCGAAGATCGACCCGCCGTCGAGGCACGACCCGGTTGTGTAGGCCGGTCGGGCGATCAAGGCGCCGGCAACGAAGACCGCTCCAAGCAGGAGCCCGATGCCGGCCACCTCGCGCTTCAGATGCGCACGGCGGACCGCCTTGGCCAGCTCCGCCGTCGTCGGCTCGGCGTCGTCAGCTTTCGCGCGCCGGCGCTTCGGCATGGTCTGCACCGGTTCGCCGATTTCGTGCTCCGTCACGGACGCGGCACGGCGCGCGCGCGGCGGCGTGTAGTCCTCTCCGTCCGCCGCCGTCCGTCGGCGGCGGGGTGCGGGGGCCTCGTCGAGGTCATCCAGCGACGAAGCGTCCGTCACGCCAGCGCGGGACGACTTGGACCGCGTCGAGCGCGGCACAGGCGTCGAGGTCGGGTCCGAATCCATGGTCTCGGAGAAATCGTCCGTGCTGAGCGTCGCGAAAGAGCCGCGCGATGTCTTCGCCATAGGCCTCGTCAATGCACGCGCAGGCGCGTGCGCCGTCATTCTCGGTGAGCCGCTCGTCGAGGCGGACCTGAAGGCGGCGCACGAGCGCCCCGGCACAGGCGGCGTCCTCGAGGGCGAAACCTCCATCGCGGCCTGCGCAAACGATGGCCACACCCGCATCCTCCCGGAGCATCTGCTCGAGGAGGGATGCGACTGCCGAAAGATTGACGTATGAGGCGAGAACTACGTCACGGGGGGATGGCGATGGAGTGCGGGGGCTTGGTGAGGGGGGAGGTGTATGGAGAGGGGGGTGGGGGGAGAAGGGCTCGTCCGAGAGGATTCTGATCGCACGTGTGCCGTTGGAGGTCGTCCAGGCAATGTCCCTGCCCTGCACCGCTCCCGAGGTGAACTCCAGCGGTGAGTTGCCGAGGTCGAAGCCTTCCGGCTTGACCGCGTGGCGCTCGCCAGCGAGGAGCGCGTGCGGCGCGTGGGCGCGGGCTTCTTCGAGCGTGGCGCAGGGGAGCACGGCGCACGCGCCGGCGGCCAGCGCGTGAGCCGCGCTGGACGTGAAGCGGAGGACGTCAATGATCACAGCGCAGTCGGCAGCGACGGCGCTCGGGGTCAAGGCGACCGCGAGTCGTGACATGCCAACAGTCTAGCGCATCTCCCGGATGCGGCGCTGGTTCCGCGCGAGGTGCGTGGGCGCCTGCAGAGGGCGTGACGCCGGTGCGGCGAGGCGGAATGCTCCGTTCGGCAATGGAAAGATGATGCACGTCGGGCGGCACGAGATACGATCGACGCATGGACCTTACCCTGCTCGAAGAACTCGGCCGGTGGGAAGAAGGAGTGTCACCCGCCGAGACAGGAGATCCACTATGGAAGCTGCACGCGTATCGGGTGGCGAGGTACCTGCTTGACCGCAGCCTGTTAGACCTGCGCGAGGCGGCGCCGCCGGTGCATCCGCAGACCGCGGACCAATTGCGGCGTGCGGCCGCTTCGATCAGCGCGAATCTGGCCGAGGGATATTCGCGCCACACACCGGCGGACCGTGTGCGATTCTACTCTTACGCGCTGGGCTCCGTCCGCGAAGCGACGGTGTGGTATGTCAGCCTGCGCGACCACCTGCCGGCGGAGCGCCTCGAACAGCGGATGACTCTCCTCGCACAGCTTCGACGGCTCGTGCTCGGCATGCACGCGAATGTAAGCCGGACGGGAGGATGGACGCCGAGGCGTGGCGCGGACGGAACGGGGAGGAGGTAGAGGCGAAGCGAGGATAGAGGAGAGGTGGAACGAGGAGGGAGTCCCCGGGCGCGCCCAAGGTCTCCCTCCCCGTTCCGTCCGGCCCTACTCCTCGAACAAATCCTTCCCCTCCACCTCAAGAAACTTCGTGTGCACATCTCCGCGCATGAAGTCCCGGTGGCTCATCACCTTGCTGAGGAATGGAATGGTCGTCGTGACGCCCTGGACGATGAACGTGTCGAGGGCCAGGCGCATCTTGGCAAGCGCCTCGTCCCGGTCCACACCGTGCACGATGAGCTTGGCAATCATCGAGTCATAGAATGGCGGAACGGTGTAGCCGGCGTACGCATGCGTGTCCACGCGCACACCGTTGCCCCCCGGGAGGTGGAAGACCTCGATCTTCCCCGGCGACGGCTGGAAGTTCCGAAAGGGATCCTCGGCGTTGATGCGGCACTCGATGACGTGCCCCTTCATCGCCGGCGTTTCCCGCTCCTTCATCGGCTCGCCCGCGGCCACGCGAATCTGCTCCTTCACGAGGTCCACACCGGTGATCATCTCCGTGACGGGATGCTCCACCTGGATGCGGGTGTTCATCTCCATGAAGTAGAACGAGCCGTCGGTGTCGAGGAGCATCTCGACGGTCCCGGCCCCGACGTAATCGATGGCCTTGGCGCCGAGCACCGCCGCCTCGCCCATCCGTTCGCGCAGGGCCGGTGTCATGGCCGGCGATGGCGACTCCTCGATGAGCTTCTGGTGACGGCGCTGCACGGAGCAATCGCGTTCGCCGAGGTGGATGACGTTGCCGTGGGTGTCGCCGAGGATCTGGAACTCGATGTGACGCGGCCGTCGAAGATACTTCTCGACATACACGTCGCCGTTGCCGAAAGCGGAGAGCGCCTCGCTCCGGGCCATCTGGAACGAACGCAGGAACTCGTCGGCGTCGTTGGCGACGCGCATGCCCTTGCCGCCGCCGCCCGCCGCGGCCTTGATGATGACCGGAAAGCCAATGTCGGCGGCGAATCGCAGTGCCTCGTCCGGATCTTCCACCGGTCCGGGCGTGCCGGGAACGACCGGGACGCCGTTCTCGGTCATCTTGGCGCGCGCCGCGGCCTTGTCGCCCATCATCCGGATTTGCTGGGGCGTCGGGCCGATGAACGTGATGCCGCTGGCCGCGCACGTCTCCGCGAACTCGGCGTTCTCGGCGAGGAAGCCATACCCCGGGTGAATGGCGTCGGCACCCGTGATCTCGGCGGCCGCGATGAGGCGCGGAATCTTGAGGTAGCTCTCGCGCGCCGGTGCGGGCCCGATGCAGACGTCGTCATCGGCGAATCGCACGTGCAGCGACTCGCGGTCGGCTTCGCTGTAGACGGCGACGGACTGGATCCCGAGCTCGCGGCAGGCGCGGATGACGCGAAGGGCGATCTCGCCGCGGTTTGCTATGAGAACTTTCTTAAACAAGAGAGAGACGGTAGACGGGAGACGGAGGACGGAAGCTGCGACGGGTGAGGGGAGGCGACGAACGGTGGGCGGCTGGCTCCCGTCTCCCGTCCTCCGTCTCCCGTCTGCTACTGCGTGAACGCATCCCAGCTCGTGTCGCTGGTGCCGGCGATCCCCTGCACCTTGAGCGCGAACTCGCTCGGATTCGTGGAGTGGAAGAGCGCATGCTCGTACGAGATGACGCCCTTCGAGTACCACGCCATCAGCGACTGATCGAAGCTCTGCATCCCGTACTGCACCGTGCCTTCCTTGATGAGGTCGGGAATATTGAGCGACTTGCTCATGTCGCGGATGTTGTCGGCAACGGCGGCGGTGTTGATGAGCACCTCGCAGGCGGGGACGCGCCCCGGCCGGTCGGAGCGCGGCACGAGGCGGAGCGACACGACCGCCTGCAGGGCCGTGGACAGCGAAAAGCGCACGTCGGCCTGCTGGTGCGGCGGGTAGAACGACAGGACGCGATTGATCGTCTGCGTGGCGTCGGTGGTGTGCAGTGTGCTGAACACCATATGCCCGGTGTCGGCGGCCTTGAGCGCAATCTCGAGCGTTTCAAGGTCACGGATTTCACCGATGAGGATGATGTCGGGATCCTGGCGCAGCACGCGACGCAGCGCGGCGGCAAACGAGCCCGTGTCGAGCCCGACTTCGCGCTGGTTGATGTTGCAGTTGATGTCGCGATGCAGGAACTCGATCGGATCCTCGATCGTGATGATGTTCGCGTGCCGCGTCTCGTTGACGTACTGGATCATCGAGGCGAGCGCCGTGGACTTGCCCGATCCGGTGATGCCGGTGACGAGCACGAGGCCGCGCGGCTTCTGCGCAATCTCCTCGAGTACCGGCGGGAGGTTGAGGTCGCGAATCGACGCGGCCTGAAAGGCGATGGCGCGGAAGACAAACGCGATTGTCCCCCGCTGCTGGTACATGTTCACGCGGAACCGGCCGATGCCGGGCACGCCGATGGCAAAGTCGGCCTCCTTTTCCGCGTCGAACTCCCGCTTCTGCTTGGGCGGGCAGATCTGCTCGCCGATGGACTTGAGATCCTCGGGCTTGAGTGGCGGCAGCTCGAGCGGCGTGAGTTCGCCGTTGAGCCGGGCCATGGGCGCGCGGCCGACCTTGAGGTGCAGGTCGGAGGCGCCCATCTGCACGGCCGTCTGGAGCACGACCTTGTAGTTGTAGGGCGGCGACGGTGGCGGTCCGCCTGCCTGCTGGGCGCCGACCGCCGGCTGCGCCGTGGTCTGGCGCGGTCCCGTGGGATCAGCCATTGGGCTCGATGCGGAAAAGGGCCTGGCCGAACTCGACCGGGTGGGCATCCGTCACGCAGATCTCGCGAATGGTGCCGGCCACCTCGCACTCGATTTCATTCATGATCTTCATCGCCTCGATGATGCAGAGCACCTGTCCCTTGGCGACCTTCGTGCCGACCTGCACATACGCGTCCGCGCCGGGTTCGGGGCGGGAGTAGAACGTGCCGACCATCGGCGACTTGACTTCGACCAGCTTGGAGGCGGCATCGGCCTTCGGCGCCGCCGCGGCCGCAACGACTGGCGCCGGAGCGGCGGCCGCCATCGGCGCGCTCGGCGCGGCGTGCACCACCGGGGCCACGGCGTGCATCGCCGCACGCGCCACCGGCGACTTGCTGATCCGGATCTTCATCCCCTTGTCGGAGGAGATCTCGATGGAATCCACGCTCGATTCATCAAGCATGTCGACAAGCTTCTTTACATATCTCAGGTCGATCATCGAATTTCTCTCGAGAGAAACAACAGAGAAACAGCAGAAAGAAAGCAGAGAGACAACAGACTCTCGGATCAGCCGACGACGATCAGGTCGCGCGGAAAGCTCGTCAGGACGACTGGCCCTTCGTCGGCGAGGAAGACGTCATCTTCGATGCGCACGCCGCCCCATCCCGGCCGGTAAATGCCCGGTTCGATCGTTACAACCGCCGCGGGGGGCAACGGCGACTCCGCAGTCCGGGCGAGCCGTGGTCCCTCGTGCACCTCAAGCCCGATTCCGTGCCCGAGTGAGTGGCCAAAGAGCTCGCCGTAACCGCGGGACTCAATGTAGTCCCTTGCGATGGCATCGGCATCCCTTCCCCGCATTCCCGCCCGAACACGTGCCGAAGCGCTCAGGGTTGCTTCACGAACGACGTCGTGAATGAGCTGCATCTCCGGGTTCACGCTTCCCACGGCGAAGGTCCGCGTAATATCGCTGCAGTACCCCTCCGTCGTCGCCCCGAAATCGATCAGCAGCAAATCCCCGCGCTGCAGTGGACGGCTCGAGGCGCGGGCATGCGGCAGCGCGGCGCGTTCCCCCGAGGCCACGATGGTCTCGAACGGCGGCGCGTCGCTGCCGAGATCGCGCAGGTGGTGCTCGAGGATTCCCGCCACCTGACGTTCCGTCAACCCGATGTGCACGTCCTCGAGGGTGCGCTCCAGGGCGGCTTCCGCGATCTTCACGGCCTCGCGGATCTGCGCGAGCTCTCCCGCGTCCTTGCGCATGCGCAGGGTCTCGACCAGGCCAACGCCGCCGCGGGTGCGCCAGCGGCCAGCCGTCGCCTCCAATTGCTCGAGGTCGCTGACCCGCAGATGCGCCGACTCGAACGCCAGCCGATCACCCGCCGGGACCGCAGCGAGTGCGTCACGAAGCCCGGTCCAGAGCGACGCCGGCTCGATGCGTACCGTCGCGTGATCGCCGACTTCCTCCGCGGACTGCACGGTGTACCGCGCGTCGGTGATCAGCGTGGACGGCGTGTCGGCGAAGACGACGAGCAGCGCCGCGGAGCCGGAAAAGCCAGTCAGGTACCGAATGTTCGGGAGCGAGGTCACCAGCATCGCGTCGAACTCGCTCTCGTCGAGCGCGGCGCGCAGGGCCGCCAGGCGGTGCGGTCGGCGATCGTCCATGCGGGACAACTCGCTCGCGCGCTACGCGCGCAACGCGGCCACGAGCCCACGCAGCGCCATCGCGTATCCCGGCGCGCCGAAGCCGCACAGCAGCGCGCGCGCTCCGGCCGCAAGCGTACTGTGCCGGCGCTCGGGTTCGCGCGCAAAGATGTTGGTGAGGTGCACTTCGGCGTAGGGAATCGCCACTGCCGCCAGGGCATCGCGCAAGGCGAGGCTGGTGTGCGAATAGGCGCCGGCGTTGATGATGATCCCGTCCGCGCTCCCGCGCGCGCCGTGAATCAGGTCAATGAGCATCCCTTCGTGGTTCGATTGGCGACACTCGACGGAAACGCCGAGCTCGGCCCCGACCGCCACAAGGTCGCGCTCGATCTCGGCGAGCGTCGTCGCGCCATACAGGTGTGGCTCGCGCGTGCCGAGCAGGTTCAGGCTCGGGCCGTTCAAGACGAGGATCTTCACGAGCCCTTCAGGCCCTTCAGCCAGTCCGTGAACTGCGCGATGTCATCGGTGGGCGCGGCCGGGGTTGTTGACGGCGGCGGCGCCGGCGCGGACTCTCCGTCGGCGCCGGAGAAGAACTGGTCGAAACGCAGGCGGGTGGATTGACGCTGCACACCCGTCTGGCGTGCCGCACCGGGTGCGTCCTTGAAGACAGAGTCGAGCGAGAGCTCATCGGTGACGCGTCGCGTCGGCTCGCCTTTGATGGGCGCGGCCGGAACGCCGCCGTACGCGGAAGAAAGAGCGAGCGCCGCACCTTCGTCCGTCGCCACCACGCCGGACATGCCGAAGAGGCGATCGAGTCCCCCCCCGGGGGCCAATGGCACTTCGGCCGGTGGAGACGCCGCACCCGGCGACAGTCCGTCGGAGCGTTCCGCACCGGGCGCGGGCACGTCGGCGGTCGCATCCGGCGTGCTCTCAACCGCCGGCACGGTCGACATCGTCGCCGCGGCAGGGCCCGCGGGTTCAATGCCACCGCCCGGCATCGCGCGACGGGCAGCAATGCGCGAGAGCACCTCCCGCACGCTTGGGCCGACGACTACCGGCTTCGGCTCGGTGACCATCTCCATCACCGGTTCGGCCTCGACGATCGGCGTGACGGCGACAGGCGTCGGAATTGCGATGACGGCTGGGATCGGTGCGGTCGGCTCCGGAATCATCTCCATGATCGGAGCAGGCCCTGTCGGCGGCTCGATGATCGCCGAGCGCTCCGCAGCGACGGACGACGGCTGCGCTGTCGTAGAAACCGCTTCCTCGGCGGCGGCGATCGGTTCGGCGGGCACGGCTGGCAAGGCCGGCACGGCTGGCATGCCACCGGACTTGCGGATTTCCTCCACCCGCGCGGCGGCTTCGATCTCCTCGCTCACCGAATCGATCGCGAGACTCGACCGCGTCCCGTGCTCGAGGTGCTTCACCCGTTCGGCGAGCCCCGCATCGTCGGGGTTCTGCGCGAGAAGCTGGCGGTAGACCCCCAGCGCCTCCTCGCGGAAGCCCTGCTGCAGGTAGAGTTCGGCCATCGTCTCGGTGACGAACGGCGAAGGCGGGGTGGCGATGTCCGGGGCGGATTCGAGCAGTTCATCGGTCGGCTCGCGGCCGACAAACGAGTCGGCGACGAAGCCAGCCTCCTCGGTGGGAGCGGTCGCCTCTCCGCCGCCGACCACGACATCGGCGATGGGCGCATTGCCGAAGAGCGCATCGAAGTCCGCCGGTGTGGCCGGCGCGGGTTCCGTTGGCGCCGCCGTCCCACCGGAAATCGGGCGCGGATCCGTGACTGCCTCGCCGATGGCCACGGTGTCGCCTGCGTTCTCGAGCGATGACGCGTCGAGGAGACTCAGTCGCGGCTCGGCGGGCTCGTCGAACTCCGTCCCTGCAGTGACATCGAGCGAGTCGCCAAAGGCAGGCGTCTCGGGCGCGCCGGCGAACATCGGCGCCTCGTCCACCGATGGCGCGTCGAACGAAGTATCCTGCACCTCGAGCGTCGGACCACCCGTGTCGGCGACGGTGCCCGCGAGCGAAAGCTCGTCCACGAGTTCCGGTGCGGGAGCTTCGACGACGGGCGGCGGCTCGTCGAACAGTGGCGCAGCACTCGGCGGCGCGGCGGACGGTGCGACCGCACCAAGCAAGTCGACGGCAGGTGCCGTCGAGTCGGCGAGGTTGAGATCGAGGTCCATCAAACCAATGCTCAGGCGTGGAGCGGCGACCGCAGGTGGAGCAGTCGGTGCCGGTGCGGCCGGTACGGCCTCCATCGGCTGAACGGGCGTCGGCGCCGCGGCCTGCACGATCTCGAGCGGCGGCTCGTCCTTGGCCTCTGCGTAGTTCGGCGGCGGGGGCGGCTCATGCTGCTCAGCCACCACCACGGTCGGGGCTGGCGCCTCCGCATTGAGCGCATCGATAAGCGCGATGACCTCGTCATTGCGCGGATCGGCTTCGAGCACGCGGCCGTACCAGTGCCTGGCCGTCGTGGCATCCCCCGCCCCTCTGGCGATGTCGCCGAGGCTGCGCAGGGCGATGAGGTTCTCCGGGTCGAGCGCGAGAGCCGCTTCGAAAATCGTCTTCGCCTCGGCCGGCCGAGACGACTCGAACAGTGCCTGGCCATAGACGATGTGTCCGCTGAGATGCCCCGGTTGTTCCTCGAGGTGCATCTTGCAGAGGTCAATGGCCGCCTCGAGGTCACCCGCCTTGCGATACTCGTTGGCGAGCGGCGCGAAGAACCGCCGGGGGTTCTCCTCGTAGCGTTTCTTCAGCTCGTCAACGCGGGCAGGAGGCATTCTGAGAGACGAGAGACGAGGACAAAGAAGGGGTGCGAAAGCAAGAAGCGGCAGACCGAGAGGGCGCGCGGGGACCGAAACGAGCGAGCGCCGTCACGTAACTAGTCAATGTACCACGCAGTTGGAACGAACGTCAATCAGAAGTGCCCGCCCGACTTGATCTTAGGCCGACTGCCCGGGTAGGTTTCAGGGCTAACATTGAGACGCGGATTCTTCGGCGGAACGGCTTCGTGCCGCAGTCCCGCCTCCGAGTTGTCGCGTCGTTTCTTCACTTCGTTCCTGGGAGTTGCTGCGCCGTGCTGCAAAACATGCGGAGCGCCGCGAAGTACATCTGGATCTTCATCTTCATCGCCTTCGTGGGCGGTTTCCTGCTGGCCGAAACATCCGGCCTGCTCGGCCGCGCGCCGGTCACGACGTCTACGGTCGTGGCGACGGTGAACGGCGAGGACATTCCGTACATGGTATGGGCGAACACGTCCGCCGCTCTCGCGCAACAGCAGGAGCAGCAGATGGGGCGCGGTCTGACGCTCGATGAGCGGGCCGAGGTGGACCAGCGGGCATTCGACCAGCTCGTCAACGACGTCCTGCTCCGTCAGGAATACGAGAAGCGGGGCATCCGGGTCACGGACGATGAAGTCGTGCAGACGGCCAAGTTTGCACCGCCGCCGCAGTTCCGCAGCAATCCCGAGTTCCAGACCGATGGCCAGTTTGACATGGCCAAGTACCAGCGCTTCCTGGCGAGTCCGGCGGCGCGGCAGCAGGGCATCCTGGCGCAGTTGGAGCAGTACTACCGCACCGAGATTCCGAAGGAGAAGCTCTTCACGCAGGTCGCGGCCGACGCCTACGTCAGCGACGCGCGTCTCTGGCAGATGTACCAGGATCGCAATGACTCGGCGGCCGTGTCGTTCATCTCCTGGGTGCCGTCCGACGCCGATACGTATGCCAAGCAGGTGACCGACGCGGAATTGCAGCAGTACTATGCCGCCCATGCCAAGGAGTTCGACCGCCCGGGTCGTGCGGTGCTGTCGGTGGTGAGCATCCCGCGCACGCCGACCGCCGCCGACAGTGCCGATGCACTCAAGCGGGCGCTCGCCTTGCGTGAGGAGATCGTGAAGGGCGCGAAGTTTGACGACGTCGCGCGGCGCGCCTCGGACGACACGGTGAGCGGCGCGCTCGGCGGCGACCTGGGATCGGGCCCCAAGGGGCGCTTCGTCAAGGAGTTTGACGACGCCGCGTACAGGCTCGCGCCGGGCCAGCTGTCGGCCCCCGTGCGCACGAGCTTCGGCTGGCACCTGATCAAGGTGGACTCGCGCAAGGGCGACACACTCGCGCTGCACCACATCCTCGTGAAGATCAAGCAGAGCGACTCGTCGGCAGTGAAGACGGACCGTCTGGCGGACGATCTCGCCCGGAGTGCCGGCGGCGCGCTGGAGTCGGCCAAGTTCGACTCCGCGGCCAAGAAGATGGGCCTGTTGGTCACGCAGATCGAGGTCACCGAAGGACAGCCGGCGCAGTATCTGGGTCAGATGGCGCCAAGCGTCAGCGCCTGGGCATTCAGCGGCGTGCATCCCGGCGAGTCGAGCGACCTCTTCGATGAAGAGGGGATGTACTACCTCGCGCGACTCGATTCGCTGCGTGAGGGCGGCGTGCAGCCGCTTGACGTCGTGAAGGACGAGGTGCGCGAGCGTATTGCGACGACCAAGTCACTCGACGCGAAGCTGGGCGATGCGCAGCGGACGGCGACGCTGGCGGCGACGAGTTCGCTGGAGGCGGCGGCCAAGGCGGCCGGGCGTGCGGTGCAGACCGCCCCGATGTTCAACCGCGTCGGCTTCGTGATGGGAATGGGCCAGCTCAACCAGGCGGTGGGTGCGGCCTTCGCACTGCCCGTCGGCGCGATCAGCGCCCCAGTGCGCACCGACAACGGCATCTTTGTGATTCGCGTGGACAAGCGTGTAGCGGCGGACCGGACGAAGTTTGAAGCACAGAAGGGCGACCAGCGCCAGCAGGCGGTGAACGCCATGCGCGATGCCCGCGTCCAGGCCTTTGTCGGCGCGCTCCGCAAGGATGCGAAGATCGAGGATCGGCGGAAGAAGATTCAGGCGTCACTGCGGCGGCAGTCGACGTAGGGGAGTAGAGAGAAAGCAGAGAGAAAGCAGAGAAGAAGCAGAGAAAAAGCAGAGGGGCCCGGGCGATTTCACCGAGCCCCTCTGCTTTTTCTCTGCTT
>JAKAJN010000047.1 GCA_021813725.1 bacterium | reverse complement strand
TCGCCGAGGTCGCCCGACGGCCGGAATTCACGGAGTTTGACATCGTCGTGAACGTGCAGGGAGATGAACCTTTTATTCGCGGCGATGCCATGGCCGGGGCCATTGGGATGGTGCGCGACCAGGGGTTCGACCTCGGAACAGCGGCCGGCCGACGTTCCGCAGAGATCATGGCCGACCCGAATTGCGTGAAGGTCGTCCGCGCCGACAACGGGCGGGCACTCTACTTCTCGCGAGCGGCCATTCCGTTCCTGCGCGACGAAGCGGACGGCCCCACGCGCGATACACTCGTGCTGCAGCACATGGGCATCTACGCGGCGCGGCGCGACGCCCTGGCGCGCTGGGTGTCGCTACCGCCGCACCCGCTGGAACTTGTCGAAAAGCTCGAACAACTCCGTGCCCTTGCTGCCGGCCTGTCGATGGGCGTGGCAATCGTGGATGCCCCGTCGTGGGGCGAAGTGAACACCGAAGACGACCTGGTGCGCGCCAACGCGCACTGGGAACAACTCACCGCCGGGACCGCCCGATGACGCCCACCGCATCCAGCACGAAATACATCTTCGTCACCGGCGGTGTGGTCTCGTCGCTGGGCAAGGGGATTGCCGCGGCATCACTGGGCCGGCTGCTCGTCGAACGCGGTCTCCGCGTGACGATGATGAAGTTCGACCCGTACCTCAACGTGGATCCGGGGACGATGTCCCCGTTCCAGCATGGCGAGGTCTTCGTCACCGACGACGGCGCCGAGACGGACCTCGACCTGGGGCATTACGAGCGGTTCATTGACCGACCGCTGAGCCAGGCGAACAACGTCACCACCGGACGCATCTACCTGAACGTGATCACCAAGGAACGGCGCGGAGAGTACCTCGGCTCCACGGTCCAGGTGATTCCGCACATCACCGACGAGATCAAGGCCGCGGTGCGGCGGCTGGCACCGGAAAACGACGTGGTGATCGTGGAAATCGGCGGCACGGTCGGCGACATCGAGTCGCAGCCGTTCCTCGAGGCGATTCGCCAGTTCCGCCACGACATCGGCCGCGACAACGCGCTCTTCATCCATCTCACGCTCGTGCCGTTCATCGCCGCCGCCGGCGAGGTGAAGACCAAGCCGACGCAACACTCGGTGCGCGACCTCATGGAGCTGGGCATCCAGCCGGACGTGCTGATCTGCCGCACGGAGCGCCCGCTCAGCGAAGACACCAAGCGCAAGATCGCGTTATTCTGCAACGTGGAATTCGGCGCGGTCATCGAGAGCCGCGACGTACCGACCATCTATCAGATTCCGCTCGCGTTCGCCGAGCAGGGTCTCGACCAGCTCGTGTGTCGCAAGCTGGGGCTCGAGACGAAGGCGCCCGATCTCGCCGCGTGGCGCACGCTGGTCGCGAAGGTCGTCGAGCCGCGATCGAAGGTCCGGATTGCCGTGGTGGGCAAGTACACCGACTACGCCGACAGCTACAAGAGCGTGCAGGAGGCGCTGATTCACGGCGGCATCGCCAATGACGTCGGGGTGGACGTGTCGTGGACGTCGTCCGACCTGTTCACGGACCGCGACGCCGCCAAGCGTCTGCTCGCGTCGTACGACGGCCTGTTGGTGCCGGGCGGGTTCGGGGTGCGCGGTGTGGAAGGGATGGTTGAGGCGATCGCGGCGGCGCGTGAAACGGGAACGCCGTTCTTCGGCATCTGCCTCGGCATGCAGGTGGCGATCATCGAGTTTGCGCGCAATGTCTGCGGATTGGACGATTCCAACTCGAGCGAGTTCGCTCCCGAGTGTGCACATCCAGTCATCGCGCTGATGGAAAGCCAGCACGGCGTCAAGGACATGGGCGGCACGATGCGCCTCGGCGCCTATGCCTGCCGGCTCGCGCGCGGGTCGCGTGCGGCGGAAGTCTACGGCGTGCCCGAGATCAGCGAGCGGCATCGCCACCGGTATGAGGTGAGCAACGGCTTCCGCGAGCTCTTCGTGGAGAAGGGCCTGACGCTCAGCGGGCTCTCGCCGGACGGATCGCTGGTGGAGATGGTCGAGATTGCCGACCATCCGTATTTCGTCGCCTGCCAGTTCCATCCGGAACTCAAGTCGCGGCCCACGCGCCCGCACCCGCTCTTCGCCGGATTCGTCGCGGCCGCCGTGAACCGGCGAACGGCCCGTGGTGACCTAGGGTCGTCGACCGCTCCGGCCTTCGCCAAGGCCAATTGAACATGCCCGCATCGTTCCCGCGTGACCAACTCTTCCTGATCGCCGGTCCGTGCGTCGTCGAGCACGATGACATCTTGCTGCGCGTCGGCGAGCACCTCGCGCGGCTGGCGGAGCGGCTCCCCGGCGGCATCATCTACAAGGCGAGCTTCGACAAGGCGAACCGGTCGAATGCCGGCGCACATCGCGGGCCGGGGATGGAGGAGGGGCTCGCGGCGCTCGATCGCGTACGTGCGGCAACTGGCCTGCCCGTGATTACCGACGTGCACTTGCCGGAGCAGTGTGCGACGGTGGCGCTGGTGGCGGATGCATTGCAGATCCCGGCCTTTCTTTGTCGGCAGACGGACCTCCTGCAGGCGGCAGGGCGCACGGGGAAGCCGGTCAATATCAAGAAGGGGCAGTTTCTGCACCCAGAAGGGATGAAGGGCGCCGTGGCAAAGGTGCGAGCCGCCGATCCCGCCGGCACGCGAGGCCCCGGGGAGATGGACGTCGCGGTCACAGAGCGCGGTTCCTTCTTTGGCTATGGTGATCTCGTGGTGGATATGCGCGCCATTCCGCGCATGCGCGCGGCGTGCGACTGCCCGGTGATCTTCGATGCCACGCATTCGGTGCAGCAGCCCGGCAAGGGTGAGGGCGGGGCTTCCGGCGGCGTCCGCGCGATGATCCCGCACCTGACGCTCGCCGCCTGCGCCGCGGGCGCTGACGGCCTGTTCATGGAGACGCACCCTGATCCGGATCATGCCCCCAGTGACGGCCCGAACATGATCCCATTGCACCAGCTTGACGAACTGATCCTCCGCGCGGTGGACACGTGGTTCGCCGCCCGGGGGCGGCGATGAGCGCGACGGCGGGGCTGGATGCGGAGCTTGCGCGCCGCATCAAGTACGTCGTCTTCGACGTGGACGGCGTGATGACCGACGGCGGGGTTTACCTCGGCGATGTCGACGGACGCCGGCTCGAGTTCAAGAAGTACGACATCCAGGACGGCCTGGGGATCCTGCTCCTGCGGTGGGCGGGCCTGCGCGTCGGCATCGTCACCGGGCGTGTGTCCGAGAGCGTGGCCCTGCGAGCGGCTGAACTGAAGGTGGACGACCTCGTGCAGGATGAGCAGGCGCGCAAGCTCACGGCGCTCCGGAAGCTCTGCGTCAAGCACGGCATTGGCCTCCACGAGGTGGCGTTCGTCGGCGATGACCTGCCTGACCTCGGCGTGCTGCGCGAGGTCGGCCTGCCGGTGGTGGTGGGCAATGCCACCGCGGACGCCGTGCGCAGCGCGCGCGTGCGCCTCACGCGGTTCGGCGGCGCGGGTGCGGTGCGGGAATTCTGCGAGCTGTTGTTGCGAGCCCGCGGGGAGTGGGACGCGTTGGTGGAGCGCTACGTGCAGAGTCGCTCGGAGGGACCGGCCAAGTGACCACACCGTCGGAGATCATCGCCCGTGGACGACGCGTGATTGCCCTGGAGGCACAGGCACTGACGCGCACGGAAGAGCGCGTCGGGGCAAGTTTCGCGGCAGCCGTCGAGCGAATCGCCAATGCGAAGGGGCGGACCATTCTGGCCGGCATCGGCAAGTCCGGTCTTATTGGACGCAAGATTGCGGCGACACTCACGTCCACCGGTACGCCGGCCACGTTCCTGCACCCGACGGAGAGCGTGCACGGCGATCTCGGCATCGTCGGCAAGGACGACGTCGCCATTCTGCTCTCGAAGAGCGGCGAGACCGACGAACTTCTCCCCCTGCTGGAACAGCTCAAGCGGCTCGGGGTAGGGGTGATCGCGATCACTGGTGACCTCGATTCCACACTCGCCCGTGCGGCCGACGTGGCACTGGATGCGTCGGTGGAAGAGGAAGCCTGCCCGCACGACCTCGCGCCGACGACCAGCACCACCGTCACGCTGGCGCTGGGCGACGCGCTGGCGGTCGCGCTGTTGGAGAAGAAGGGGTTCCGCCGCGAGGATTTTGCGCGTCTGCACCCCGGCGGCTCGCTCGGGCGACGGCTCCTCACCCGAGTATCTGATGTCATGCTGACGACTCAGCTGCCGATCGTGCCGCCAACCGCGACGATGCGAGAGGCGGTGGTGCTGTTGGCGGAGCGGCGCGGCATCGTGCTCGTGGCTGATGCCGAGGACACGTTGCAGGGTCTCCTCACCACCGGAGACCTCACGCGATTGATGGAACGCGAACAGGATGTCTTCCCCGTGCGGGTGGACAGCGTGATGGTCCGCACGCCGAAGACGGCCACGGCCGACGAACTCGGCAGTGCCGTGGTGTACCGGATGGAGCACCACGGCATCATGGCGATGCCGGTGCTGACAGACGCAGGGCGAATTGTCGGCGTGGTGCATCTCCACGACTTGATGCGCGCGGGGGCAGGGTGAAGCGACTGCGGACGGTGGAAGGTGGACAGTGGACGGTGGATGCGCGTCGCCGCGTGGAGGTGCGTCGCACGGCGTTCGTCGGGCTTCTTCTCGCCTCCGTCTGCCTGGCGGGGTGCCGTGACACGCAGGCGCCCAAGACCGGCGCGACGGCCTCCGGCGTGGATCCAAACGCCGACCAGGTGGTCTTCACGTCGCGGACGATGATCACCGACGGCGGCCTGCGGCGCGCCGAAGTGATGAGCGACACCGCGCTCTTCTACGACGACAACACGCGCATGGACATGCGCAATGTCCACGCCATTTTCTACAGTGCCACGGGCGCCACGGATGCCGTGCTCACGTCGCGCACCGGTCGCTATCTCACCCGCGACAATGTCCTCGAGGCACGCGGCAGCGTCGTCATCAACACGGTGGACGGACGGCGCCTGACGACGGAGCAGATCAAGTTCGATTCGCGCGTGAACCAGATTTCGTCGGACAGCGCGTTCGTGCTCACCGAGGAGGGGCGCGAGGCGAGCGGTGTGGGGTTCGTGTCGGATCCCGACATGAACAACTTGCGCATCCTCAAGGGCTCGCGCGCCAAGGCGCGTGACGTCAAGGTGCCGGGCGCCTGATGCGTCTCCGGCGGGTGCTCGGCGGGGTGCTCGTCGCCCCGATCGTGCTGGCGGCACAGCAGCCGGCGCAGCAGCGCTCGTGCAACCTGGAACTGTACAACTACGACTCCACCACGACGCTCGCGGTCAAGCTCCCCAGTGGCCAGTACAACAGCTACTACGGGCGCGGCGTGCGCGGCAAGTGCACCAACACCGACCAGCGCCTGTCGGGTGATTCGCTCGAGTCGCTCGGCGACGTGAAGACGCACACGCTCATCGGTCGCGCGCACTACGACGAACAGCGGGTGCGGCTCGATGCCGACCGCATCACGTACGTGCAGTCGGAGGAGCGGGTGCTGGCTGAGGGCAACGTGGTGGCCGTCACGGAGAAGGGGACGACGGTGCGCGGCCCGCGCGCCGAGTACTTCCGCGCGATGCCGGGCATTCGCGCCGAGTCGCGCCTGTACGCGACGGGGAGGCCGGTGACACGGCTCGCCCCCGGCGACGCCGGCGGCGCCGCCACGGACACCATGGAAGTCATCGCCAACCAAATCCTCGACGTAGCGGACTCGTTGATGTATGCCGGCGGTTCCGTAGTCATCACTCGACCCGACCTCGCGGCCACCTCCGACAGCGCCACGATGGATACGAACCGGGAGTGGGCGCGCCTGAACGGGCGCCCACGCATCGAAGGGAAAGGTGAATCGCAGTTCACGTTAGTCGGCCGGCAAGTGGACCTCTGGTCGCGCGACCGCAAGCTCCAACGGGTGCTCTCGGCTGACAGCGCGGTGGCGACGAGCGAAGACGTCACTCTCGCATCCGACACGATCGACCTCCGGTTGACGGCGCAGAAGCTCTCGCGCGCCTACGCGTGGGGAGTCTCGCGCGCCAAGGCACACGCCACCGACCGCGACATCTTCGCCGACTCCATTGAAGTGGACATGCCAGGGCAGGTCCTGCGCGAATTGCGCGCGCTCCGCGGCGCGTTCGCGAAGAGCCGCACCGACACCACGAAGTTCGTCAGCAGTGAGGACGACTGGCTGCGTGGCGACACCATCGTCGCCGCGTTCGACAGCGCGCGAACGGCCGCCGACTCCGCTGCCAAGCCGGCGATACAGTCAATCCTTGCGTCGGGTGACGCATCGTCGTTCTACCAGGTGGCATCGTCGGAGGGCGCCAAGGCCGCGCCCAACCTGAACTACGTCAAGGGAAAGACCATCACCGTGCGCTTCGGGGCGGATCGGGCGGTGAGCACCGTCACCGTGCGCGAGCAGGCGACTGGCGTCTATTTGGAGCGTGCCCCGTCCGACACGGCAAAGGCCGACTCCACGAAGCGTGCAGCGCCCGCGCCGAGCGCCCCGAAACCGTCCGGTGATGCCCCGGCACCACCACCACCACCCTCTCCCGTGAAGAAGCCGTGACCACGCCCTCCTTCGAATCGAACGGTCCGTCCGCTTCGGGCGCCGCCGTCGAAGCCCACCGCATCGCCGAGCAGCTGGCCGGCGGCGATCGCTCGGTGGCGCTGGCGCTGGTCGCCCTGATCGGTGCGGCCGATGAGCATGGCGGCGCCTCGTTCAACGACCTCGCCGTGCACTACCGCGACGATCACCTCGCGGCGTTGCAAGCCGAGGGGCGCGACGTGGAGCGCGAGGCGGGCCGCCTGAGCCTGGACGAGGTCCGCACGCATCTCGCCAGCGTCGCGTTGCCGCGGCTCGTGGACAGCGGATCTGTGAGTGTGGGCGATCTCGACGATCCGGACGGACGCGTGGTCATGTCGCCCGCGCTCTGGGCGTCCGTGCGCGACGGGCGCGCCGCGTTCGCCGACGCCCTGCGCCAGACGGGCGAACATGCCGCACCGCGCGTCTCTGCGTCCACCTATGCGCACGTGGACGGGCGCAGCGTGCTGCGCGCCGAAGGACTGGTCAAGACGTACCGGCGCCGCAACGTCGTCAACGACGTGGCGCTGGAGCTGCAGCAGGGCGAGATCGTCGGCCTTCTCGGTCCGAACGGGGCGGGGAAGACCACGAGCTTCTACATGATCACGGGGCTCATCCCGCCCGCCGCGGGGCGCATCCTCCTCGACGGCACGGACATCACCAAGATGCCGATGTACCGTCGTGCGCGCCTCGGCATCGGTTACCTGTCGCAGGAACCCTCGATCTTTCGCAAGCTCACGGTGGAGGAGAACATCCTCGCGATCCTCGAGGAACTGGAGTTGAGCAAGGCGGAGCGCGCAACACGCCTCGAGACGCTCCTCGATGAGCTGGGCCTGAAGCACCTCCGGCACAGCAAGGCGTATCAGCTGTCCGGCGGCGAACGGCGCCGACTGGAAATCACGCGGGCGCTCGTGACGCAACCCAAGTTCATGATGCTCGACGAGCCGTTTGCCGGGGTGGATCCGATCGCCGTGCACGACATTCAGGTCATCGTGGCGTCGCTGCGTCATCGAGGCATCGGCGTGCTCATCTCGGACCACAATGTGGAACAGACGCTCGACATCGTGGACCGAGCCTATATCATGTTCGACGGACAGGTGAAGGTGTCGGGCACCGTGCGCGAACTGGTGTTCGATGACACCGTGTCGCGCGTGTATCTCGGGCCGACGCTGACGGCGCGGTTGCGGGAGCGCTTTCGGCGCGAACGCGGCGACGCGGCGCCGGCGGTGGCACCGGCCGTGTCGAACGGCGCGGCGCCGACCGAGCCGGCCGGCGAGGTGTCATCGCCGTGAAGGCCGGGCTGAGCCAGTCCGTCCGGTTGGGGCAGGAGCTGAAGATCAATCCGCGCCTGTACCAGGCGATGGACATGCTCACGATGCCCCTGCTCGACCTCCAGCAGCACCTCAAGCAGGAGCTGCTCATCAACCCCTTCCTCGAGCTGGTGGAAGATGAGGAAGACCCGGAGCTGACTGGCGAGGCCGACGAAGCGAGCGAGGCGCCGATGGAGGGCGATGCCCTCGAGGTGCCGCTGGAGGAAGCCGCACCGGCCCCGGAGACCGACCCGCGCACCCAGGAAACGGACTGGGAAGAGATTCTCCTCGACGGCTTCGACGTCTCGGGGCCGCGGGAGGAGCGAGAGGAGCGCGAGTACACCGAACCGGTGAGCGTCTCGACCGGCGGGCTCGAGGATGACCTGCGAGAGCAGCTCGCCCTGCTCGACCTCACACCGCGCCAGCAGGTGCTCGCCGACGAGTTCATCGGCAACATCGGCGATGACGGGTACCTCGTCTGCTCGCTCGATGAGATCCTGCGCGGCATCAATGCGGAAATCGAACGGAGCGCGGAGGCGACGGGACGGGCGAGCGAAGGCATCCCCCTCTTCACGATGCCAGAGGCCGAGGCGATGCTCACGACCATCCAGTCGCTCGAGCCGCCCGGGGTCGGGGCCCGCGATCTGCGTGAGTGCCTGGTGCTCCAGTTGCGCGAACTGCCGGGCGACCATGCGCTCGCGCATCGCATGCTGACCGAGTATTTCGACGAACTAGTGGCGCATCGCTGGGCGGAGATCGCCCGCCGCGCCGGTGTGACCGCCGCCGACGTGCAGCACGCGGCCGACCAGATCGCAAAACTGAATCCCAAGCCGGGCCTCGCGAAGAGCGCCAGCCCGGACGGCTACGTGATTCCGGACCTCGTGGTCGAGAAGGTGGACGGACAGTATCTCGTCTTCCTCAACGACACCAACATTCCGCGCCTGCGCCTCAGCCGCGTCTACCAGGAGATGGCGCGCGACCGCAAGAAGTTCACGCCCGAGCACAAGGAATTCATCGCCAGCAAGCTGAACGCCGCGCAGTGGCTCATCCAGGCCATCGAACAGCGCCGCCACACGATGCTCAAGGTGATGCACTTCATCGTCGACCGGCAGCGCGATTTCTTCGAGCGTGGCGTGCAGCATCTCCGGCCGCTGACCTTGCGCGAGGTGGCGGACGTGATTGGGATGCACGAGTCCACGGTGAGCCGCGTGACGAGTGACAAGTACGTGCAGACGCCGCGCGGCGTACTCCCGCTGAAATATTTCTTCTCGTCCGGCATCGCCACCGCGGACGGCGACGACGTGTCGGCGCGCGGCATCAAGGACAAGATCGACAAGCTGGTGAAGGACGAGGACCCCAAGGACCCGCTCACCGACCAAGCGATCGTGGCAATTCTCGAACGAGAGGGGATCCGCATCGCCCGTCGTACCGTCGCCAAGTACCGCGAACAACTGCGCGTGCTCCCGGCACGCATGCGAAAGCGCGTCTGACGCACCCAACGCACTCCGCCACCTTTCCCGACCTACTCCCCGTGACCCTACCCCTGCACGCCGTTGATGTGTCGGTGCTCGTTCCCGCCAAGGACGAGGCGGAGAACCTGCCGCTCTTCCTCGACCAGTGCGCGGCCACATTCGTCGGCCGTCCCGAGCGGTACGAGGTGATCGTCGTGGACGACGGATCCGCCGACGGCTCGTGGGCGCTGCTCGAGTCGCTCCGCCCGCGGCATCCCTTCCTGCGCGCCGTGCGCCATCGGGCGTGCCGCGGCATCGCCGATGCCCTGCGCACGGGATACCTCCACGCGCACGGCGCGGTGCTCGTCTTCTATCCGGCGGACTTGCAGTTCAAACCGGAGGACATTCCGCGCCTGGTCGGCCCGATCCTCGCCGGCGAGAGCGACATGGTGACCGGCTTCAAGCAGGGAAAGTACGAGAAGGCGTTCGTCTCGCGCATTTACAATTGGCTGAGCCGCGCGCTCTTCGACGTGCGCGTGAAGGACCTGAACAACGTGAAGGCGTACCGCCGCGAGATCATGGAGGCGCAGCCGTCACGCCCCGACTGGCACCGCTACATGATCGTGCTCGCGGCCCAGCAAGGCTTCACGGTCAGCGAGATCCCGGTGCCACTCTATCCTCGGCATGCGGGGAAGTCGAAGTTCGGTCTCGGGCGCATTCCCATCGGCGTGCTCGACATGCTCTCGGTCTGGTTCGAGCTCCGCTTCGGACAGAAGCCGCTGCTCCTCTTCGGCATGCTCGGCGCTCTCCTGTTCGGCGTCGGGTTCATGGCCGGGCTGGTCGCGCTGTACATGCTGTTCACCGAGAACGTCGGCGTTCGCGCCGTGTGGACGGTCATCCAGACCTGCCTCATCCTCGGCGGCATCTTCTTCGCAACGGGCATCCTCGGCGAGCAGATCGCCGTGCAGCGCGCCGAGGTGCGCGAACTGCGCCGCCGCCTGGATGAGTCCGCCCAGCCGCCGGCGGAGTGAGCGCGCCGCCGCTGCGGGTCCTGTTCGTCACGCACGCATTCCCCCGGCACGCGGGTGATGCGGCGGGTGCGTTTGTGCTCGCGCTTGCGCAGGCGTTGCGCGCGCGGAACGTTGACGTGCGCGTGCTCGCACCAGCGGCTCCGGGACTCGCGGACACCGACGTTATCGACGGCGTTCCCGTGCAGCGCTATCGGTACGCACCGCGCCGGTGGGAAACGCTGGCATATGCCGGCACGATGGCCGAGCAGGTGAGCGCGTCGTGGCGCGCGAAGGCGGCGCTCGCACTGATGCTCTGGCGCGGGCGGCGTGCCGTTCGTTCGCTCGTGCGCGAGTGGCGCCCGCACCTGGTGCACGCACATTGGTGGTTTCCGTCGGGCATGCAGGCCGGCGGGCACGGCGTGCCAATGCTGATTACCATGCATGGTTCTGATGTCCGCCTGATGCAGTCGGCCTCTTCGCGCACGCTCTTTCAGCGCGTTGCGGGACAGGCAACGGCGCTGTTCGCCGTCTCAAGCTGGCTGGCGCGGCAGGCGCATGACGCAATCGGTGGACGTCCCGTCGGCACCGCGCCGATGCCCGCCTCCACGGTGCTCTTCGCACCGCCGCCGACGTCCGACACACGTGAGACCGATCGAATGCTCTTCGTCGGCCGTCTGAACCGGCAGAAGGGGCTTGACGACCTCCTGCAGGCCATGGTGCGCGCGCGCCGTCGGTGGATGCTCGACATCGTGGGCGGCGGCCCGGACGCCGAGACGCTGCGCGACCGCGCGCGGGAACTCGGTGTCGCCGACCGTGTGGCGTGGCTCGGCCACCTCCCGCAGACGGAACTCGCTCCCTTGTATCAGCGCAGTGCCGCCGTGGTAATCCCGTCGACCGACGAAGGACTTGGGCTCGTCGGCGTCGAGGCGGCGCTGTGCGAGACGCCGGCGGTCGGCTATGCCAGCGGCGGACTCACCGACGTGGTGCAGGACGGCGTCACAGGATGGCTGGTGCCGGGTGGCGACATCGGCGCGCTCGCACATGCCATCGATGGCGTGGTGGATCGCCCCCCCAAGGCACGCGCCGCTGGCGCGACAGCGCGCGTGCGCGCGCTGGCGACGTTCGCTCCCGAAGCGGTGGGCGCGCGGTATCGCGACGCGTACGACGCCGCATTGCGGGGGCACGCATGAACCGGCACTTCATTCGCCGCGCGCTGCAGGTCGTGCTGTTCGCCATCGTCGCGCGGTATCTGTACGTCAACTGGGGCGATTACGAGCACGTCTTCCGGGTGGCCAGACCGCTCTGGAGGCCGCTCCTTGCGTCGTGCATCCTCGTCGGCGTCGCGTACGTCGTGCTCATCCAGACCTGGCGCCTGACCGTCGTCGCCTGGGGCGAACGGCTCGGCTTTCGCAGTGCCGCACGCATCTGGTTCGTGAGCAACCTGGGCAAGTACCTCCCCGGCAAGGTCTGGGCGATCGCCGCCATGGGCACGCTCTCGCAGCAGCAGGGCATCTCGCCCGCCGCTGCCGTCGGCTCATCGCTGGTCATCCAGCTCGTGAATCTCGTCACGGGCTTTGCGGTCTTCCTCATAGCCGGCGCGAATGCGGTGAATGTCCCCGCCGCCGCCCTGGCCGCGGTCGTGACACTCGCCATCGCGCTCGCCCTTGCACCCGCGGCGTTGCCCCACGCCGTACGTCTCGTCAATCGGATCAGCGGTCGCCAGATTGCGGTGCCGCACTTGCCGGCGCGCGCCATCTGGTGGGCAGCCGTCGGCACCACGCTGGCCTGGGTGCTCTATGGCGTGGCCTTCCGGTACTTCGCCATCGGCATGTCGGCCGGCGCGGTCGGCGGCGCTCTGGGCGACTGGACGGCCATCTTCGTCGGCCCGTATCTAGTAGGTTTTATTGCGGTCTTCGCGCCGGGCGGCATCGGCGTGCGCGAAGTCGCCATGGCCGAGGCGCTACAGCGCAGCGGACTCGCGGTGGGCGCGACGGCGGCGCTCCTCGTGGTTGGATCGCGCGTGTGGCTGACGGTGCTCGAGATCATTCCCGGCGTGCTGCTCCTGCTCGTGAAGCCGCCGCGACAAGACGCTACCTCATCCAGATAGGTTGATGACCTCAACGGATTCCAGCACAACTGAACTCTCACCGCGCCGCGGCGCGTTGTGGGCGGCGCTGGCCTGCGCATTGGCCGCGCTCGCCTTGGGTTATCCCGCGCTCGGCGGCCAGTTCCTCGTGAACCCGATGAGCGACCAGTACATCGCCGGGTTCGCGTTCCGCGACTTCGCCGTGCAACAGTGGCGCCTCACCGGCGCGATCCCCCAGTGGAACCCGTACCTGTTTGGCGGCTTGCCGTTCATTGCCGCGATGCACGGCGACATCTTCTACCCGACGTTCTGGCTGCGACTTCTGCTCGGCACCGACGCCGGGATGACGTGGGGGTTCCTCAGCCACCTCTGGCTGGCCGGATTTGGCACGTTCCTGTTCCTGCGCAACTACGGGCTCGGGTTCGCCCCCTCGCTGATCGGCGCGCTCGCCTACCAGCTTGGCGGTCCGATTGCCGCGTACGCGTCGCCCGGGCACGACGGCAAGCTCTTCGTGAGCGCGCTTCTGCCGTTTTCGCTCCTGCTGCTCACGAAGGGCATCCGCGACGGCCGGCACTGGGTGTGGGGCGTGCTGGCCATCGTCATTGGCCTCGCCGTGCTCTCGCCGCACCCGCAACTCCTGCAATATCATCTGCTCGCCGCGGGTGCGTGGGCGCTGATGCTCGCCCTCGGCACATCCGGCATCAATCGGGCCACCGCGGTGAAACGCCTCGGCCTCGCGCTCGGCGCCGTGCTGCTTGGCGCGGCCATCGGTACCATCCAGTACCTGCCGCTGGCCGAATACACGCCGTGGTCGCCACGGGCGGGCGGCTACGGCTATGAGACCGCCACGTCGTATTCGTGGCCACTCGAAGAGTTGATCAACGTCTACCTGCCGCAGTTCTCCGGCATCCTGAACCGGTACTGGGGACGCAACGGCATCCACCTGCACAGCGAATACCTCGGTGCGGTCGTCCTGATGCTCGCGCCGCTCGCGTTCGGGGCGGGCGGGGAAGCACGCCGCCCCTTCCGGCGGTTCTGGCTGGGAACAGCGGTCGTCTCCCTGCTGTGGGCACTCGGCGGATCAACGCCGTTCTTCCATCTGATTTATGCCGTGGTGCCGGGAACGAAGTTCTTCCGCGCACCGAGCACGATGATGTTCGTCTTCGCCTTCGCCATGGCGATATTGGCCGCGCTCGGCACTGAGCGGCTGCTGGCCGGCAAGGTGTCGGTGAAGTACGGTGCAGGTTGGATCGTCGGTGCGGGGGCGGTGGCCCTCTTGGCAACGGCCGGGTTCTTCACTGGACTCGCGAAGGGACTCGTGGTGGATCCGAGCCTCGTGGACGCGGTGCTCGCCAATGCCTCCAACGTCACTGTCGGCGCGTGGCGGTCGTTCCTCTTTGTGGCGCTCGGCGCCGGCATGATCATCGCGCTCGCGCGTGGGGTTGGCACCGTGCGGCAGGTGGCACTCGCGCTGCCGGTCCTGCTCGCCGCCGACCTGTGGAGCATCGAGAAGCAGTACTGGATGTTCTCACCCCCTGCGTCGAAGCTCTACGCCAGCGACGCCGCCGTCGACTACCTGCGCAACATCAAGGAGCCGACCCGCGTGGCCGTCTTCGCGGTGCCCGATGGCAATCCCGTCGCACCACACGATCCGGAGCTGATGGGCGACGGCCTGATGGTGCACGGCATTCGCTCCGTGACCGGCTATCACGGCAACGAACTCGGCCGCTATCAGGCGCTCGGCAAGAAGGACGAGGGGTACAGTGCGCGTCTCAATCCCTCGTTCTGGCAACTGATGAACATCAACTACATGCTCACCAACACCGACACGCTGCCGATAGATGGCGCCGAGCGTGTGGCGGGACCGGTGACGAATGCCGCCGGCACTCGAGTCTCATTGTATAAGCTCGCCGGCGAACGCCCGTTTGCCTGGGTGGCACCAGTCATCGCGAAGTACCCGGACGATGTGGTGCTGCAGGCCGCGACGCTGCCGACGTTTGCGACGTACCAGGTCGCCATCATGGACACGTCGGCGGCCCTGCAAGCGCCGCCGCTCACGGCGCTGCCGGCAGCGTTACCCATCACGACGACCACAACGGGGTATCGCCCGGGGGCGTTCGCGGTGAAGCTGAGCGCGCCGGCGCCGGCCGGGTCGGCGTTGGTGGCGTCGGAGAATTACTATCCGGGCTGGACCGCGCGGGTGGACGGCAAGCCCGCCGACGTCTACCGTACCGACTACGTGCTGATGGGCGTCCCGCTCACCGCCGGCGCCACGACGGTGGAGTTCTCGTTCGACAACGCGACATATCATAGAGGGCGCGCCGTCACGTACCTCGCGCTGCTGTTGAGCACGCTGATCGCCGTTGCCGGCCTTGCCGCTGACCGCCGACTGACCAAGGATCGCCATGCCTGAGAAGGCCCTCGTCATCGTCCCCACGTACAACGAGCGCGAGAACATCCCGACGCTCATTGCGCAGGTGCTGGAGAAGGACGCGCGCCTGGAACTGCTCGTCGTGGACGACAACTCGCCGGACAGGACTGGCGACTTGGTCGCGGAGATCGGCCGGTCCGACCCGCGCGTGCACCTGCTGCGCCGACCGGGGAAGATGGGGCTCGGCACCGCCTACCGCGACGGATTCCGCTGGGCGCTGGCGCGCGACTACGAGTACATCTTCGAGATGGACGCCGATTTCTCGCACGACCCCCGGCACCTTCCCGAGTTTCTCGCTGCGGCGCAGGAAGCCGACTTCGTGCTTGGTTCGCGGTACCTCGACGGGCGCGTGACGGTGGTGAACTGGCCGATGCGACGCCTGATGCTCAGTTACTTCGCCAACATCTACGCGCGCATCGTCACTGGACTGAAGCTCTGGGACGGCACCGGGGGCTTCAAGTGCTTCCACCGGCGCGTGCTGGCGGCCATCGATCTCGACAAGGTACGCTCCAACGGGTACGCCTTTCAGATCGAGATGTCGTTCCGCGCGTTCCACAAGGGATTCCGTGGCAGGGAAATCCCCATCGTGTTTACCGATCGCACCGTCGGCGACAGTAAAATGAGCGGCCACATCGTGCGTGAGGCGATCTTCATGGTGTGGCGCCTCCGGTGGTGGCACCTCACGGGACAGCTATGAGCATTCCGAGTGGGCACCCGTTCTACAAGATGTCGGGGTCGGGGAACGACTTCATCTTCTTCGATGCCCGTTCCGACTCTGGCGTGGCGCACGAACTCGACAATCCCGACGCTGTGCGCAAGCTTTGCGCGACCGGCACGGGAATTGGGGCGGACGGGGTTGTATTCTTACAAAGCGATACATATCAAGCCTTTAGAATACGTTACTTCAACCGCGATGGGAGCCTTGGCGAGCTCTGCGGTAACGCGTCGCTCTGTAGCGTGCGGTTGGCCCGGGAGCTGGGCATCATCGGCGATGGAACGTGCCATTTCGAGACCGACGCCGGGGCAATGACCGGTCACTTTCGGGACGGCAAGCCAGAGATCGACCTGCAGATGGTGCACGACCTCCAACTTGAAACCGTGTTCGAACGCATAGCGGGCGAGCACCGCATCGGGTTCGCCAACACGGGCGTGCCGCATCTTGTAGTCCTCATTGACGATACGTCCAGTGTTGATGTAGTGGGCCGTGGGCGCCTCCTTCGGCTTGATCGCCGCCTGAAGCACGGCGCCAACGTCAACTTCGTGGCGCCGACTCTAACGCCCGACGAGTTCTCGATCCGGACGTATGAGCGTGGTGTCGAAGCCGAGACGCTCGCCTGTGGCACCGGGGCAGTGGCCACAGCGACGTTGCTGAACGCCTGGGGGTTGGCCGGTCGGGTGGTCCGTCTCCGCACCAGGTCGGAGCGGACGCTGACCGTGACGTTGCGCCGAAAGGAGGATGGTCACGTCTGGCCAAGCTTGAGCGGCGAGGCGCGGGTCGTTTACGAGGGGAGAACCGCCGAACTGTAGCTCAGCAGCTGCGGTTGGTCTGTCGGGCGGGTGGCGAGTTGCCATCCGCCCATTGTTTGTCCCCGCAGGATAACGACACCAAGGCGACAGCACTTGTCTAAGTTTATGCAGTCGCGGGGAATAGTGATTTCCACCCTTGGTGGTGTTATCCACGTGAGTTAGTTTACATAATACATATTATAAGTACATTTTAGCTCTCGAGAACCATAGGAACACAAGTCAGGACGTG
>JAKAJN010000210.1 GCA_021813725.1 bacterium | reverse complement strand
GGCCGTCGCTTCCGCCGATGGACCTGCCGCGGACGTTCGGCGGATGGACGCGCGCGGTTGTGGAAGACGACGTGATGCTGCCGCGCCTCTTTCTGGCATTTCGCGCGCCGGCCTTCGGCACGCCGGGGCACTACGCGGGGAGTCTCTGCGCCGCCGTGCTCGGCCAGCGTCGCGGGAGTCGGCTCTATCGCACGCTGGTGCGCGAGCGCGAACTGGCGAGCGAGGTGAGCGCGTTCACGTGGGATCTGTCGAAAGGGGCCGATCTCTTCGTGGCCGACGTGACGGCGCGACCGGGAACAGATGCCGCGACGTTGGAGGAGGCGGTGGTGGGCGAAGTGAATCGCCTGCGCAACGAGGGCGTGCAGGACGACGAAATGGACCGGGCGAAGGCGCTGCTCGAGACGGATTTTGTGTCGGCGATGCAAACCGCGGGCGATCGCGCCGACGCGATCTCGAAGTTCGCGACGCTGCAGGGCGACCCACGACTGGTGAACGAGCAGCTCGACAAGTATCGAGCGATCACCGTCGCCGATGTGACCGCCTTCGCGCGCGACTACCTGGGCGAGGACAATCGGGCATCGCTGGTGTACGTGCCGCGCGCCGGAGCGGAGGAAGCGCAATGACCACGACGCGCCCGCGCCCGGGAGTGCCGGGACCGTACGAGTTTCCGTCGGCGACGACGTTCACGCTCGGCAACGGGCTTCGCGTGATCGTAGCCCCGATGCGGCGCCTGCCGCTGGTGTCGGTGATTGCCATTGTCGATGCCGGCGCGGCCGGCGACGCCGCCGGACACGAAGGTCTGGCGATGCTCACCGCCGCGGCGCTGGCCGAGGGGACGGTTGACCTCGATGGCCCGGCGCTGGCCGATGCCTTCGAACGGCTGGGCACGTCGGTGGAGAGCGGCGCCGACTGGGATGAAGCGAGCGTGCAACTGACGGTGACACCGGCGCGATTCGACGACGCGATGGCGCTGATGGCCGACGTGCTGATGACGCCGCGCTTCGCCGAGGGTGATGTGGAACGGCTCAAGGCGGAGCGACTGGCCGAGCTGCTGCAGCAGCGCGTGGAGCCGCGCGGGCTGGCCGACGAACGCTTTGCGCGCGCGGTCTACGCGCCGTCGTCACGTTTTGCGCGCTCGGCAGGCGGGACGCCCACCTCGGTGCGCGCGTTGAGCGCGGAACAAGCGCGCGCGGAACACGCCGCGCGCTATGGCGCGGAGACGGCGACGCTGATCGTGAGCGGAGACGTGACTGTGGAGCAGGTGCGTGCGGTCGCCGAGCGTCGGCTGGGTGCCTGGTCGCGCGGCGGGACGCGGGCGCGGGCGGTGCAGGCATCGAGCCGGACGCCGAGACGCGAGGTACACGTCGTCTCCAAGGCAGATGCACCGCAGTCGGAACTGCGCCTCGGACACGTGGGATTGCCGCGCATGCATCGCGACTATTTCGACGTCGTGGTGATGAACGCGATACTCGGCGGGCTGTTCTCATCGCGGATCAACCTGAACCTGCGCGAGGCGCACGCGTACACGTACGGCGCGCACTCCGGCTTCGACTGGCGGCGCGCGGCGGGGCCGTTCGTGGTGGGGAGCGCGGTGAAGACCGAAGTGACGGACGCCGCGGTACGCGAGATCCTGCTCGAGATTGACCGGATGCGCGAGTCGCCGGTGAGCGCCGACGAATTGGATCTGGCGACGAACTACCTCGCGGGGGTCTTCCCGATTCGCTACGAGACGACGGGCGCGGTAGCGGCGGCGCTGGCGCTGGCCACGGTGCACGGACTGCCCGACGACTACTTCAGCACGTATCGCGATCGCATCAGCGCGGTGACCGTGGAGGATGTGCTGCGCGTGGCGCGTGCCCATCTGCACCCCGAGGCACTGCAGATTCTCGCCGTCGGCGATGCCGATGCGATCACGGCGCCGCTCGCGGCGCTGAACCTCGGATCGCCGATCGTGACCGCGGCGGACGAAGGAGAAGAGCAATGAGCGCGTTGACGAGTGGCAGTTCGACCGACGGACCGCAGGATGCGACGCCATCCACGGGGACGGTGAGCAGTCGCCGAGTCTTCGACGGGCGCGTGGTCACGCTGAACGTGGATCAGGTGCGATTTCCCGACGGACGGATCGGCGAGCAGGAGATCATCCGGCACAGTGGCGCGAGCGTGGTGGTGCCGTTCCTGAGCGACCCGCACGGGGAGGATCCCCAGCTCCTGCTGGTACGTCAGTATCGCTACGCGACCAACGGCTATCTGTACGAACTGCCCGCCGGACGCCCGAATGCCGGCGAGACGCCCGCCGAGTGCGCGGCGCGCGAACTGCGGGAGGAGACGGGATGCGTGGCTGAGCATCTGGAGCCGCTGGCGTCGGGGTACACGACGCCGGGGTTCACGGACGAGAAGCTGCACCTGTTTGTGGCGTACGGAATCACGCGTCACGAGACGCAGTTTGATCCCGATGAGTTTGTCGAGGCGTATCCGGTGACGATGTCGAAGGCGCTGGAAATGGTGAGGAGTGGGGAGATTGAGGATTTGAAGACGGGGTACGGGATACTGTTTGTGGCGGGGTTTTACTGCCGGGGGTAGGGGGACGGAGAGGGGGTGGGGGCTTAGGGACGAGGGGCGGGCGTGGGAACTGGGAGGCCAGTTTCTTAGTCGTTGTGTCCTTTAATTAGGACGACGACTTCTAGAAAAACAGACGAGTATCTTGGGGTAGATTTTGGCAAGTCATTGTTTATCAATGACTTGCCTTTCTTGTCTGTCATCACATTCGTTGGCATGGACCCTGCTCTACCAGAGGGGCAGAAGCTGGCCTCGCCCCTATGGAGGAGCAGATGAAACAGACGGCTCTCAAGGTTCAGCCCCTGGTCCCGTTCCGTCGGGCAGATCTTCAGGCGCTCGACGACAATCAGCTGGTCACGTCGTATCTCGATGGCGCCAGCCTGGCGTTCGACGTGCTGGTGGAGCGCTACCAGACGCGACTGCTGAACTTCGTCTACCGCACGGTGGGTGACCGCGAGCGCGCGGAAGACCTGGTGCAGGAAGTGTTCATCCGCGTGCACCGGCACTTGGGGCGGTTTGACCGGTCGAAGAAGTTCTCGACGTGGATCTACACGATCGCGTCGAACCTGGCGAAGAACGAGCTGCGCAACCGGTCGCGGAACCCGCTGGTCTACTTCCAGACGATGACCTCGGGGTGGGAAGACGAGGACCGGCCGCTGGAGTTCGAGGATTCTTCGGCGCGCCCGGACGACGCCTTCGAGCGCCGCCACCTGCGGGAGCTGGTGGACGCGGCGGTCAAGCGGCTGCCGGCGCACCATCGCCAGGTGTTCGTGCTGCGGGAGCTCGACGGGCGGTCGTACGAGGAAATCGCCGAGATGACCAACTGCAACCTGGGGACGGTGAAGAGCCGTCTGAACCGGGCGCGGGCGGCGTTCGCGGAGATCGTGGCGCCGGTGCTCTAACTGCAACAGCTCACCACGGAGGACGCGGAGATACACGGAGAACCACAACTGCAAGACCTATTGGAACGACAGTGCGCCACGCACGGCGTCGAGTGGCGAGCGCAGTTCCCCCCAAGAAGTTGCAGTTCTCCGTGAATCTCC
>JAKAJN010000209.1 GCA_021813725.1 bacterium | reverse complement strand
GCCACCGCGGCGGCGGCGGGAGCGGCCGCCGGTGCGGTGGCGACGGTCGCCGGAGCGGGTGCGGCGGGCGCGGGCGCCGTGGCGCCGTTGCCCGACGACGGTTCGACCGCTGGCAGCGTAGCGAGCAGTTCGTTGATGGCGCCGCTGCCGCCGTGCCGCATGATTCCTTCGGCCAGCCGACGCGCCAGCTGCTGCGGATACTCGCGCTGGATCTGCGCGATCCGCGCCTCGTACTCGGCGCGCAGCGCGTTCATCTTGGCCTCGAACTCGGCCTCGATCTCGCCCGACACCGTGTTGCGTGCCGTGTCCGAAACCACGATGCCCGCGAGTTCGCGCAGCTGATGCCAGTGCTGCAGGCGTTCGAGCGCGAGCAGCGCCATCTCCGGCGACACCTTCAACCGGCGCAGGCGGCGCTTCTTGTTGACCGCGTAGATGAACGCGGTCTTCGTGGCGCGCTCCTCGACGGAAAGCTTCAGATACTGGTCAAACGGCACCGCATACTCGTAGAGGTCCTGCGGCAGCTCGGAGAAGTGCTGCTTGAAGCGCGCTTCGGTGGCCGCCCAGTCGGCGACGGTGAGCGGCACTTCCAGCCGTTGTTCCTTGCCTTCCTCATCGAGATAGATGAGCTCGTACGTCGGCCAGTCGGTGTCGACGGACGGATTGCCCTCGAGCGAGAGGCAGTCGGCGAACGACGGGCCCGCGTCTGGATCGTAGGTGAGGAACGGGAACGCGCGGCTCTCGAGCGCAAAGCGCGCCGCTTCCTGCGACCAGTCGTCGGCGAGGCCGTGCTCCACCGGACAGGGCGTGTAGATGTTGAACAGCGCCGGACGCCGCTTGTGCAGTCCCTTGAGCACGCCGGCAATGAGGTGCGACGCGGCGGCCTGCGACGACTGATGCACGAACGTGCTGCGGTGCGCGATGCCGATCAGCCCAACTTCCTTGCGCGTCTCGGTCTTACCGTGCTGCGCCTTGCCGAAGCCGGACATGTCGGCCACCTGCCCCGTGTAGCCCGACGTGCAGGCCTGGCCGCCGGTGTTTGAATACACCTGCGTGTCGAGAATGACCACGCGCAACGGTTTGCCCGACGCGAGCAGGCGCGAGAGGTTCTGGAAGCCGATGTCGAGCATCGCCCCGTCGCCGCCCATCGCGATGATCGGCGGGCAGAGGAAGAACTCGTCATCGGTGAACTGCTGCCACGTGAAGGCCTTGAACCAGGCCTCATCGGCCACGTGGTCGTACGAGCCGTCCACCAGTTTCTCGGCGCGCCGAATCGCGATGAAGCCGTCGCCCATCTTGCGCATGTGCGCTTCGAACAGACCGATGGCAACGGACGGCGCATCCTGGAACAGGTGGTTCACCCACGGGAACGGGTACGGATTGTACGGGTAGGTGGAGGCCCACACCGACGAGCAGCCGGTGGAGTTCGCCATCCCGACCATCGCCCGTCCCTTGCCGCCCGGGCCGTCGGTGTAGCGCCAGCGGAGGTCCTTCAGCTCGCTCAGCGCCTTGCCGATGAGTTCGAGCTGATGGCGGTGTGCCGCGTCGAGCTTGACCGCGTCGCCCTTGCCGCTCATCGCCGCGGCCAGGTCGGTGGTCGACCCGACGATGTCGCGCGCCTTCTCCTCGAGCCCGCTGATCAGCGTGTCGATGTGGGCCACCTGTTTGGCGACCTTCGGCGTCATCGACGCGAAGATGGCCGACAGGATCAGGTGCACGGCGGTCTTCTCGCCGCATCCCATGCAGGCGCCATCGCCGCCGACCATCGCACGGTAGGTCGTCTTCTTCAAGAGCAGCGAGGACAGGACGCCAATGCCCTCATCCACGTCGCTGACGTTGATGAAGCGGTCGTCGGTGTCGGGGAGCTTGTTCCACATCTCCCAGTTGCTGCGCAGCTTGGCGAGCGATGGCTCGTCCTGCTTGATCGTCTGCAGCGCGCCGTCGGGGCAGACTTCAACGCAGAGGTTGCACCCCTTGCACGTCTCGGGATTCACCGTGACCGACAGCAGGCCACCCGTCCCCTTCGCCTTCCCTTCGAGGGCATCGAAGAACGGCTTGGTGCGCGCCAGCGGGAACGCCGCCAGCCGCGCCTGCACGGCGTGGAATTCCACGTCGGTCGCCGCGCGCCGCTCCGCATCCCACCCCATCTTGCCCGCGACGTTCTCGTACGCCTTGGCGAAGGCGTCGGGCACCTTCATCGTCGCATCCTTCTGCAGGAGCTTCTGCGTCTCCTTGGCCCAGTTCTTCACCATCGGGCGGATGCGCTCCATGCGCACGCCGTTGGTCGCCGCGTCGACGGCGGCGTAGAGGACGTCCTCGAAGCTGTTGACGAGCCCCGGAATCGCCGAATCAGGGCACTGCGTCCAGCACTGCGCGCATCCCGTGCACTTCTCGGGGAGGAATTCCGGCACCTCGAGCCGCACGCCGCTCATGTCGCGCACCGCGCCAGTGGCGGCGGGAATCGCGCTGATGGCGGCGAACGGATCGGCGATGCCATCCTGCCCGATCTTGCAGATGGCGCAGACCTGCTCCCAGAAGCGTCCCTCGTGGCCAACGCCCGGCTCCTGCTCGGCCTCGAGCAGCACCGGCATGTGCGGCACCGCCCCCTTCTCTTCGGCGAAGTCGCCGCCGACGGGGGTCACCGCCTTCACCTCGTCGTAGCCGCGGCGGATGACGCGCACATTGTCCTCCACCACGCGGGCGCCCTTGGCGCCGAACTTCTTTTGCAGCTGCTTCTCGATGCCCTTGAACAACGCCTCTTCGCTCTGCTTCTCGCGCTCGAGGAGCGGCGAGGTACGGAAGAAGGCGCCCATGAACGCCGCGCCCTGCATGCGATAGCGCAGTTCGGCGTCGGAGGCCTCGCTCATCGCGATGGCAAAGGCGTCGAGGCAGAAGATCTTGATCTTCCGGTCGATGATCGTGCGGCGCGCCGTCGCCGGCAACGTCTGCCAGAACGCCTCGGGCGCCAAGTCCGTCTGGATGACGAAGACGCCGCCCTCCGCCAGGCCGGCCAGCGGGTCGCTATGGCGGAAGACGTTCGGGTCAGGCGACAGCACCACATCCACGTGCTTGAGCTCGCAGTTGAGCCGAATTGGCTCGTGCGCCAGCACGGCGTAGAACGTCGTCGGCTGTCCCTTCTTCTCCGAGCCGTACTTCGGGTTCGCCTTGATGTGCATGTCGAACAGCTCGAACGCGGTCATCGACAGGTTCTTGCCCATCGTGATCGCGCCCCAGCCGCCCACCGAGTGGATGCGCAGCGCGGTGGAGCCCTTCGGCAGCAGGTTGATGTTCGCGGCCGACGGCAGGGCGAGCGCTTCGATATGCGGGTACTTGTCGGTCAGCGTCTCCTGCCAAATCTGGAGCTTCGGCAGCTTCGTCCCTTCGCGGATGAAGTCAATGCCGAGGTAGAACTGGCGGCGGCCGGCGCCGCCCGGGAGCATGTTGTTGACCGCGGCGACGATGTCGCCCGGCTGGAGGTCGCGGCTGCCGAGTCCGAAGCACGCCGAGTAGAAGTCGGGCACTTGTTCGGGACGCAGGGCGTGCAGGCCGGGGTGCGATCCGGCCTTGCGGCCGTTCTCAATCCCCTTGGCCAGCGCGGCCCGGATCTCGCGCAGCATTGGCGGGTCGACGGCGAGCGGCTGGTCGGTGCGCTCCATCACCACGACGCCC
>JAKAJN010000208.1 GCA_021813725.1 bacterium | reverse complement strand
CCACCGCGCAGCGGCCGACCGGCGCGGAGTCGCCAGCCGCGACGCAACCGGCGGTGTCGCACTACGAGTTTGCGCTCGACCTGCCCGTGCAGGGGAAGCACATCGCCGGCGGGGCGCGGTTGACCTTTGCCACGATGCTGGCCACCGACACGATTCGGCTCGACTTGGACGACGCGATGCGAGTCTCCAGCGCGTGGGTCGGCTGCGCGGACGAGCGCATTCCCGTGCCGTTCGCACATCAAGGGGGTGTGCTCAAGGTGGTGGTGCCCGCCGCGAGCCGCGAGACGCGCTGTCTTGGATTGGTCTATGATGGCGAGCCGGCGGACGGCCTGATCATCAGGAATGACTCCGCCGGCCGCTGGGCGGCCTTCGGCGACAACTTTCCCGATCGGGCACGCTACTGGCTGCCGACGCAGGACCATCCCTCGCGCAAGGCGAGCGTGAGCTTCATTGTGACGGCACCGCCCGGTCGGTCGGTGGTGGCAAACGGCGCGCTCGTCCGCGTGGACACGAATCCGGATTCCCGCATCACGACCACGTGGCGCACCACACGGCCGATTCCCACCTACGGCATGGTCATCGCCGTGGCGCCGCTGACGAAGTACCGTCTCGGCGAGACGGCCTGCGGCTTCGCCGAGGACGGCGGATGCGTGCCCCAGATGGTGTGGACGGCGCCGGAGCAGGCGGTGTGGATGCCCGGGCACTTCGTCAGCGCCGGCCGCATCGTGGAGTTCTACGCACGCACCATCGGCGCGTTTCCGTACGAAAAGCTCGGTCACCTCCAGACGAGCACGCGCTATGGCGGAATGGAGAATCCCTCGGCGATCTTCTACTACGACCGGGGCTTTCGGCAGCGGGACGGCATCGCGGAGGGCCTCATCGCCCACGAGACTGCGCACCAGTGGTTCGGCGATGCGGTCACCGAGCGGGAGTGGGCGCACATCTGGCTGAGCGAGGGATTCGCCACCTTCTTTGCGGCGCTCTGGGCAGAGCACGCGCACGGGGACAGCGCGTACGCGGCGGAGATGGCCGACATGCGCCGCGCGGTGCTGCGCGCCGACGTCGTGACGCGCCGTGCGGTGATCGACAGCGTGGAAACGGATCCGAACCGGTTGCTCAACGAGAACTCGTATCCCAAGGGCGGGTTCGTGCTGCGGATGTTGCGCGACGAGGTGGGCGACAGCGCGATTTTCACCGGCCTGCGCCGCTACTTCACCGCGCACCGGCACGGCAACGCCATGACGCAGGACCTGCAGGCGGCGGTCGAGAGCGCGTCCGGCCGCGATCTCGGCTGGTTCTTCGATCAGTGGCTGCGCAGGCCGGGGTGGGCGGAGCTGCGCACCTCGTTCGCCTGGGATCCCGCAACGGGGCGGGTCACGCTGCTCGTGGAGCAGGGCACGCGCTTCGGCCCGTATCGCCTGACACTTCCGGTGGAGCTGGTGGACGCGTCGGGCATCGTGCATCGCGAGCGCGTGGCGGTCGACGCGATGAGCAGCCAGGCGCTGACATTGTCGGGGACGTATGCGATTGCGCCGGTGAGCGTGCGGTGCGATCCCGCCCTCGCATTGCTCGCGGTATGCACGGCAAAGTGATGCGCGAGTTGTCGCGGCGTGGCACCCGCCGGTGTCTGGCACTGCGGGTGATGTCCCTCTTCTTGGCCGTTTGGTGCGTGGAGCCGCCGCAAAGTGCCATCGCGCAGACGAGGGGGGCGGTGGTTCGGGTGCGCGATCAGCACGGCTCGCCGGTTCCACACGCGTTCGTGGCGGTCGAGGGTGGCCGGGGACGCGTGACCGACGACAGTGGTCGCGTGTTCCTTGATGCACCGGGGGACTCGGTTCACGTGGTGCTGCGTCGGATCGGCTACGCACCATTCGCGGGACGCATCGGCAGGTCCGCGGTCGGCGACTACGAGGCGACGCTGCGCGCCTTCGCGCAGACGCTGGCGGCCGTGTCTGTTGTCGCGCCCGGCACCAGAACCACGTTGGAGGCCAGCGGGTTCTACGATCGCATGCTCCGGGCGCAACGCGGGGCCTTCAATGCGGAGTTCGTCACGCCCGAAGAGCTTGAAGGCCAAGCGGGTGCGCGAATACTCGACGTCTTCCGCGGCCGTCGTGTGCTGAAGGTGACCGGAGCCGGCCGCGCCGCATACCTGATCGGGCGCGGCGGATGCCCGGTGTCGGTCTTCCTTGATGGCATGCTGTTGCAGCCGGCCGTGCGGAATGGCTACGTGACCATCGAAGATGTCGTGGATGTGAATGCCGTCGCCGCGATCGAGATGTATGCGAGCGCCGCGCAGGCGCCGGGCGAGTTGATCCCGCTCGTCGGCTCGGCGAAGTACGGCTCGTGCGGTGTCGTGGCGATCTGGACTGGCGGGCGGCGCTGATGACAAGGCACGCTGCAGACCGTGCGGCCACACCGCCGGTTGGGCGCGATGCGCGGCCGTGCGGGAGGATGCGCATCGCGCTCGGCCGCGCCTGGTGGGTGCTGGTCGCGTGCCTCGCCCCGGTCGCCGCTGCACAGGACCCGCGGACGACCCGCGCCGTGACGGAAGCAGGTGCCGGCGATGTCGCGGCCGCCGAGCGCCGGCTGTATGAGGCCCTGCGACGCACGCCGCGCGATCCGATGGCGCGCGCCGCGCTTGGCGAGTGGATGGCGTCGCGGGGACAGTTGAAAGCCGGCGCCGTGCTCCTCGAGGAGGCGCGGCTCTTCGGTGGGAACGCCAGCGCCATCGCGGCGCGGCTTCAGCACATCTACACCTGGATGCGGGACTGGCCGTCGCTGGCGGCGCTGCCGGGATCGCCGTTGACTCCGGGCGAACGGACCCGCGCCGCAGCGCTCGTGAATCGTCCAACGAACGCCGTCGGACCCGACTCCACCGTGGTGCCGTTTGCACCGTTGGAGTTCGGCGCGCTGGGTCGCCTGCCGATGGTGCTCGGCACCGACACCGTATGGGCCGACGTGGATCCCCGGAAAGAGGGGGTGGTGCTCCCGGGGCTGCGCCGCGGCGCGGGGATGGTGGAACTGCTGGGCGATGATCGCCGGGGGCCGCTCGGCGTGCTGCCCGAGATTGCCATAGGTGAGCTCGTACTGCGGAACATTCCAGTGCGCATCGATTCGTCGCTTGGCGCGGGACGCGCACGCCTGGGGTTTGACGTCTTCGCCTTGCTCGCACCGACTGTGGACGCGCGGGCGGGGATGGTCACGCTGCGGCGCACGGGACGCGTCAACGAGCCGCCGGGCGCCGCGGGGATTCCGTTTCTGCTGGGGTTTCCGGACGTGCATCTCGCGTGGCGATCGGGTGAGGCGCCGGTGCCGATCACCTCACCGGCAGGACGCGCGGCGTTACGCGGACAGCGCTGGACGGTGGACCTGCGACGCGGCGTGATCTGGGCGGACGCGACGCGCTGAGCGATGCTCAGCCGGCGCACAGCGACGGGCGGCACGGAGGCGCCCCTCGGGATAGATTTCCTTTCCAGCCCCCGGCGTAACGCATCGGTTTTCACTCGAACCCATCGTCTCCCATGAACATGCTCGTGCTTGGCGCCGGGCTGCAGGGCTCCGCGTGCGCCTATGACCTGCTGCACCAACCTGACGTCACGGAGGTGCGCCTCGCGGACAAATCCGTGGATCACCTGCCGAAGTTCCTTGCGCCCTATATCGGGGGCAAGCTGAAGCCG
>JAKAJN010000207.1 GCA_021813725.1 bacterium | reverse complement strand
AGCCCCGAGCGCGGCGCGTCGTGGGCTGCCGGCCTGCGCGCGGCCATGCGGAACGGCTTCCGCGATGAGCGCCGCGAGCTGCACAGCACGCACAGCCGCCAGGGGTGGATGGCGGTCGTGATGGCATTGCTCTTCGGCTTCGGCTGGGTCGTGATGGCCTGGGACCACTCCATGTCGCTCGACTACCACTTCTTCAGCACGATGTACGGCTGGCAGGTCTTCATGGGCGGCTGGCTCGTGGCGCTGATGATCTTCAGCTTCCTCGTGCGCGCCTTCCGTGCGCACCTGGGTGCGCAGGACCTCATCACCGAAAAGCAGTTCCACGACATCGGCAAGCTCTGCTTCGCCTTCACCGCCTTCTGGGGCTACCTCACCTTCTCGCAGTACCTGGTCATCTGGTACGGCAATATGCCCGAGGAGACGCACTTCTTCACGCTGCGCCTGACGGGCGCGTGGAAGGCCGTGACCGTGTCGGTGGCGATGCTGGTGTTCACGCTCCCCTTCTTCGGTTTGCTCAGCGTGAAGGCCAAGCTGTGGACGCCGACGATGATGGTCTTCGCCGCGTCGTCGTTCATCGGGCTCTGGCTGGCGCGCTACACTGAGGTGTATCCGTCCATCTATGGGCCGACGCCGCGCGGCAGCCTGCCGTTGGGCGTGTGGGAGCTTGCGGTGTTCATCGGCTACCTCGGTGCGTTTGGATGGCTGTATTCGCAGTTCATGGACGGCTTCCCCAAGATGCGGGTCTTCCTGATGACGTCGGAGTTCCGCGATGAAGTGCAGGTGCCGTGCGATCCGGAGACGATGGAGCCGCTGCCGGCGCACGAGTAAAAGGCAGACGGGAGACGGGAGACGGGAGACGGGAGACGGAAGACGGAAGACGGAAGGCATGCGGCGGGCTAGGGGACATCCCTGGGCCGCCGCTGTGCATTCGCCCGCACGGCGGCGAGCAGGCGAATGAGACGCGGTGCAAGGTTGTTCAGTCGGTCGGTGATCTCAACGTGGGCCGCTGTCGTGAGGCCGCCTGCGTCGCGCGCGAAGTCGAGGTGACACTGTGTTTCCCTCGCGGAGGCAAGCGCGATGGCGATGTACTTCGCGAAGGTAGCTTGTGACTCGCTGCCCGCCCCTTCGGCGAGATTCGCGGCGATAGACCGGGCCGCACGGAGCAACTGCGAGTGCAGGTCCCGATCCCGCAGGCGCTGCGTGTGTTGCCGGCATGCCTCGGCGAGAAGCCTGGCCTGCGCGTAGACCTCAAGTCGATGGAGTGGATGCATGCGAGGACGTTGGCCCCGGCCGTGATCCGATGCGTCACCGTTGTGTCGCGGCTACAATCCCGAGGTTGCAGCGACCGGCGACGTTCCGGCTGCGGTCCACTCGAGCCATCGGGCCGCCGAAACGCGTGGGGCCCTCACAAGGCTGCGTATAATCCGCGGCATCTCGACTTCCGTCTTCCGTCTCCCATCTCCCGTCTCCCGTCTCCCGTCTCCCGTCTCCCGTCTCCCGTCTCCCGTCTGGTTGCCCCGCCCACACCCACTTAGATTTCCACACCCCGGGGCGTTAGCTCAGTTGGGAGAGCACCGGCTTTGCAAGCCGGGGGTCATCGGTTCGAACCCGATACGCTCCATTCATAAGACGGGGATCGGCGCCTGTGCCGATCCCCGTCTTCTATTTTTCTGTCATTCTCTTTCTCACAACCGCACAACGAAACCCCGGTATATGATTGTACGAATAAACGTTCAACTCGTTATGCCATATAGTGTTACTACGTAGGGCAAAACCGTACAGAAAATCGGCATCCTGCGTCTGGCAAACAAGGAAGCAATTGCACTCTTTTCTTGCGTGACCAGCGCCGCCCCCCTCCGCTCCCCTGATCTCGCGCTCGACGCGCGCGGGGTGGCGCGCCGATTTGGCGCCCGCTGGGTGCTGCGCGGCATCAATCTCCAGGTGCGCGCCGGCGAGATGGTCGGCCTCCTTGGCCACAACGGCTGCGGCAAGTCCACTTTCATGCGCATCGTCGCCACGCTGCTCAAGGCCTCGGCCGGCGACTGCTTCGTCTACGGTTCGAACGTCAAGACAGAAGGCGATGATGTGCGCCATCACGTGGGCTTCTTCTCCCACGTCCCGGGACTCTACGACGACTTGACCGCGCGCGAGAACCTGGCCTTCGCCGCCACGATGCTCGGCTTTCCGGCCGCCGACATCGACGCGGCGCTCGAGCGCGTCGGACTGACGCATGTCACGCACGAGCGCGTCCGCGGATTCTCCGCCGGCATGCAGCGACGTCTTTCGCTGGCCCGCCTCATCCTGCAGCGCCCGCGCCTGCTCCTCCTCGACGAGCCGTACAACAACCTCGACGTGGCGGGCATCGCGCTCATGAACAGCTTCATTCACGAACTGAACGCGGCGGGCGGCGCGGCGGTCGTGGTGCTGCACGACTTGGTGCCGGCGCAGGGCGTGCTCGACCGCACGGTCACCATCCGCGACGGCCGCGTGCACGTGCCGACAGCCGAGGACCTGCTGCACGGCGCGTCGCCGCAGGCGATCACGCTGCCCGCGGGCGCGGCGGGGATCTCCTGATGGCCTTCCGCGACGACGTCCGGCGCATCCGCGCCATCGTGTGGAAAGACCTGACCACGGAGCGGCGCTCCAAGGCGGGTTTCAACTCCGTCGCCGCGCTCGGCGTCACCATCCTCGTGCTCTTCGGACTCGCGCTCGGCCCCGACGGTCCGGCGCTCAAGGACGCGGCCGCGGGCGCACTCTGGCTTGCGGTGCTCTTTGCCGGCGTACTCGCCTTCAACCGGTCGTATCAGGTGGAGCTGGATGGCGGCGCGCTCGAATCGCTCCTGCTGTACCCCGGCGCGCGCTGGGCGATCTTCGCCGGCAAGCTGATTGCCAACTTGATCTTCGTGACGCTGATGCTCGCGATTGTCGTGCCGGTGGGGATCGTGCTCTTCTCGGTGACGGTTCCCCCTGCGTGGCCGGCGATTGTCGGCGTGATGATGCTGGGCGTCGTCGGCATCGTTGTGCTCGGCACGTTCTATTCGGCGATGTCGAGCCGCAGCCGGGCGCGCGAGGTGCTGCTCCCGCTGCTGCTCTATCCGATGCTCATCCCGGTGCTGCTGGCCGCGATGTCGGCCACCAAGGCACTGCTGTTCGGTGACGTGATGCAGGAGTCGGCGGCGTGGGTGCAGATGCTCGCGGCGTTTGACGTGATCTTCCTCGTGGCAACCTTCGTGGCCTTTGAATACGTGATCGAGGTCTGACCTTTCCCATGCCTCCCGCCGCATCCTCCCCGTTTGGTCCTCCGCGCGCGACTCCCGCCTGGCTCGGCTGGGGCGCCTGCCTCTTCTTCGTCTTCGCGCAGATCTATTCCGTCGCGACGTCGCCCGCCGACGCGATGATGGGGCACCTGCAGAAGATGATGTATGTGCACGTTCCCGCCGCGTGGGTGACGTTCGCCGCCTTCGGCGTCGTGCTCGCGGCGTCCGTGTACTTCCTCTGGCGCGATGACGAGCGCGCCGACCTGCTGGCGGCGTCGTCGGCCGAGGTGGGGTCGCTGTTCTGCGGGCTGACCCTGGTGCTGGGAATGCTCTGGGGCCGGCCGACGTGGGGCGTCTGGTGGTCGTGGGATGCACGGCTCACGAGCACGCTGGTGCTCTTCCTGATCTTTGTGGGGTATCTCGCCCTGCGGTCGTTCGTCGAGGATCCGCAGCGGCG
>JAKAJN010000046.1 GCA_021813725.1 bacterium | reverse complement strand
TCTCAGCTGACGACAGGCCCTCACTGGGGGAAGTCGGAAGGCCGGGTGAGGGGCTCAACATTCGACAGGGCTTCAAAAACCCCGCTTCGTTCCGCTTGATCGCAGCGCCCCGTTCACCTTGGTGGACGGGGCGCTGCGTGTCGGGCGCGGTCTGGTGCCAGCGCTGCCTGACGTTTGCCGGCGACGGGTGCGCGGAGCGTACGTGACCAGTCGACGCCGTGCGGAACGCCGTTGCTAACGGTTATTGGCCCGAGAAGCATCCGTGAATGCCAGGAGTTCCCGTACGTCACGAGCAACGGAGCTGAGGGTACACTCAACCGCGCTTTGCTGCTGAACAACGGCTCGCCGTTGACTGCGACCCCGCATCGGCCATCCGGGAAGATCTGGATCCGAATGCGCCAAGAGTTGCCCCTCTCGAGGTGTTGCGCGTCGTACTCCCTCGCAAGCGCTTCGTCCCCATGGAGGAACAGCTTCCGCCGAGCGGCAAGTCCGTCGCCTCGCGGATATTCGACCCCACACGAGGCCAGTCCGTCTGTGGTGCTCACGTTTGGGATGTAACCGCTGCGGTGATCCCAGCGTGCCAACTCTTCCGGGTTGGCCAGCGGCATCACGTTGAGATTGAGGGACTGCCACTGCAGTTCCGTGATGGGCGTGCGGACAACCGCGTCGACGGCTAGACCACGGCCGGTGAGCGGCGGCAGACTCCTGTATGCACCGCTGAAGTACGTTCCGTCGCCTTCGTTGGACAGCGCCAGGCCGAGTTGTGCGTCGCGCACGACGCGCGGCCGCGGGTCGCCGAATAGCCGCCACCTCGTCGTGCCCTGGCTCCACCGTTCGGTCGAGAGCACCTCTGACGTTCGCGCAACCGCGACGAATCGGCGGGTCGCCGTCCGCCACCCTCCGGCGGACGCGCGGACCTCGAATGCTCCCGGTCTCGAAGCCAGCATTGTACCGAGCGCGTCCACGACAACGTCGTTGCCGGCGGCGATGGACCAGTGCACGTGTGGCGGCTTGGCGGCGGAGCCATCGCTCCACCGCGCCTTGAGAAACGGCCTGTGCGGGACGCCGACGACAACCGTGTCCGTCGGCGATCGGATGGCGAGCGACTCCACGTATGGCGAAGGCAATCCGGCGACGGACCACGTCAGGGTCCCATCAGATCCAGCTTCCGTGTCGATGTTCACTGTGCGGCTTCTTCCCACATCGGCCACCGGAGCTACGCGGAGCCTACTCTGGCGTTGCGCAGACTCCCGCCACGCGAGGAACCGACCGTTCGGCGCCAGCGTCGCGAAGTGCGCGTTGGGAACGACGACTCGAGTCGCCCAGCCGCTGTCGGGAACCAGGGTCCAAACACCCGCATTCCCCGATGGCTCCGTGATCGTCACGAAAACTCGAGTGGCATCCGCCCAGCCGATGAGCGAGGCGGCGGCTCCGTTCAGACCGGTTGTGCACGATTCGTCTGTACCGTCCGCATCAGCCGTACAGATCTCGCTCGGCCTCGCGTCCAGATACGTACGCTGGAATGCTATGCGGCTACCGTCCGGGCTCCACTGTCCGCCCCCCTCCAGTCCCTCTCCACGTCCCAGTGGCCGAATGGCACCCGTCGCGACATCCAAACGCGCCAGCCGATGATGGCGACGCTCGCTCCATCGCGAGGAATTGAATGTGACGAAACGACCATCTGGCGCCCATCCACCCGGGATGTCGTCTCCCGGGAAACTCGTGAGTCGCTGTCGCGCACCACTGGCGTCGATGCGCGTGACGTCGCTGCCGCCGGAGTCATCGAACACTTGCTCCACGAGTCTCGCTCGAGCCGTGAGTGAGACCCTGCTACCGTCCGGCTGGCCGAAGACCTGCCCCGAGTCCCGCGCGGCCGCCGTTCGAACGGCCTGCAGCGGTTTGGCCGCGTTCCATTGGCCGAGGAAGAGCGGTGCGTCAAAGGCCTGCGTCTGTCCAGCTTCGGTAACAGAGATGACGCGAAGTACCGCATCCGGCGTTGGCTCCGCGCGTGCGAACCGCGACGAGACTGCAACGCTGGCGAGGAGTACCACTGCTACTGCCGCCATGATGCGTCTTCGAAACGGGCGCAGCCGCACGCCGAGCGGCAGGCGTCGCGCGACGCGCGTCGCCATCGCCTGCTGCTCGCCGGTCTGGCCGAGCCAGCCACCGACGAGCAGGCGCAATGACTGCCCTGGCGTCACGGGAAGTTTCCGCAGTGCCGGCGTGAGCATTGCCGCAATCTCGGCTGGCGTTGCGGCTGTTGCCGCCAGCCGCACACCGCGCTCGAGCCACTGGCCACGGCCAGTGGCGATCATCTCGCGCGCCAGCTCCCGGCTCCACTGCCGACGATCGTCGGGCGTCACGGCGTCGAGCACGGCGTCAGCCACGAGATCGTGGGCGATGACCACCCGATCGCCGTGCCGCGTCGCGAGCGCCCGTCGCTCGAGTTCCGCCACTGACCATGCCATGTCACTTGCGCCGCCAGCGCCCAGCGAATCGGCGAGCAGGGACCACGGCAACTCGCGTCCAGCGAGCGCGAGCCGGGCGAGCGCGCGCAAGGCCGTGGGCGTCAGGTCGCGCAGACTCTGTGAAGCGACGTTCGCGTGCGTGAGCGATCGAGTCAGTGCCGCGGGGTTTTCGCACTCCCACTCCTGCTCGCCGGCGATCAGCAGGCCCGCATCCTCGGCGCTGCGCAACGCCAGGATCCCGAAGAGCGGCACCCCCGCGCTGGATGCATGCAGGGCGCGACACACGGTGCGCGCCCATGCTGCGGCAGGAAGCGGCCTGATGCTCGCGACCAGCTGCTCGAATTGCTCGACGCTGAGCGGTGGCAGTGCCAACGTCGTGGTGCGCTCCACGGGAAGTGGCAGGCGACGCCCGGGTCGCGCGGAGGCGACGACGAGCAGGGGCGAGTCGGCGAGCCGCGTGAGCGCGGCCAGGATGACATCGGCGGATGACTCGTCGGCCCAGTGCATGTCATCGAGAATGAGCGCGGTTGCCTTGCGCTCCGCGGCACTGACGAGGAGTTCGCGCAGGGCGAGCGCACGGCGCAGCACCAGGTCTGTCGCGCTGAGGTCCGGCGTGGTTTCGTAGCGCTCGGCGAGTGCGGGGTCGAGTGCGGCGAGGACGCGTGCGGCGCCCGGCGTGATGGCGCGCGACTCGACCAGCGGCGCAATCGCGCCGACGATCGCGGCGAGCAGGGCAAATGGCAGGTCGCGTTCGCCCTGCAGCGCGCCGACGGCAATGACGCGCGCGCGCTCGGCGCGCAGTCGGTTGCCGACGTCGACCAGCAGTCGCGACTTGCCGACGCCGGCCGCCGCCGTCACGGCGACGTACGCCGGTCCGCCGGCCTTCGCGCGCTCCCACGCGACGAGAATCTCCGCGAACTCCGCCTCGCGGCCGACGAGATCGGGTGTTCGCGGGGCTCGTCCATCGCTGTCGGCGGCACGCCCCGAGGGCCGGCCCTTCCGCACCGTCGAGATGAGCGTGGCTGTGGCCGGTTCGGTCTCGAGGCCTTCCGCGTCCAGCCACTGCTCGAGCACGGCAACCTCGGTGAGCGCGCCCAGGTTGTCGCCCGCGGCCACCAGTGCTTCGATGAGCGCGCGACGGCTACGCTGGCCGAGCGGCTCGATGTCCGCCATGCGTCGCGCCACGTCGGCCGCGTCGCGCGCATGACCGGCGTCGAGAAGCTGTCGCACGAGCACGTCAGCGGCGTTGGCCACGTCGGTGCGAACGCGGTGGCGCACGCTCTCGCTCCAATGCTCGAACTGCAGGCATCCGGGCGCCGCGAAGCCCGCGAAGAATTCCCCGGTGTACAGCGTGAGCACGTCGCGCAGGCGGCCGTCTCGCAGGGCGCCGGCCAACTCCTCCAGGTCATTCGGAATCGGATGCGTGAGCCGGCAGCGGCTCGCGGTGGCCTCGAGCAGGTCGGGTCCGATGCCGTTGCGTAACGAGACCAGCGCATTGCGCAGGCTGTGCGCGGGGTCGGCGACGGATCCACCCGCCCACAGGAGGTCGGCGAGGAACTCGCGACTGGCCTCGCGTTGCGGAGCGACCGCCAGGTACGTGAGGAGCGCCAGCGGCTTGCCAACGCCGAGGAGGCGGCGCTCGACGCCCTCGGCGTCGGTTGTCCACAGGCTGGGCTCGCCGAGCAGGCGAAGCGTCAGTCCGTGCGATGGCGCGGACTGAAGGGTGCCTTCGGGAGGAGATTGACGCTTCATGGACGCCGGTCGATCAGGCTGGCGCCAGCGGAACGACGCCCCACCTCTTGCCTGCCGGTGCGTGGCGACCTGCGTTAGCCTGAGAACCGCGAAGATACGCCATGTAACACGTACCGGCAAGTAAACCCTGCGGGTCGCTGTGGGCGCGCCCGCGAAGCCGTGGTACGCGCTCGGGCGTTAGATTCAACGCATGCCCCGCCTCACCGTCACCCGCCGGCTCACCTTCAACGCTGCGCACCGGATTCACAATCCGGCGCTGAGCGACGACGAGAACGCGCGCCTCTTTGGCCCGTGCAATTGGCCGAACTGGCACGGGCATAACTACACGCTCGAAGTCTCGGTGTCGGGCGAGCCCGACCCGGTCTCCGGCTACGTGATGGACCTTGGCGAGCTCAAGCGGTTGGTCCAGGAGCGGCTCCTCGACCACGTGGACCACCGCAACCTGAACCTCGATGTGCCGGAGATGGCGGGAACAAATCCCACCGCCGAGAACATTATCCTGATGTTCTGGCGCGTCCTCGAGCCGGCGCTGAAGCCGCGCACGCTCGCGCGCCTTCGTCTTTGGGAAACCGAGAACAATTGGGTGGAATACGATGGCCGCTGACGCCCCCCGTCCGCTGCACACCGCGCGCCTCGATGCGCATGGCGATTCCTTCGACGACAATGGCGCCGCCACCGACATCGGCGGCGACCGCTACCTGGAGTTCGAGAACCTGGTCCGCCGTCAGCTCGAGCTGCTCGGCGAGGAGCCCGAGCGCGCCGGTCTCGCCAAGACGCCGAGCCGCGTGGCCAAGTCGCTGACGTGGCTCACCCGCGGCTACCAGATGGACGTGGCCGACGTGGTGGGCGACGCCGTCTTCGCCGAGGAGCACCACTCGATGGTGATGGTCCGCGACATCGAGCTGTACTCGATGTGCGAGCACCATATGCTCCCGTTCTTCGGCAAGGCGCACATCGCCTACATCCCCAACGGCACCATCGTCGGGTTGTCGAAGCTGCCGCGCATCGTCGAGGTCTTCTCGCGGCGCCTGCAGGTGCAGGAACGCCTGACGGAGCAGATCGCCGCCGCCATTGAGGACGTGCTCCACCCGCTCGGCGTCGGCGTCGTCATCGAGGCGTATCACCTGTGCATGATGATGCGCGGCGTGGAGAAGCAGAACTCCACGACGATCACTTCGGCGCTGCGTGGCGCCTTCCGCGACGACGCCAAGACGCGCGACGAGTTCCTGCGCCTCGCGCACGGACCGTCGAAGCCCCTTCGGTAGGCCCGTGCCTGTGCCCCAGCCGTTGGAAGGTCGCATTGCCGTCATCACCGGCGCTTCACGCGGCATTGGCGCCGACACGGCGCGCGCGCTGGCCGCGGCCGGGGCGCGACTCGCGCTCGTGGCGCGCGGAGACAGCGCCCTGCGGGTGCTCGCCGGCGAGCTGGGCGTGGGCCATCTTGTCGTCGTCGCCGACTGCACGAAGGGCGCGGACGTCGCCCGCCTCGCCGCCGAGACGACCGCGTGGGCGGGCGGCGCGCCGGACATTCTCGTCAACAATGCGGGCATCTATCCCCGCGCCAAGCTCGTGGACCAGGATCCGGACGAGTTTGCCGCCACGCTCGAGGTGAACCTCGCGGCGCCGTTCCGCGTGCTGCGCGCCTTTCTGCCGGCGATGCGCGCGCGGCACAGCGGACACATCGTGTCCATCGGCACGGTGGCCGACCGCAACATCTGGCCGATGAACGGCGCCTACAGCGCCTCCAAGTACGGCCTGCGCGCCCTGCACGAGGTGCTCCACGCCGAGTCACGCGGCAGCGGCGTGCGCGCCACGCTTATCGCCCCCGGGGCGGTGGACACCGGCATCTGGGACGCGCACGAGGCCGAGCTGGGCAAGTCGCTGGCCCCGCGCGCCGCGATGTTGCACCCCGACGACGTGGCGCGCGCGGTGCTCTTTGCCGTCTCACAGCCACCGCACATGACGGTCAACGAGCTGCGCCTGTCGCCGCAGTGACTGTCGAACCGTGTTCGTCGAGCTGATTGACCGTCTGCGCTGTCCCGCCGGCCACGCCGACACCTGGCTCGTGGCCGCCGCCACGCGCACGGCCCAACGGCATCTGCTCGACGCGACACTCGGCTGTCCGGACTGCGGCGCGGAGTACGAGGTGCGCGACGGCGAAATCTGGTTTGGCGCCCGCGTGGCCAGCGCGCCGTTTCCGGTCACCGAGGACGAAACGATGCGCGCCGCGGCCCTCCTGAAGCTCGAGGAGCGCGGGCTCTACCTCCTCGACGGCGGATGGAGCTCTCTGGCCGACGAGCTCCGAGCGCTTCTCGACGTGGAACTGCTGCTGGCCGACCCGCCTGGCCACGGTGCGGCCACTCCTGGTGCGCCGGGCGTGCTGCGCGGCATCGGCGACCGCTGGCCGCTCGCGGCCGCGTCGCTGCACGGCGTCGCGCTGGATCGCATCACGCCGGCGCGCACCGACGACGCCGTACGCCTCCTGCGCACTGGCGGACGACTCGTGGCGCCGGTATCCGCCGTGCTTCCGCCCGGCGTGCGTGAACTCGCGCGCGACGAGCGCCACTGGGTCGCCGAGCGAGTCGGCGACGTCATCCCGCTGCGGCGCGCGCGCCGCTAGGCGGCACTGCCCTCGTAGAGCGACTCAATGAGCGCGGCGTACGTCGTGTCGATGACGCGCCGCTTCACCTTCAGCGTCGGCGTCATCTCCCCGCGCTCGACGGTGAAGTCGTGCACGAGCAGCCCCACCCGCTTCGGCGTCTCGAACGACGCAAGCTTCATTCGCTCGCACTCCTCGGCAATCTCCTTCTCCATCTTCTTCTGGATCGTCGGCATCTGGAGCAGCTGGGCGCGCTCGGTCCAGTAGACGTTGTGCAGCGCCGCCCACCGCTCGAGCGCGGCGAACTCGGGAACCACAAGCACGACGGGGTACCTCCGCTTGTCGCCGATCATCACGGCTTGCGAGACGTACTTGTTGGTCTTGAAGCCGTTCTCGATGGGCTGCGGGGCGATGTTCTTTCCCCCGGCCGTCACGATGAGGTCCTTCTTGCGGTCGGTGATGCGCAGGAAGTCATCCTCCAGCATCCCGATGTCGCCCGTGTGGAACCATCCGTCGCGGTCAATCGCCTCAGCAGTCGCATCGGGGCGGTTCCAGTAGCCCTGCATCACGTGCGGACCACGCGTCAGCACTTCGCCGTCCTCGGCGATCCGCACCTCCACGCCGGCGATCGGCTTGCCGATGGTGCCGATGCGGAATGCCGTCGGGCAGTTGACGCCGATCACCGGTGACGTTTCCGTGAGTCCGTATCCCTCGAGGATCGTGAGTCCCGCGGCGAAGAAGAACTTGTTGATCTCCGGCGAAAGCGGCGCCCCGCCCGACACGAAGTAGCGAATGCGTCCGCCCGTGCGCGCCTTGATCTTGCTGAAGACGAGTTTCTGCGCGAGCGCGTACTTCCAGGCCAGCGGGCCGCGCGGCGGATGGCCGGCGAGCGCCTGGTCGGCCCAGCGGTCGGCGACCGCCCGCGCCCAGAAGAAGATGCGCTTCTTGAATGCACCGCTCGCCAGCGCGTTCTCGAACGCACGGGCATACATCTTCTCGTACAGCCGCGGCACCGACATGGCGAAGGTGGGGCGCGCCTCCTGCAGGGCGATCGGCACGGTGTCGAAGCTGTCCACGTAGTGGATGGCTGCTCCCATCGCCCAGTAGAGGTAGTCGCCCATCCGCTCGAAGATGTGGCAGAGCGGCAGGAAGCTCAGTGCCACCTCTTGGCCGATGTGCAGCGGCAGGACCTGCATGCTCGCCTGCACATTGGAATAGATGTTGTCGTGCGACAGCATCACGCCCTTCGGCAGGCCCGTGGTACCCGAGGTGTAGATCAACGTGGCGAGGTCATTGGGCTGCACGGCGAGGGCCGCGCGCTTCCACTCTGCGGCGCGCTCGGGGGTGTCCACCGCCGCGCCGCGCGCCTCCACCTCGGCGAGCGTCAGGTCGGCGCCGGTGCAGCGTTCGCTGCCGAAGGTGATGACATGGCGCAGCGCCGGACATTGCGCGCGTACTGCGGCAATCTTCGCGCCGTGCGCTTCGCCCGACACAAGCACCACCACAGCGCCCGAATCGCTGACGGGATGCGCCACCTGCTCGGCCGGGAGCGACGGATAGATGGGGACGTCGGCCAGGCGTGCCGTCAGGCACGCCCAGTCGGTGAGCGCCCATTCGGGACGGTTCTCCGAGATGAGCGCGACGCGATCACCGGGGTGGAGACCGAGTTCGAGCAGGCCGAGCGACAGGTGGCGGACGCGGCGCTCGGTCTCGCGGTGGGAGATGGCCTGCCACTGCCCGGGGCCGATGCGCGCATTCATCACGTTGGGCCGGTCATACGCAGCCATCGCATCGAAGAACAGCCGGTTCAGCGTGCCCGGGGTAGGGCGGGGGCCTCCGTGTGCGTTCATCGTCTGCTCCACTCGGCGGGGAGGGCACGCCGAACGGAGCAAGTCCGTCAGCGCACCGGCTTTGGTCGGAGGTGAATTACGAACTTCACGGGGCTTCCCGCTACTGGGGCCCCCCGGTACCGCGTCGACGCCGACACGATGATGGAGTCGTTGACGGCTCGAAACGCCGTCGACCGGAAGCGCAGGGTGCGTGCGGCCACGCCGTCGCTCCCGGTCGTGTCGAGCACCGCAACGCGTCGGCTGTCGTCCCACAGGGAGAGCAGCGTGGTGTCGCCGGGAGGCACCGGCTGGCCGTGATAGGTGGCCTGCCAGCTGACGATGAAGCCGGGCACGCCGATGGCTGTTCCCGCGCTGTCGCGCGTGAGCTTCACGGTCATGGCCTTGCTCACGTTCGTCGCCGAATCGGGGGAGGTGTATTTCAGCGTGTCCACCGTCGCCCCGCTCGCTGCAAACGCGGAAGGAGGGCGCGTGACCGTCACCGTCTTCTGCAGCGACTGCAGCGCGGCGGCCGTGGCAACCACGCGCACTGTCCCGCTGGTGCGGGTCGAGGCGATCAGGTAGCCCTGGCTGCTGATGTCCACCCCGGTGTCGAGCGCGATGTACCGCACGGGCGGGTTCTCGATGACGTTGCCGTCGGCGTTGTACGCGACAGCGCGGAGCGGCGCGGCGCGCCCCGAGGAATCGCGCATCGTGTCGAAGGCCACCAGGGCGGGATACGGCAGCGTGTCGAAGGCGAGCGCCACGATGCCATCGGGCGACGTGCCGACGTCGGTGCAGGCGCCGATCCACGCGGCGGCCAGCACGGCCGCCCCCACCCAACGCGGCGCGCGCTTCATTCGGTGTCCGAGGAGAGCCGCTCGGCCACGCGGAGGGCGAGGTTCACGTAGGCCTGGCTGGCGGCATCGGCCGGTTCACGCACCACCGCGGGCTGGCCGGCCGCGAACGCCTCGGCGAGGGCGACGGAACGCGGAATCATCACGTCGCATACCATCGCCGCCGGCAGGTGTTCCCGGATGTACTTCACCGTCCGTTCGCAGGCCGGGTTTCCCGCCTCGTACATCGTGAGGAGAATTCCGTCGAGGGTCAGCGCGGCATTCGCCGCCACCACGTCCTGAATGCTGCGCAGGATCTGTGGAGTGGTCTGGAGCGCCAACGGCTCCGCCTGCAGCGGCACGAGCACGCGGTCGGTGCTCTCGAGGACGCGTCGCGCGATGGGGCCAAGGCCCGGCGGTGTGTCCACCACCACCACGTCGCACCGGTCGCGTGCCGCTTGCAGCATGCGGGGCAGCAGGTCGCTCGCGGCAACACGCGCCTGGTAATCGCTGTGATCGGCGCCGTCGGTGACGGTGCCGACGAGCATTACCCGCAGCCACGGCAGGGCGGTCGGCAGGATCACCTCGCGCAGGGTGCGGGTGCCGCGCAGGTAGTCGGCAAAGCCGCGCGTGTCGGAGCCCTGGCGCAGGCCGATGCCGAAGCGCACCGAACCCTGCGGGTCCACGTCCACCAGCAGCGTCTTCATCCCGCGGCGGGCAAAGGCCGCCGCCAGGTTCACCGCCGTCGTCGTCTTGCCGACGCCGCCCTTCTGACTGACGATCGAGAGAACCTTGCCCACCTAGCCCTCGCTCGGTCCGGCCGAGGGCTCGCCCGCGGTCGGGTTGCGCAGCGCCTCGAGCGTCGCCTCCGCGTGCTTCACCCAGCGCTCCGACTCCGCACCGGCCGGCGGACGCGCGAGGAATGCCTCCAAGTGCTTCTCCGCGCCGACGGCATCGCCGCGCTTGACCAGCAGAAAGGCCAGGCCGTAGTGTGCGCCCGATAGCGAGGGATCCAGCTCCAGCGCGCGCCGATAGGCGCGGATCGCCTCATCGAGTCGTCCGGTCCGCGAGTACGCGATGGCCATGTTCTGCAGCACGCGTAGGTCGTCGGGGTGGTCGCGCAACGCCAGTCGGTACGACGTGATGGCCGCGTCGTAGTCACCCTGACGTTCGAGCAGCAGCGCCTCGTTGAGATAATCGAGGCGCTGCGGTCGGGAGTCGCTGTCGGTCTTGCCGCCAAAGAGGCGGTTCCACCAGGACATAGGCGCGGCAGGTTGCAGGAAATGGAACTTCGCCCGCCAGCGCGGTCTCGGCTAGCGGAACCATCTATAGACGCGCAAAACCGGCCCGACGGCACAACCTACGGGCGGTCCGAAGGGTGGGCAACCGCGCTGGCACCGACCGCGCTTCCCCCGAATTGCCCCGTCTCGTACCTTCACCTTGGACCCTGCACCCTTCCCCCGCACCGGAGAGTCGCCGTGTCACCTCGGAAGACCGCCGTGGATCCCGCGCAGGGGGTACTGCACGTCGAGTGGCCTCTGTTCGGCGAGTTGTCGAGAGCGCTCGCGCTCAAGGTTGCCCGTGAGTTCGTGCCCGAAGTTGTGGTGGGGATTGCCACGGCTGGTGTCGTTCCGGGCTGTGTGGTGGCGGCAATTCTCGACTGCGAATTCCATTCGATCATGGTGAGCCGGCGCTTTGGTGCGGCCCGCGCGCGGGAGACGCCCGCGGTGTTGGGCGGCGCCCCCGGACAGGTGCGCGGCAAGCGCGTGCTGCTCGTCGACGAGACCTGTGACAGCGGCGAGACCCTGCGCTTGGCGAAGGCGGCGCTCATCGATGCCGGCGCCAGCGAGGTGCGCACGGCCGTTTCGTTCCGATGCGGACCGTTCGAGCCCGACTATCACGCGCTCGCCACCGAGAGCACAATCGTCCTGCCGTGGGATCGCGAGATTCTGCTCAACGGCGAACTGCAGCCGAACCCGAAGTACGAGGCGGTCTATCTGGATGATCCAGGCGGATACTGAAACAGCCGACGGCCGCGTTGGCCGTTACGCCAGCTCCCCCACCGCCGCCTCGTACCCCACGCCTTCGGACATCCGCTGATAGATCTGCCCGATCACTTCGGCGCTGCCTAGCAGGAACCGGCAGCGCGGCGCCCCGTTCGACCGGCATTCCACCTCGTAGCACGCCAGCGGCGCATCGGCCAGCCTGCCGAAAAAGTCGGCGAGCAGCCCCATCGAGTAGTAGCACGCGGGGAAGCCAATGTTCAGCGCAGGGTCGGCCTCCGCCCAGTCGGTGGAGTCGAGGGTGATCACGACATCGTTCAGCGTGCCGACCTCCAGCGAGCCCCATCCGGTGTCGCGGAAGAACTCGGCCGAGAGCCGCTGGAACTCGGCAAAGCCGACGCCTTCGGCACTGCCGCCGCGCGCCGCAAGCCACTCCTTGAACGCCGCGAAGACTGCATCGCCCCCGGCAAAGCCCGCTTCCTGAAGGTACGTGGCGAAGTTGCCGCCGAGGTCGCGAATCAGGGCGGAGCGCAGCGTCGCAAGGGACTGGCGCGGAAGCGCGACGAGCGGCGTCGAGGCAAGCGCAAAGTTGGTGGCCATATCCGTCAAAGAAGGGGTCAGCGGCCAATGCGGCGCAAGAGCTCGGCCTCATCTATCACTTCCACGCCGAGCGCCTTCGCCTTGTCGAGTTTGCTCCCGGCGTCGGCGCCGACCACGACGAAATCGGTGTTCTTCGACACCGAGTCGGTCACCTTTCCGCCGGCGCCCTCGACGAGTTCCTTGGCCTCGCTGCGGCCGAGCGACGGCAGGGTGCCGGTGATGACGATCTTCTTGCCGAGCAGGGCACCTTCGGCTTCCGCTCTGAGCGGCTCGGTCGTGTTGACGCCGTGCGCCGCGAGCGCCTTGAGCAGCGCCCGATTCTCGGCGGCGGCAAACCAGCGGACGACCGACGCGGCAATGGACGGGCCGACCCCGTGAATGCCCTCGACCTCCTCGGTCGAGGCATCGCGCAGGGCGTTGACGGTGCCGAATCGCCGGGCCAGCAGCTTGGCGGTCTCCTCGCCGACGTCGGGAATGCCAAGTCCGAACAGCAGACGCGAGAGCGGCTGCGCCTTGGACGCCGCAATCGCGGTCACCAATTGCTGGGCGCTCTTCGCGCCGAGGCGGGGGAGGGGAGCGAGCACATCCTCCGTGAGCGCGTACAATGTGGCCGGGTCGCTGATCAGTCCGGCCTCGAGCAGCTGCCGAACCCGCTGCTCCGAGAGGCCGCGAATGTCCATCGCACCCCGCGCCGTGAAGTGGATCAGCTCCTCGAGATGCCGCGCGGGGCAACGCTCGTTCGGACAGCGCACCGCAACCTCGCCGTCGAGCCGCACCACGGCGGTGCCGCATTCCGGGCACGTGCGCGGCGCGGCGAACGGCGTTGGCGGATTCGCGGCATCGCGCTTGTCGGGCACCGGGCCGAGTACCTGCGGAATCACTTCGCCGGCGCGCTTGACCTGCACGAAGTCGCCGATGCGCAGGTCCTTCTCCGCAATCAGGTCGAAGTTGTGAAGCGTGGCATAGGTGACCGTTGTGCCGCCGATCTCGACTGGGTCGAGCACCGCACGCGGCGTCAGCACGCCCGTGCGTCCGACCTGGATCTCGATGGCCAGCAGGCGCGTCTCGGCCACGTCGGGGGCGAACTTGCGCGCAATTGCCCAGCGCGGCTCGCGCCCCCCGGCGGTGGAGCCCAGCTCGGCCTGCGTGGCGAGCGCGTCCACCTTGACGACGCCACCGTCTATGGCGAAGGCCAGCTCGGCGCGGTGGGTCGTCTCCAGCGCGTGCGCCCACTCGTGCACGTCAGCCAGCGTCGCGCAACGCTTGCGCTGCGGCGCCACGGGGATTCCCCAGCTCGCCAGCGTCTCGAGAAGCTCCCATTGCGTCGTGAACGGCAGTGATGTCGTTCCCGGCACGGCGAAGGCGTAGCCGAAGAACCGGAGCGGCCGCTTGGCCGTGACGGTCGGGTCCTTCTGCCGCAGCGCGCCGGCCGCCGAATTGCGCGGGTTGGCGAAGACCGGCTCGCCCGCCTTTACCCGTTCGGCATTCATCTTCTCGAAGCCGTCGAAGGTCATGTACACTTCGCCCCGCAGCTCGATCAGTGCCGGCCAGCCCGTTCCCGTGAGCCGCAGCGGAATGTCGCGGATGGTGCGCACGTTGGCCGTGACGTCTTCGCCCACCGCGCCGTTGCCGCGCGTGGCGCCGGTCACGAGCACGCCGTCGCGATAGGTGAGACTGATCGCGGCGCCGTCAATCTTCAGTTCGCAGCAGAACCCCGACCGGTCAAAATCGGCGCCCGCCACCTCGCGACCCGATGCGGCCCAGTCCTCCAGTTCCTCGTCGCTGAAGGCGTTGTTGAGCGATCCCATCGGCACGAGGTGCGCGTACTTGGCCAGATGCGACGCGCCCACATCGGTGCCCACGCGCATCGTCGGAGAATCGGCGGTGCGCAGGGCCGGATGGGCCTCCTCGAGCGCGCGGAGCTCGCGGTACAGCCGGTCGTACTCGGCGTCGCTGAGCGACGGCCGGTCGAGCACGTAGTACTCGTGCGATGCGCGCTCGAGCGTCTCGCGCAACCAGGCGGCGCGCGCGGCGGCGGGCGGGGCGGCCGGCATCGCCTACGCGGCGCCGCCCTCGCCGCCGGCGCCCGCCGCCGGCTCGGCCAGCCCGCCGTCCTTGATGAATGTCTCGACGAAGAACATGCCGCCCTCGCCGGCGCGCTTCACCATCTGCACCAGCGTCGTGGCTGACGTCAGCTCCTCACGCTGCTCGTTCACGAACCAGTCGAGCGCGTGCTTGATCAGGTGATCCTTGTCCACGACCGCCTGGTCCACCAGCGCGTTGATCTGCGCCGTCACGCGGACCTCGCTGTCGAGCGCCAGCTTCACCGCGGCGAGCGAATCCTTGAACGCCATCTGTGGCGCCGGCACCGCCGGAATCTTGAGCGTGCCGTCCATGTCGAGCACGATTTTCACCAGGCGCATGGCATGATCGCGCTCCTCGAGCGCCTGCGCGTAGTAGTGCTTGGCGAGCACCGGCAAGGCGGCCTGGTCGAAGAAGGTGGCGATGGCGACGTACTGGTGCGACGCCGCGAGTTCGTTCCCTACCTGATCGTTGAGCATCGTGTTCAACTTCTTGCTGATCATCGTGCCTCCGTTGCGGTTCAGCCCTTGGCTTCCTCGGCGACGACATTGAGCGCCACTTCCACGAGGCGCTCCAGTTCCTCGTCCGATGCCTTCGGCAAGAGAGTCTCGGCCCACATGTGGTCCTGCGTCCCGGCGTACCGGTCGAGCAGGCGGCGCAGGAACGCCACCAGCGCGATCCGTTCGAGGTCGGCGCGTCGCGACTCCTGCTGCTTGTCCTCGGTGGAGCGCAGCAGCGCCTCGAACCGATGCGCGTTGCGCAGCGCCTTGGCGGTCAGCTCGGCGACGACCTGCGTGAAGCGCACGTCGGCGTCGGAGAACGGCATCGCGTCGCGCTCCGTGCGGAGAAAAATTGCCCCGATCACGTCCTGTCGCCACTTGATCGGTACGACGATGATGGAGCGGACATTGCGCGTCTCGAGCGCCGTGCGCACGCTGCGATAGGCGGGGTCATTGGCCGCGTCGGGAATGAACACCGTCTCGCCACTGTCGAAGGCACGCTTGAGCTCCGGATAGCGGTCCAGATCCACCACGAGGTTGCGGATGGACGCATCCTCGTAGCTGGCGACCAGCCGCACCCCCTCGCGCTCGCCGGCGAGGAAGATCGAGCACCGGTCGAGCCCGAAGGTGCGCCCCAACTTGCCAGCGATGGTCTGCAGGATGTCCACGAAGTGCAGCGAGCTCGAAATCTCCTGCAGGATGTCCACGATCGCGAGGAGGTGCTCCTTTTCGCGCGTCAGCTCCCGCACGCGGGCCTGCAACCGCGCGATCTCCTCGCCGGCGTCGACCGGATTCGTCGTGGGGCTCGTCAATCCATCCTCCCGTCGTGTGGGCGCCGTGCCCGTGACAATTTCCGCCCTGCATCGTTGTCCGTGTGACCGGGGTGGTGCGCCCGCCCCCGGCCCACGACGGAACGTATGGGGCGCGTTGCCACACGGTCAATGCATCTTCTCGACCTGATTGCCCGCAAGCGCGACGGCGGCCGGCTCACGCCGGCCGAGTTGCGCACGTTTGCCACCGAGTACGCCGCCGACCGCTACCCCGACTACCAGGTGGCGGCCCTCCTGATGGCCATCTTCTTCCGGGGGCTCGACGACGAAGAGGGTTTCGCCCTGATGGAGGCGATGCGCGACAGCGGCGGCCGGCTCGACTTCGCCGGCCTGGATAAGCCGGTCATTGACAAGCACTCCACCGGGGGCGTCGGGGACAAGGTGTCGATCCCGCTCGCCCCGCTCGTCGCGGCGTGCGGGCTCGCCGTGCCGATGATGAGCGGGCGCGGCCTGGGCCACACCGGCGGCACGCTCGACAAGCTCGAGTCCATTCCCGGCTTCAACACGCGCCTTTCCCTCGCCGAGGCAAAGGCGCAGGTCGAACGCCTGGGCTGCGTGCTGATTGGCCAGACCGGCGAAATCGCCCCGGCCGACAAGAAGCTCTACGCCCTGCGCGATGCGACAGCCACCGTCGAGGCGATTCCACTCATCGCCGCGTCGATCATGAGCAAGAAGCTCGCCGAAGGGCTCCACGGCCTCGTGCTCGACGTCAAGACGGGCGCCGGAGCGTTCATGCCCGAGCCCGAGCGCGCCTTGGCGCTGGCGAAAACCATGGTCGCCATCGGCGAACGGTGCGCGTGCCCGACGGTCGCCTTGATGACTTCGATGGCGCAGCCGCTCGGCGTCGCCTGCGGCAATGCGCTCGAGATCGAAGAAAGCCTGGAGATTCTGCGCAACGACGGTCCGGCGGACACGCGGGAAGTCACGCTGGCGCTCGGCGTGGAGATGCTGCTGCTCAGCGGACTTGCCGCCGATGCGGTGGAGGCCCGCGGGCAACTGGAAGGCGCACTCGCCGACGGCCGTGCGCTCGAGATGTTCCGACGCATCGTGGAAGCGCAGGGCGGTGACCCGCGTGTCGTGGACGACCCCAAGGGCGTCCTGCCGCAGGCCGCCAAGCAGGAGGTGGTCACCGCCAAGCGGACGGGGATCGTGCAGTCGGTGGCGCCGCGCGTCATAGGACGCGGCATCATCGCACTGGGCGGCGGGCGACTGACCATGGAGGATGCCGTGGATCCGTCGGTCGGCTTCCACATTCTCGTGCGCCCCGGCCAGCACGCCACGCGCGGGCAACCGCTCGCCGCCATCTACGCACGCGACACGACTGGTCTGGAGGCGGGACGCGCGTGCATCGCCGAGGCGATCGTGATTGACGACGCGTACGTGCTCCCGCCGCCACTCATCAGCCATCGGGTCAGCGCGGCGGGAGTCGAGGAGCTCGCACCGGGCTGAAGTCGAGCCTCGCTGGCCTGAAGGCGCTGGTGGCGTGCCCTCTCGCGCGCGGACAATTTCAATTGTCTACTGGGCTCCCTCGAACCTCCCGAAGGTCGTCACAATGCGCCGAACCGCACTGCTGCCCCTGCTCGCTCTCGCGCTCCCGCTCGTCGTCCCCGCTTGGGCGGCGGCGCAGGATGATCCGTGCAAGGCCGTCGTCGCCGCCGTCAAGGCGCGCTATGCCCCC
>JAKAJN010000206.1 GCA_021813725.1 bacterium | reverse complement strand
AGTCGCACTTCGCTCGGGATCACCTTGCGCAGCGACGAAATCAGCAGTGACGACATCACGAGCACGAAGATTGTCGCCACGCCCATGCCCAGGCCGTTGGAGACCTGGTTGGAGATGGCCATCGTCGGGCAGAGCCCGAGCATCTGGATCATCACCGGGTTGTCGTCGGCGATGCCTCTCCAGAAATCCAGCCAGAGCGGCTGGGGCGGCGGCGCACCGGGTACGATGGGTTCCGGCACGGTGTCAACGTGTTCGACTTCAATGGCGGTCACTTGCCACCCTCCTTCTCATAGGCGTCGAGCCGCGGCTTCCAGGTCCCGACGGCCTTGTTGATGACCTTGATCACCGCCTTCGACGTGATCGTCGCGCCGGTGATCGTCTGCACCGTGCTCGGATCCGTCGTCGGATTCTTGTCGCCCTTGAGCGGGTTCACCAGCTTGCCGACGAACCGCTGCGCAAAGGTCGGGTCCTTGTCAATCTTGTCGCCGAGTCCCGGCGTCTCGGTCTGGGCGAGCACCTTGATACCGGTCAATGCCGTCGTGGCCGGGTTGAAGCCGATCATCAGTCGCACTTCGGATGAGAAGCCCGGCGAGCCCTCCTCCACCGCAACACCAATGCGTTGCCCCTTGTCGTCGAGTCCGACGAAGAGCTTGGTCGCTTCGAGCACGTCCTGCCCCGGCGGCAAGGTCCTGCTCAGCTTGCCCGCCACGAGGAAGAGCGTGTCGAGCCGCGCGGGGCTGCCGAGCACTTCCTTGACCGCGGCCTCCACCTTCTCACCGGCGAACTTCCGGATCGGCGTCAGCGTCTTCTGATAGGTGTACGCGAGGATGCCGCCGGCCAGCGACCCGAAGAAGGCGAGCGTGAAGAGCAGACGCCCCGTGGAACTGCCGGCATCCGGCGTCGGCGCGGCGGGCGCGCCGTGTGAATGCTCATGGCCGCTCATTTGGCCTCCTTCAGCTTCACCGTGCCGAACACCGTCGGATGTGTCACGCGATTGATGAGCGGCGTGAAGGCGTTCATGATGAGAATGGCGTACATCACGCCCTCGGGCAGGCCGCCATACACGCGAATGATCACCACCAGCGCGCCGACGGCGGATCCAAAGATCCAGCGCCCCTTGTTGGTGGTAGGCACGGTCACCATGTCGGTGGCCATGTACACGGCGCCGAGCATCAATCCGCCGGAGAAGAGCTGGAAGAAGCCGTCCGGCGCGCGCCCGGGATTGATGAAATGCAGCAGGTAGCCGACCACGAAGACCGACACAAAGATCGAGACAGGCGACCGCCAGTTGAGGTAGCCCTTCCACGCGAGGAACGCTCCGCAGAGCAGAATCACCACCGCAGAGGTCTCACCGGTCGAGCCGCCGGTCGTGCCGAGCACCAGGTCCACGATCGGCGTCAGCTGCTTCTCGAACTTGAAGAGGCCGAGCGGCGTGGCCGACGTGACGGCGTGCGGAGCCGCCGACATGAACGGGAAGGCGAAGAGATCACCCTTGAGGGCGAAGAAATCGCCGCCGGCCTTGGGCCACGTGGTGATGGCGACGGGGAACGCCGTCTGCAGGAAGGCGCGTCCGATGAGCGCGGGGTTGAATCCATTCTGCCCCAGCCCGCCCCAGATGGCCTTGCCGAACGCGATGCCGAAGAACCCACCGAGGAATGCCATCCACATCGGAATGCCCGGCGGCAGGCTGAGCCCGAGCAGCAGCCCGGTGATCATCGCCGAGCCGTCGCGCAGCGACCGCGGGCGACCGAGCCACTTCTCGGTGAGCAGCGCGCCGAAGGTCGCGGCGAGCACGACGAGGAAGGCGCTGACGCCGAAGAAGAACATCGAGGTCAGCAGCACGGGGACGAGGCTGGCGGCCACCGTCCACATGATGCGCGGCGTGGTGTCGCGATCCTTGAGATGCGGCGCGGCCGCAACGATCAGATTGGGTGCGCTCATGCGGCCCCCGCCTGTTGCTGCCGACGTAGCGCCACCTTGCTCGCCTGGAAGAGCTGCGAGAGCGGAATGTTGGACGGGCAGACGTACGAGCACGACCCGCACAGCATGCAGTCGGCCAAATGATTCTCGGCCATCTCGTCGTACCGCTTGATGCGCGCGAGATCGCCGAGCCACGACGGATTCAGGAAGACCGGACACGCCTCGAGGCAGCGCCCGCAGTGAATGCAGGGATACACCTGCTCGCCACGCACTTGGTCGGTGGTCAGCACCACCACGCCGGTCGTCCCCTTGATGACCGGCGCATCGAGATTGGCGAGCGACTGCCCCATCATCGGTCCGCCGATGATCACCTCGGCGGCGTCCGGCGTGACGCCGTCGCAGTATGCGAGCAAGTCCTTCATCTTCGTGCCGACGGGGACGATCAAGTTGGCCGGCCGCTTGAGGCCGTGCCCGGTCACCGTCACGATGCGCTCGAGCAGCGGCAGGCCCGTGTCGAAGACCTCGGCGATCGCCGCCAGCGAGCCGACGTTCTGCACCACGACGCCGACCGACACGGGGAGCTTGCCGCTCGGCACCTCCACGCCCGTGACGGCGTGGATCAGCATCTTCTCGGCTCCCTGCGGATACTTCACCGTCATCGGCAGGATGGTGATGTCCAGATCCTTCGGCTTGGTCCGTTCGAGCGCCTCGATGGCGTCGGGCTTGTTCTTCTCGACGCCGATCACCGCCTTGGCTACGCCGAGCGTGTGCATCATCACCCGGCAGCCGAAGTGCACGCGCTCCGGATACTCGACCATCGTGCGATGGTCGGAGGTGAGGTACGGCTCGCACTCGGCGCCGTTGATGATGAGCGTGTGCACCGCGTAGTCCTTGGGCGGGGCAAGCTTGACGTGCGTCGGGAACGCGGCGCCGCCGAGCCCGACGACACCGGCGTTCTGGACCGCCTTCACCACCTGCTCGGTGCTGAGGCCCTCCCATTGCGGGACGAGGCGCGGACGCGCCGCCTGCAATGCATACTTGTCCACCTTGATGTGCACGGCCTGCGCGTAGCTACCGTCCGGATGCGGCCACAGGTCAATGGCGGAGACCGTCCCCGCCGCCGACGCATGGATGGGCACCGACATGTAGCCATCGGCGTGCCCCACCGGGTCGCCGCGCTCGACGTAGTCGCCCACCTTCACGCAGAGCGTCGCCGGCTTGCCGGCATGCTGGCGTAGCGGAAGGATGATCTCGTCGGGGTACGGCATGCGGCGGATGGGAAGCCCACTGGTGAGCCCCTTCTCCTCCGGCGGATGAACGCCGTGCTGGAACCCGAAGAATGCCATCAGTTGAACCTCGCGGCGCGCTTCACCCACTTGTCCAGGTCCTTCTCCTTCGGATTGAGCGGCGTCCCTGGGTGAATGATGGACACCGGGCAGCGCTCGGCCGCGAGCACGAGTTGCTGGAAGGTGCCGGCGCTGGCGTCCTTGATCTCGGCCTGCTTCGCGGCGTTGTATGCGAACATCTTCTTGTTCAGGTTGGTGCACTCGTTGCAGCTCGTGCAGCGCGCCGAGTCGATGTAGGCCTCGAGGGCGAGCGACTCGTCCTCCTCAGTCGCGGTCGCCGTGGCGGCCGCCGGCGCTTCCGCCACCGCGGCGGCGGCGGGAGCGGCCGCCGGCGCGGTGGCGACGGTCGCCGGAGCGGGTGCGGCGGGCGCGGGCGCCGTGGCGCCGTTGCCCGACGACGGTTCGACCGCTGGCAGCGTAGCGAGCAGTTCGTTGATGGCGCCGCTGCCGCCGTGCCGC
>JAKAJN010000205.1 GCA_021813725.1 bacterium | reverse complement strand
CATCGCGGCGGGAATGCGCACGGCGACGACGCGACCCTTCACCGTCGTTGCCCCGTTCACGGCGATGTCCACCTCGACGACGGACTTGCGCGCACTCGACTCAATCAGTCGTGCGCGCATCTCCAGGGGCGGGCCGTGCGGCGTGGGTGCGACGAAATCCATCTGCAGCGACGCCGTCACGTAGCGCGGCGCAGGCGCCTCGCCGATGTCACGCCCCTCGGCGCGTTCGGCCAACGCCGCCGCGGTGCCGATGCCGTGACAGTCAATGAGTGAGGCGAGCAGTCCACCGTAGACGAATCCGGTCACCCCTGTGTGCTCCGGGCGCGGCGTGAACGACGCGACGCCGAGCGCGCCGTCGAGCCGCGTGCGCACGTGCAGGCCGTGGGCGTTCAGGCGGCCGCATCCATAACAGACGGCGAACTCGTCGGGATAGTGATCCTGGATGGCGTCGTTCATTGTGGCGCTCAATGGGCGGGCTGGCGGGTGAGGGGGGAGCGGTTGGGGGAAAAACCTACACGGACGCCGGGGTTGTCCTGATTACAGTATGACCATATAGGAATATATACATGTAACCCAGAGCCACACTGAACACTAGCGCATGGAGAGCACATGGCGGCCCCGACTGTTCGTCAACCCATCGTCGTTACGCATGAAGGCGGCGTGCAGTTCGCCGCGCAAGTCCGTCAGCATCGCGTGCTCGTGGACCAGCCGTTGCGCGGCGGCGGCGCCGACGCCGCACCGGCGCCCATCGAGCTGCTGGGCGTTTCGCTCGGCACCTGCGTGGCGCTCTACGTCCAGCAGTACCTGCACTCCCGTGCCCTCTCGCACGAGGGGATGCGCGTGGAGGTGCAGCAGCGCGGTGCGCAGAATCCCAACCGCATCGGCCAGTTCGAGGTGAAGGTCGTGCTCCCGGCCGGCGTGCCGGAGGAGCATGTGGCGATGCTCGAGCGCGTGGCCCGCAGTTGTCCGGCGCACGGGACGCTCACGCACCCCGCCGAGGTGCTGATGGAACTCGCGATCGGCGCGTCGGCGAGCGCGGTCTGACCGAGCACCTCGCCGCCGGCGACCACACCGCATCCGAAGGACGAGACGATGAGCCAGCACGCGATTGAACTGAAAATCATCGAGCGATACAGCGGCCTCTGCTGCACGACGACCAACCTCTCGTGCGGTGGCGCGGCCGACAAAGTGGAGGCGCGCCGCGGCGAACGTGGCGTGGACCTCGGCAGTGGCCGCGGCCGCGAGCTGTTCAGTCTGGTGGACGCGGTGGGTCCCGAGGGGCGGCTGGTGGGCGTTGACCTCTCCGACGGGATGGTGGAGACGGCGACCGCCACGGCCCGCGAGCAGGGGCTCACGACCGTCGAGTTCCGTCAGCGCCACCTGCACGACACGGGGCTCACGCCCGACAGCGTGGACTTCATGATCTCCAACTGCGCCATCAACCACGCGCCCGACAAGGACGCGGTCTACCGCGAGACGTACCGATTCCTGAAGCCGGGCGGACGGTTCGTGGTGAGCGACATCTACGCCACGAGCGAGGTGCCGGCGACGTACGCCAACGATCCCGACGCCGTGGCCGAGTGCTGGGGCGGGGCAGTGACTCGCGAGGCCTACCTGGACACACTGGTCAACGCGGGCTTTCAGGCCTTGGAAGTGCTCGAGGAAAGCGAGCCGTATGCGAAGGGGCACATCGAGGTCTGCAGTTTCACCATCCGCGGGCGCAAGCCCGCGCTCACCTGAGGGGAGGACCGCAGTGAAGAGCCTGATCAAGAAGAACGACGCGTGCTGCACGACCGAAGCGCAGTGCTGCGCCAAGCTGTCCACCAACGTGGCGGGGTGCCACGACTGAGTGGACGCACCGCTGGGCCCGCGGCCTGTCCGCGGGTTCCAGCGGAAAGCGTGACCGAACCGGCGGGATGGAGCCCCCATGGAATACTCGAAACACAACATCTTCTCGCAGGTCCGCGGTCGCGAGCAGTGGTTCCTCGTGAACCTGCTGAGCGGCGAGGCGGACCTGCTCGAGCGCGACGTCGCCGATGCGGTCGCGTCGGGATCGCCGCCGCCGGCGGCCTACACGGACGCATTCATTGAAAAGGGATACTGGGTGGAATCCGCCGAAGAGCGGCGGCGCTACGATGCGGCATACGCGGCATTCAAGGGCGCCGCGGCCAAGGAGGAGATTCAGCTGTTCTTCCTGCTGAACTACTCCTGCAACTTCACCTGCGACTACTGCTACCAGAGCGGATATGATCCGGAGCGGGCCGTGGACCGGCCGGCCGCGATCGACAGCTTCTTCAAGTTCGTGGACAAGCACTTCCGCGGCCTGCGCAAGTACGTGACACTCTTCGGCGGCGAGCCGCTGCTGCCGGGCAACCACGAGTACGTCGCCGAGATCATCAGGAAGCTGAACGCGCGCGCCCTCGGGCTCGCGATCGTCACCAACGGCTACACGCTCCTCGACTACCTGCCGCTGCTCAAGACGGCGGCGGTGCGCGAGGTGCAGGTGACACTGGATGGCCCGCCGGCGCTGCACAACTCGCGGCGCCCGCTGGGCGGCGGCCTGCCGACCTTCGACCGCATCGCCGACGGCATTGATGGCCTGCTCGCCGCCGGGATTCCGGTGAACCTGCGCACGGTGCTCGACCGCGACAACATCGCCGGCCTCCCGGAGCTCGCGCGCATTGCCAAGGCGCGCGGATGGACGGGGCACCCGAAGTTCAAGACGCAGTTCGGCCGCAACTACGAACTGCACTACTGCCAGGGGAACAGCGGCCGTCTCTTCGACCGCCTCTCGATGTGGGAGGCCGTGGTGGAGCAGGCGAAGCAGCATCCCGAGGTGCTCGAGTACCACCGCCCGGCGCTCTCGATCTCGCGCTACCTGTTCGAGAACAACGCGCTGCCGAGCGGGCTGTTCGACTCGTGCCCGGCGACGAAGAGCGAGTGGGCCTTCGACTACACGGGGCGCATCTACTCCTGCACCGCCACGGTGGGCAAGGAAGGCGAGGAACTGGGCCGGTACTGGCCGCAGGAGACGCCGCTGAGCGAGGCCGCCGCCGAGTGGGCGCGCCGCGACGTCACGACGATTCCGCAGTGCGCCACCTGCGCCCTGCAACTCGCGTGCGGCGGCGGCTGCGGCGCGGTGGCCAAGAACCGGACGGGGGCGATCCTGAGCCCGGATTGCCGCACCCCGAGAGAACTGATGGAACTGGGCTTCGATCTCTACCAGCCGGAACGGGAGCCGGAACTGAGCCATGCCTGAGACACTGACCCGCGCGGACGCCATCACGTACATCGGCGCGGCCGACTTTGACGAACAGGTGCTGCGCGGCGGCGCCGTGATCGTGGACTGGTACTCGAGCGAGTGCCCGCCCTGCGAGGCGCTCGCCATGAAGTATGAGCCGCTCTCCGAGCTGTACGGCGAAGACGTGAAGTTCATCAAGATCTTCCGCCAGGAGAATCGCGCCCTCGCCGAGCAGCTCGGCGTGAAGAGCTCGCCGACGGTGCAGTTCTACCAGCATGGCGTGGAGGTGTCGCGCCGCCTCACTGGCGGCATCAAGCGCTCGGAGCTCGTGACGGGGCTCGAGACGATGCTCACGCCCGAGCGCGCCCAAACGATCCGCGCGCACGCGGTGCCGCTGGAGAGCGAGTGGGACGTGATTGTGCTCGGGGGCGGACCGGCCGGGCTGACTGCGGCCATCTACGCGGCGCAGGCCAAGCTGCGCGTCGTCATCGTCGAC
>JAKAJN010000204.1 GCA_021813725.1 bacterium | reverse complement strand
TGATCGTCCATCGCGATCCGCAATCGAGATCCTCGATCCCATTCCGGCTGCCATGTCCTGAGTCGCAAGCGCCACGATCAGCAGCGTCATCGCCCGCCCACGGGACCGCCGGAAATCCAGTCGCGCACCGCTTGAACTCGGCTCGGAACCGGGGTATTTTTATGGCTCTTCCCGAGTAGCTCAGGTGGTAGAGCAGACGACTGTTAATCGTCGGGTCGGGGGTTCAAGTCCCTCCTCGGGAGCTTACCACGCAGCGGGGCGCCGGCATCAGCCGGCGCCCCGTTTGCGTACGTGCCTCGCTATTGCGGTATGTAATAGTCCTCTTTTCTCCGACGGCGCGTCGCCGAGCCCCTGACTGCGCCCGGCGGCGGCACATTCTATCGTCTGGTCGGTCCCGGCGTCCGGCGGTCTTGCGGGCGCCGCGTTCCCCACCTCGTGGCGTCCGTAGCGCGCGAGGCGACCACCATGCGTTCAGTCTGTTGCATCCACCCCACGCACGAGGTGATCGCCATGCGTTCGTCCCCTGTCGTCGCCAGCGCCCTGTTCGCCCTCCTCACCCTGACCGCCTGTGGCGGCGGCGCCGACCAGGCCGCCACGGCCGATGCCGCCCCCGTCGGCGGACAGGCCAGCGTGCAGGACGATGAGTCCGCGAAGGATGTGGTGAAGGTCGCCGTCGCATCGAAGGACCACACCACGCTTGTCGCCGCGCTCCAGGCCGCGGATCTGGTGAATTCGCTTGCCAACGCGGGCCCCTTCACGGTGTTCGCGCCCACGAATGCCGCCTTCGACAAGCTCCCGGCCGGCACGGTTGACGACTTGCTCAAGCCGGCCAACAAGGAGAAGCTCCGCCTCATCCTGCAGCATCACGTCACGACGTCGGCGCTCGACGTGGACCAGTTCAGCGACGGACAGGTCGTTGCGATGGCCGACGGCACCAATGCCACCATCCACAAGAAGGGCGGCGACACGTTCATCAACGACGCCAAGATCATCGCCTCCGTGCGCGCGTCGAACGGGATGGTGCACGTGGTGGATGGGGTGATAGTGCCGTAACTGCAGAGAGAAAGCAGAGAGAAAGCAGAGAAGAAGCAGAGCGAGATCGGAAGGCAGAGCACGGCGAGCAAGCGTTCGACGGAAGCATCCAATCTTGCGTAGCTTTCAGGGATTCCGCCTTCGCCTGCTCTCTCTCTGCTTCTACTCTGCTTTTTCTCTGCTTTCTCTCTGCTTTTTCTCTGCTTTTTCTCTGCTTTTTCTCTGCCTCTCTTCCCTTGCTCATCCTCCATCTCTTGAACCACGTCGACCGCGTCGGCAACGGCATCGTGAATGTCGCGGTCGACCTTGCCTGCCTGCAGGCGCGCGCGGGGCACGATGTCTGGGTGGCCTCCAAGGGTGGGGCGTACGAGTCGCTGCTCGCCAAGCACGGCGTTCGCCACGTGCGCCTGGATCAATCGCGGCGTCCGATGATCATCTGGCGCGCCCTGCGCGACCTGCGCGCCCTGATCCGGCGCGAGCGCATCGAGGTGGTCCACGCGCACATGGTCACCGGATATGTGCTTGCGCGCCTGCTCCGCCCGGGCGCTTCGTGGCGCCTTGTGGCGACCGTGCACAACGAGTGGCAGCGCAGTTCCACCCTGATGCGTGGCGCCGATCGCATCATCACCTTGAGCGAAGGCGGCGTCGACCGGCTGGCCGCCCGCGGGCTGCCGCGCCCCCGCTTGCGCGTGGTGCGCAACGGCGTCATCGGCAGCCCGCGCGACGAGGGTGCCGCCGCACCGGTGCTCGCACTGCGGCAACCCGCCATCGTCACCGTCGCCGGCATGTATGAGCGCAAGGGAATCGCCGACCTCATCGTCGCATTCGATGCGCTCGGCGCACCGCACAGCAACGCGCAGCTCTACATCGTGGGCGAAGGCCCCGACCGTCCGCGCTTCGAGGCGCTCGCGCGTCAACTGCCGTCGGCGGAGCGCATCCACTTCGAGGGCTTCCAGCCTGCGCCGCGCGCGTACCTCCGCGATGCCGCGCTCTTCGTCCTGGCCTCCCACACCGAGCCCTTCGGCCTCGTCCTCGCCGAGGCGCGCGACTGCGGCTGCGCAATCGTCGCCACCGCCGTGGATGGCGCACCCGAGGCGCTCGACCGAGGACGGGCGGGACTGCTCGTCCCGCCGCACAACCCGCCAGCGCTCACGGCCGCGATGGCGCGATTGTTGGAGGATCCGGCGGAGCAGGGACGGTGGCGCGACGCGGCGCGCGAGAACGTGGATTGGCTGCGCGTCGAACGGCAGCATCGCGAGACGCTCGCTGTCTATCAGGACGCGTTCGCCCGCTAACCGCGCATCCGGACGCCCCTCGCCGCCTCGCCGTCGGCGCGCCGCGACTTCTTCCCAACGCTAGCCGGGGTGAAATTCGCCGGACGAGCGCAGGGGGGTCGTGAAGAACTCCGTGATCTCCTCCGCCGACGCGAGTCCCCAGAGCACGCGCCCGTCGGGACGCACGAGCCGCGGCACGCCGCCCAGCCGGCGTGTCACCCACTCCATGTCCCACTCGTCGGCCAGTCGGTGTCCGGCCGGGCCATCGAGATCCACCCACCCCGGCACGCCCGACCACACCGCCACCGAGTTGATGACCGACCCGTCGGAGATGTCGTCACCGCGCACCCACAGCGCCGCGGCGAGCGCGCGTCGAAAGGCGGAGGCCCGTGGCGCATGCTGGCGGTGCACCGCGGCAACCGCCGCGATGGCGCGCCGCGTGTTGGGCTTCACGGGAGGCGGCGTCAGCGCCACGTCCGGCGCCAGTCGTCGCACCGCGTCCACGTCGTCCTCGAGCGCGCGCATCACGCGGCGATCGCCTAGTCGCGGCGGCACGGGAAGCGACGGGTCGTGCTGCACTCCACGCCAATCGCACCGATGCATCAGCCCGAGCACCTCCAGCCGCGCCGTCAGCGCATAGCTGTACGGGCAGTTGAGATCGGCGTAGAGGGTGACGGTCACCATAGGTGGCGCGAGGTCGGGGTTCCCGAAAAGGTATGCCGCCGTCGCCCAACGATCTACCTCGGCCACGACCCGCGGCCCTCCCCAGGCATGCGGCCACGGCGCGCGGCAACGTCGCACCGCATTCCAAAATTGCCAGCCGTCTCGCATCTTTAGCGCATGACCACTCCACCACTGGTTGGTGTCATCATGGGGAGCGCGAGCGACTACGAGCAGCTCGCGCCCGCGTGCGAGATGCTCGAGCAGTTCGGCGTGCCGTACGAGAAGGCCGTCGTGTCGGCGCACCGCACCCCCGACTGGATGTTCGAGTACGCCGCGAGCGCCGAGTCGCGCGGGCTGATGGTCATCATCGCTGCGGCCGGCGGCGCGGCGCACCTCCCGGGAATGGTCGCCTCCAAGACGCTCGTTCCGGTGCTCGGCGTCCCCGTCCCCGCCACCGCGCTGAACGGCGTGGATGCCCTGCTCTCCATCGTGCAGATGCCGGCGGGAATTCCCGTGGGTACGCTCGCCATCGGCAAGCCCGGCGCCTCCAACGCGGGCATTCTCGCCGCCGAGATCGTCGGCACCAGTCATCCGGACGTGCGCGACCGCATTCGCGCCTGGCGCGACCAGCGCGCGGCGGCCGTGCGGGCGCAGCAACTGCCGTGAGCGTGGTCCTCCCGGGATCCACCATCGGATTCCTCGGCGGCGGACAGCTCGGGCGCATGGCGGCAATGGCCGCGCGCACGATGGGCTACGACGTCCACGTCCTCGACCCGGAGGCGC
>JAKAJN010000203.1 GCA_021813725.1 bacterium | reverse complement strand
GGAGGGACTTTCAAAAGGCGGCAATTGCCCTACACATTGTCAGGGCCCCTCGCGATAGGAACACACTTGATCAAGGGGTAGCATTGAAGTCTGCCGGTTTTCTCCCCGCCTTCTCCTCTCCTCGCTCGTCCCCCCTTTCCTAGCCCCCGCACCCCGCCCTCTTCACTCCTCCTCCATATGAAATCCCTTCGCTCGCTCGCGGCCCTCGCGGCCCTGCTCGTGGTGCCGGCGCTCGCCAGCGCCCAGGCCAAGCCGGCCGCCAAGGCGCCGGCCGCCCCGCAGGTGCAGACCGGTCCCGGTGGCTGGATCAAGGAATTCGGCACGATGTGGACCTTCGACGCCCCACCCCTCGCCTACTGGAAGGGACGCTACGGCTTCGAACCGACACCGGAATGGCTGGAGCACGTGCGCCTCTCCGCCGTCCGTATTCCGGGCTGCTCGGCGTCATTCGTCAGCGACAACGGCCTGGTGATGACCAATCATCACTGCGCCCGCGGCTGCATCACCGCCGTCTCGCCGAAGGACACGAGCTACCAGGAGGCCGGCTTCACCTCGGCCAAGCTCGAGGATGAGAAGAAGTGCCCCAACATGTACGCCGACCAGCTCATCGGCACCGAGGATGTCACGGCCAAGGTGCGCGCGGTCGTCACCTCCAAGAAGACCGCCGAGCAGGTGGAGCAGCGCGACAAGGCGATTGCCGACATCCAGGCGGCCTGCTCGACCGGTGGCCTCACCTGTCAGGTGGTCACGTTCTATCAGGGCGGCAAGTATTCGCTCTATCGCTACAAGCGGTACAACGACGTCCGCCTGGTGATGGCGCCCGAGGAAGCCACGTCATTCTTCGGCGGCGACCCGGACAACTTCACCTATCCGCGCTATGACCTCGACCTCACCCTGCTGCGCGTCTACGAGAACAACCAGCCGTTCAAGGCATCACACTACCTGAAGTGGAACGCCAAGGGCGCGGTGGAAGGCGAACTGACGTTCGTGGTCGGCAACCCCGGGAGCACCGGCCGTCTGCTGACGATGGCGCAGATGGAGTTCCTGCGCGACTACCAGTACCCGTTCCAGCTGGCCGTGTACAAGTCGCAGATCGCCCTCTTCAAGTCGCTGGTCGCGCAGAGCGAGGCGAACAAGCGGCTGTACGAGAATGCCGTCTTCGGCCTCGAGAACTCGCAGAAGGCCGTCACGGGCTACAACGCCGGCCTCATCGACAAGAGCATCATGGCCAAGAAGGCCGCGTTCGAGAAGGATTTCCGCGCGCGCATCATGGGCAAGGCGGACCTCGCCGCCAAGTACGGCAAGGCGTGGGACAACATTGCCGCCGCGCAGAAGGAACTGGGTTCGTTCTTCGCCGCCCAGCAGTTCCAGGGTTTCGGCGGCTCGACCCTGCTGAACCTGGCGGCCGGGCTCGTCCGCATTCCGGAGCAGGAAAAGCTGGCCGACTCGCTGCGGCTCCAGCCGTACCGCGGTCCGGGACTGGCCCGCGCCAAGGCGCAGGTCGGCGCGAACATGCCGGTGGATGTCGCGATGGACAAGCAGCTGCTCGCGATGCAGTTCACGCGCGCCCTCGCGGCGCTCGGCCCCAACGACCCGTTCATCAAGCTCGCGCTGAACGGCCAGTCCCCCGAGGCCGCCGCCGCCGCGCTGCTCGACCACACCACGCTCGGCAGCGCCGACGCTCGCAAGGCGCTCCTCGAGGGTGGCGCCAAGGCGGTCGCCGACAGCAAGGATCCCCTCATCGTCTTTGCCCGCGCGGTAAACCCGATGGCCACCAAGCACGCGATGCGCGCGATGAAGCTGAACACGACGATCAGCGCCAACGTGGAGTTGGTCGGCCAGGCGATCTACGCGGCGTACGGCGAGAGCCTGCCTCCCGACGCGACCTTCACGCTGCGCATCACCGACGGCGTGGTGGCCGGCTTCCCCTACAACGGCACCATCGCGCCGTACAAGACGAGTCTCTACGGCCTGTACGGCCGCAGCGCCGAGTTCGACGACAAGCCGCCGTTCAAGCTGCCACAGCGCTGGGTGAACGCCCGTGCGTCGGTGGACCTGGCGACGCCGATCAACTTCACCACGACACAGGACATCATCGGTGGCAACTCCGGCAGCCCGGTGATCAACGCCAAGGGCGAGGTCGTGGGCCTGGTGTTCGACGGCAACATCGAGAGCCTGCCGAACCGCTTCATCTTCACGGATGAGGTGGCACGCACCGTGGCGGTGCACACCGCCGGCATCACCGAGGCACTCAAGAAGGTCTACGGCCTGCCGCGCATCACGCAGGAGCTCGAGGCGGCGGCAGCGAAGAAGTAGTATTTAGTAGCAAAGAGTTACTAATACCCCCGCCGGTCGCACCTGTTGCGGTCGGCGGGGGTGTGTTTCTATTGAAGGTATGCGCCAGCGCCACCGCTTCCTCCTCGCCCTCGCGTTTGGCGCCGTTGCCAGGCCCGCCGCCGCGTCGGCTCAGGCGGGCGGCCCCGTACTGGCCGTCGCCTCCGACTCGAGTGCGCGACAGCTCATCAAGCTGCGGGACGGCTCCACCGTCCTTGGACGCATCACGCAATCGTGGGGGGACTCGGCGCGGGTTGAATCGCTCGCCGGCACGCTGGTCGTGCGGCGCGCGAACGTCTCGTCGGTGAAGGTGATCCCCGCGTCGTCCATTCACGACGGCGTTTACTGGCCCGCCGATCCGAACAGTACGCGGCTCTTCTTCGGACCCACGGCGCGCATGCTCAGGAAAGGCGAGGGCTACGTCGCCAACCACTGGCTCTTCTTCATGGACGGCTACGGCGGCGTCACGGACCGCTTCACGCTCGGCGCGGCGATGTCGATGTTCCCGACCGACAACTTCCTGAAGGACAACGCCTATTTCGTGTCGCCCAAAGTGGGCGTGACGCAGGGCGAGCGGGTGAACACGGCCGTCGGTGTGTGGGTCGGCGGCGCGCCCTTCAATGACGAGACCGAGCGCGCGTTCACCTTTGGCATCGCCTACGGTGTGGCCACGTGGGGAAGTCCGGATGCGTCATTCACGCTGGGTGGCGGCTACGGGTTCGCCCAGGGCAAGCTCGCGCGGAATCCGATGGTGATGGCGGGCGCCACCCGGCGGCTTTCCCGGCGCGTGTCGTTCGTCACCGAGAACTGGATCTTCCCGAATGTCGAGGAGCATCCGCTCGTCTCGGCCGGGCTTCGCGCCTTCGGCGAGAGCATTTCGTGGGACTTCGGGTTGCTCACCGTCGCCGGCACCGGCAGCACCGTGGTCATTCCGTGGATCGGCGCGGCGTGGAAGTTCTGAAGGGACAACCGCCCCTCAGCCTCCCGGCCTGTTTGCGTTCGACGCCGCTCAGTGCGGCACGGTCAGGCGGTCGAGTTCGTCGCGCCAGTTGAGGATCAACGAGAGGTTTGACGCGTCCGCGCCACCGCCATTGACCATCAAGAAACGTTTGCCGTCGGGGTGCATGTCATAGCCGCGATAGAACTGTTGCATCGCGAGCCCGGTCCCGATGAACAGCCGCTTTGGCGCGCCGAACGTGAATTGCGCGCCGGTCGTCACCGGCACGGCGAACATGTCACCCCGTGCGTTCCGGTAGAAGAGTTCCTTGCCATCCCGGCTCCACAGCGGCTCCACGCCGCCACCGATCGAGACGACAAAGCGCACGGAATCCACCGAGGGGAACGGACGCACGTGCACTTCAGGTGTGCCGGCTTCCGCCGACACCATGGCCAGCCATTTTCCGTTTGGCGACAGCGTGATGGCGTAGTGATCGTACGGCGAC
>JAKAJN010000045.1 GCA_021813725.1 bacterium | reverse complement strand
GCGGCGAGGGCGTGCTGCGCCGCCGATTCGTGGACGAAGGCGCCACGGTACCCGTCGGCACGGTGGTTGGCGTCATCGCCGCCACGGACGAGAACATCGACGCCATTGTCGCGGGGGCAGGCGCGCCAGCCGTAGCGGCCGCTCCCACCGCGACGACGTCCTCCGCACCCGCTGCCCCGGTGACGGTCGCGAGCGCCAGTGCGCCCGGTGCCGCGACCTCCGCGCCAGCGCCGATGGTCTCCTCCGGTCCGGCGCCCGGTGGCCCGACGCGCAGTTCTCCCCTGGCGCGTCGGCTGGCGCGTGAGAGCGGACTCGACGTGAGCGTGATTGCCGGCTCCGGCCCCGGCGGCCGCGTGATCAAGCGCGACATCGAGGCGGCGGTTGCCGGGGGCGGCCTGACCACACCGTCCACCGTCCTCCGTCCTCCGACCACCGTCAGCGACTTCCACGACGAAACCCTGACGCAGATCCGCAAGACCATCGCCAAGCGCCTCGGCGAAAGCATCGGCCCGATCCCGACGTTTTACTTGACGGCCGAGTTCGACATGACGCAGGCCGTCGCCCTCCGGACGCAGGCCGCGGCGCTGGGCGACGAGTTCAAGGTGTCGGTCAACGACATCGTGCTGAAGGCGGTTGCCACGACGCTCGCCGCGCATCCCGAAGTGAATGCGCACTGGCTGGGCGACCGCATTCGCTACTTCAATCGTGTTCATCTCGGCATGGCGGTCGCCACGGATGACGGACTCATCGTCCCCGTGATCTTCGACGCCGATGCGAAGGGGCTGCGCGAACTGTCGGCCGAGTCGCGCGAACTGGCGAAGAAGGCGCGCGCGCGCAAGCTGAAACCCGAGGAGTACACGGGCTCCACGTTCTCCGTCTCGAACCTCGGGATGATGCAGATCGACCAGTTCACCGCGATCATCAATCCGCCCGAATGCGGCATCCTGGCCATCGGCGCCGTCGAAGACACGCCCGTTGTGATGGACGGCGCCGTCACGGTGCGCAAGCGCATGCGGGTGACGATGAGCTGCGACCATCGGGTGATCGATGGAGCGGTCGGTGCGCGATTCCTGCAAGACCTGCGGCGCCGGCTTGAGAATCCATTGATGCTCGTGTTCTAGCGACGGAAGACGGGAGGCGTCGCCCTCCGCGAGTCGCTTCCGTGCCGCTCTCATCTCCCGTCCTCCGTCCTCCGTCTCCCGTCACTTTCTTCCTCACCGATCTCCCATGGCAAACTTCGATGTGATCTTCCTCGGTGGCGGTCCGGCGGGCTACGTCGGCGCCATCCGTGCGGCCCAGCTCGGCCTGACCGTCGGCGTCATCGAACGCGAGGGACTCGGCGGCACCTGCGTGCTCTGGGGCTGCATCCCTGCCAAGGCGTTGCTCGAGTCGTCGCACATGGCCAACCGGCTCAAGCACGCCGCCGAGTTCGGCGTGAAGGTCGGGGACATCACGCTCGACTACGGCGTGGCGATGAAGCGCTCGCGCGATGTCTCCACCAAGAACTCCAAGGGCGTCGAGTTCCTCTTCAAGAAGAACAAGATCGCCTGGATCAAGGGGACAGGCGTGATCGGCGCGGGCAAGACCGTGAAGGTCACCACGGCCGACGGCAAGAGCGAGACGCACACCGCCACGAAGGCGCTCGTCATCGGCACCGGCTCGCGCGTGAAGGGACTGCCGCAAGCGGGGCTGGAGCTCAACAAGACGACGGTGATTTCGTCGGACGAGGCGCTGGTGCTCGAGAAGGCGCCCAAGACGCTCGCCGTCGTCGGCGCCGGTGCGGTGGGGTGTGAGTTCGCGGACGTGTTCAGCGCCTTCGGCACCAAGGTGACGGTCATCGAGGTGATGCCGCGCATCCTGCCGCTCGAGGACGAGGACAGTTCGGCCGAGGTGGCGCGCGCGTTCAAGAAGCGCGGCATCGACGTCATGGCGGGGGCCAAGATCTCGGGGGTCAAGGTCGCCAAGGACAGCGTGACCCTCACCGTCGAGGCGGGCGGCCAGAAGCAGGAGATCACGGTCGAGCAGGTGCTGGTCGCCGCTGGCCGTGCCGCCAACGTCGAGAACATCGGTCTCAAGGAAGCCGGCGTGCAGCTCACCGACCGTGGCTTCATCAAGGTGACCGAGAAACTCGAGACGACAGCCAAGGGGATCTACGCCATCGGCGACGTCGCCGGCCCACCGATGCTGGCGCACAAGGGCGAGCGCGAGGGGGTGATCGTCGCCGAGATCATCGCCGGCCAACACTATCACCCCATCAACTACGGCAACATCCCCAACTGCACCTACTGCCACCCCGAGGTGGCGTCCATCGGCCTGACCGAGGCGCAGTGCAAGGAGAAGAAGCTCGAGTACCGGGTCGGCAAGTTCCCCTTCAGCGCCAATGGTCGCGCGCGCACGGCGGGTGAAACCGAGGGCTTCGTGAAGATCATCCGCGACGCCAAGTACGGCGAAATCCTCGGCGCGCACCTCGTGGGACCGCACGTCACCGAACTCATCCACGAACTGCTCGTGGCGCGCGAAAACGAGTACACGGTGGAGGAGGTGGATCTCGCCATCCACGCGCACCCGACGCTCTCCGAGGCGGTGGCGGAGGCGGTGCTGGATTCGATGGGGAAGATGATACACGCCTGACGGCGTGAGAGAGACAACAGAGAGACAACAGAGAAACAACAGAGGGGCGCCGTGGTTTGCGGGCGCCCCTTGCTTGTGTTCAGTTCAGGGAACCCCCGGTCGCGTTCACCATTGGTTCGAGAGAGATCATGTCACCGCGCCCGCTCTTCCTGCTGTTCGCCACGACCGCCGTCGCCTGCGGTGGGGCTGCCCGCACGGCGACCAGCACCGCAAGCCATCCGGCTTCGGTCGCCGAGTGCTGTCTTGACCTCGGTCGCCGCGTTGCGGCCGAGCATCGCGTGGCCGCCATCGACGTCCGCCGCTTCTCGCAGCCGCAGTATTGGTCGGCCATCGAGCCATTCCTCACGTCGCCGTCGCTCCGCGTCACGCCGGTCGGCGCCTCGACGCACGGGCTCCCGCTGCGCGCGATCACCTTCGGCCGCGGCCCCACGACGGTCTTCCTCTGGTCGCAGATGCACGGCGACGAGTCCACCGCCACGATGGCGCTCGCCGACCTCATGTCGTGGATGTCGCGCGCGGCGTCCGAGCGCGATCCCGTGCGCGATCGCATCGCCTCGCAGCTCACCGTGGTGATGCTTCCGATGCTCAACCCGGACGGTGCGGAGCTGTTTCAGCGCGAGAACGCGGTCGGCGTGGACATCAATCGCGACGTGCGGCGCCTCGCCACCGCCGAGGCGCGGACGCTGAGGGCGGTGCGCGACTCGATCAAGCCCGCGTTCGGCTTCAACCTGCACGACCAGAACGCGCGCACCATCGGTCGGCCGGGCAACCAGCGCGTCGCCATTGCCCTGCTCGCCCCGGCTGCGGAGGCAACCAATGCGTTCGGCGCGGTGCGGTCCGACGCACGGCTCGTCGCCGCACGCATCCGGTCGGTACTGGAACGGGAGATCCCCGGACGCATCGCCCGCTACGACGACACGTTCAACCCGCGGGCCTTCGGCGACCTGATGCAGTCGTGGGGCACGCGCCTCGTGCTCATTGAAAGCGGTGCGTTGCCGAACGACCCCGAGAAGCAGCAACTGCGCCGCGTCAATGTCATCGCCATCCTGAGCGCTCTCGATGCCATCGCGACGGGCGGATACCGGACCGAGAACGCCGACACGTACACCGCGATGCCCGTGAACAGCGGCTCCGCCGTCGACGTCGTCATTCGCGGTGCCGCGGTCGTGATGCCCGGCCAATCGCCGGTGCGCGTAGACCTCTCGTTCAACTACGACGATCCCCTGCGCGGCGGGCGCGCGCGCGTGCGCGAGATCGGCGACCTGGACGAAGTGACGGCCTTCGACACTGTGGACGCCGCAGGGCTGTTCCTCCACCCCGCCCCGGCAATGCTCACCGAGTCGCGCGGCGCACTTTGGCTTCGGATTGGCGCACCGGTGCAAATGACCCTGCGGCGCGGCGCCGACGCGGCCAGCGAGGTCGTGCGGGAGTTCGGCGCCCGGCCGTAGCGCACCTCGCACCGGCCGCGTGGGCCAACTCTCCTCGAGAGGTCACCACAAACACAGAAGGGCGGCGCCACGTCGCGCCGCCCTCTGTTGTCTCTCTGTTTTCTCTCTGTTGTCTTTCTTACCTCGCCCAGTGCTTCGCCGTCTTCCCTGCCGATGGATTAAATAGCTGCGCATCCACGGGGACGTCGCACTTCCAATCGTGGTACTCTTCGAGCTGGCGACGCGCGCCACTCTGGAACATTTCGACCTTTGTGGCGAGCCACCCGGCGCCGCAGCGTTCGAGCCCGCTGAGATGAATGTCGAGCGGCGCACGTCCGCCACCCGCCAGGATGATGCGCACCACCATGTGGTGCTTGTCCTCCACCCAGAACTGCGCGGAGGTCGTGTCGGCCGGGTCGGTCGCCCCGACGATCCACACGGCATGCCCGTTCCACTCCGCACTGCGCAACTTGTCCAGCGCGAATCCGAGCGGCGCCAGCTGGCGAATCGTTTCGCCCACGGGTTGCCGGTAGACGCCCTCGATCAGGGCGAGAAACGGATTCCCGCCCGCCCGCGCCGCCGCCAGCGTGTCGGCGCGCAGCACCCACGTGGAATCCCACGTCGAGATGCTGGCATTCCCGGCGGTGAGCGGCGCCACGTCAATGCGCAGCTGCGTGCCGTGCTCCGGCGTGTGGCGAAGCGTCTCGTACCACGTCTGCACGGTATCGCGTCCGTCGCGTTGCCGGATTGTCGTGGTCTGGCGGAAGGTCAGCGTCGAGTACCACTCGCCGGCGTACACCGAGCGCATCCGGGCCAGCACATCACGGCCGGTGGCGGGTGGCGTCCCTTGGGCCGGGAGCGCCGACCCGAGAGCGAGGGCGGCCGCGGCAACCATCAACCGAGTCATCGGAGTCATTGGCGTCTGGGTGAGAGTCTCCCAGCAGAATACTCGCCGGTCCGGGAAAACGCTGTGCGCAGAAACCGGACCGCGTGTCGGCGCCGCCGGTGCCGTGCGGCCTTCGGAACGCGCTACATTTCACTCGTGTCCGACCGTCGCCTTCTCATCGCCGATCTCGGCGTGCTGCGATATGCCGATGCGCTCGGACTGCAACGCGACGCCGCCAAGGCTCGACTCGCCGGCACCATCGCCGATGACATGCTGCTGTTGGTGCAACATCCGCCGGTGATCACGTTGGGCCGCTCCACCAAGCGAGAGAACCTCCTCGCCTCGCCGGAACTGCTGGCGGCGCGCGAGGTGGAGTTGTTCGAGGTCGAACGCGGCGGCGACGTCACCTTCCATGGGCCGGGTCAGCTCGTCGGCTATCCGATCCTGGATCTCCAGCGGCACACGCCCGATCTCCACCGGTATTTGCGCGACCTGGAGCGGGTGATCATGGACGTGCTTGGACGAGTCGGCATCGTGGCCGGGCAGACGCCGGGCAAGACTGGCGTCTGGGTCGGCCCGCGAAAGATCGCCTCCATCGGCGTGCATGCCCGCCAATGGGTCACGTGGCACGGCTTCGCGCTCAACGTCACCACGGATCTCTCGTACTTCGATCTGATGGTGCCGTGCGGCATCCCGGACGTCGTGATGACGAGTGTCGAGCGTGAGCTGCTCGAGGCCGCCACTGGCACCTGCCTGGCATCCTCGCCGTCACTGTTTGCGGACGTGCGGGCGTACGCCATCGAAGCGTTCGCATCGCGGTTCCAGTTGATCCCTGAACCCATTGAGGCGCGCGCGCTGCGCGCGGCCATCGCGACGTGAGACGCCTTTCCGTACTCCTGCTCGTCGCCGCGGCGTGTGGCGGCCGCACGCCACCATCGCCGCGCCCTGAACCGGCGGCGCCACCACCCGCCCTGCCGCGCGCGGCCCTACCGCGCTCGTACGCCGCGCTCGACACCGGGCCGGTGCGCATCAACCTCCTGCTCGCCACCACGCGCCGGTCGGTCGCCAGCGATCGGCCTGGCCTGCGCTACGGGCCCGACGACGGCGACTCGCTGCAGTTCGCGGCGGTGAGCGTGAATGTGCCGTCGTATCACGTGCGCGGCACTGGCGAGCTGCCGCGCCCGAGTGCGCTGCGCGACAACGCGCTGACATACCGCCCGGACCCCCAGCGCGATTTCTACGTCACCTCCACCATCCCGGTCGACAGCGCGCGCTTCGTGCAGCGGCTCACCGCCGACCTGGCGCAGACGCAGTCGCGCGACCTGCTGGTCTTTGTGCACGGCTACAACGTCTCGTTTGAGGACGCGGCGGTGCGCGCCGCCCAGGTGGCGGCCGACCTCAGCTTCGATGGCACGGTGCTGCTCTTCTCGTGGCCATCGGCGGCGTCCCTCGCGGCCTACGTGCGCGACCAGCAGGCGGCGCGCAATGCCGGATACCAGCTGCTGCGCGTCCTCCGCAACCATGCCGCCGCCGCCCAGCCGGACCACCTGGACCTGCTCGGACATTCGATGGGCGTTGAGGTGGTGGGCAAGGCGATGACCCTCGTCGCGCCTGGCGATTCGACGCCGCGGCTCGGCGAAGTCGTGCTCGCCGCGCCGGACGTGGATTCACGCGTGTTTCGACGGGAAATCCTCCCTCGGCTCGCTCCTCACGCCGCCCGCATTACGCTCTACGCGTCGAGCGACGATGACGCCCTGCGCGCCTCGCGCCTCGTGAATGGCGCCGGCCGGCTCGGCCTGGGAGGCGACTCGCTCGTCGTCATCGAGGGGATGGACACCATCGATGCCACGCGCGTCAGCGCCGACGTCCTCGGGCACACGTTGTTCGGCAACGAAGGGTTCTTGGCCGACCTCGCTCTCCTGCTCGCCGACGCCAAGCCGCCGGCGGAGCGTCGGCTCCTTCCGGTGCAGCGAGACAGCCTGACGTTCTATCGGTTTCGCGGGGATCGGCGCTAGGTTCGACCCGCACCTCGGCCACCTGCGCTGCGGAGTGTGTGCAGGGTCAGTCAACGGGCAGCAATGCCTGCAGTGGCACTCAGCGTCGGCGCCGCGCATGGAGCGGCATCGTCGCCATCTGGACACGCGGGCAACGCTGACTGCGGCGCCGTGAACGAGCGACGCGCTGACGTCGCGAAGACGTCACCGCTTACGCTTCACCGCTCGCGGCGGCTCCCGCGTCCAGAGGACGATGAGCCCGCAGTCCACGTCTGTCTGGCGGAACTGCACCGGCACCTCGGACGGCCCGCGAAAGATCTCGACGGCCTCGATCATGTCGGGGGTGAGTTCATCGACCGAGAACATGTCCGCCGACATGAAGACGCCGTCCACGTAGTACTGCATGGGGCATTCGACACCTGCCGTGGTCCGCAGTCGCGCGGGATTCGCGGCGCGGCGCGTCGTCATGATCGTCGTGCGCTCGCCGCCGCCGCTGAACACCTGGATCCCCACCACGGCGCGGAACAGGTCGAGCGCATGCTGCGGCCGGCGTCGTTCGATGTCCGCGCGCGTGATGAACACCCCGATCCCCCGCGCGCGACGCTCCCAGAACTCGCGCAGGCGCACGATCGAGTCGAGCGAGGCGGAGACGCGCACCGTATCGAGCGCCGTCGGCGGCCGCGGTTCCTGCGCGAGGGCCCCAGCGCCCGTCATGGCCAGCGTCAGCAGCACCAACTGAATGCGCCGCATGCCATCCACCGAGGAGAACGGGTCGATGCGTTCCGACCCACCCCTGCAACATTCAGCGCCCTGACGGCCGGGGCAAGCCGCCTCCGTCCACCCGCGGGCTTCGGTGTATATTTGGGACCGTGTATCACGATCCCCAGCTCTATTCGGCGCGCAACCGCGAGGTCGGCCCGCGACGCGAAGCGGGCAGCGCCACCGACGGCCTGAACGACGCGCAACGTCGCGCCGCGATGCACGGCGACGGACCGCTCCTCATCGTGGCGGGAGCGGGAACCGGCAAGACGCGCACGCTTGTGCATCGCGTCGGTGTCCTGCTGGAGCGCGGGGTACGGCCGGAGCGCATCCTTCTCCTCACGTTCACGCGCCGCTCCGCGCAGGAGATGCTCGCCCGCGCCGAGCGGCTGGTCGGCAGCACCAGCCGCCACGTGCACGGCGGCACGTTCCACGCCACGGCCCATCGGCTGCTGCGCCGCTTCGGCGAGCAGGCGGGGATCCGTCCGGACTTCACCATCATGGACCAGTCGGACGCTGAGGACTTGATGCAGTTCTCCCGCGCGCGGCTGGGCTTCGGCGACAAGAAGCGGCGCTTCCCCAAGAAGGAGACGCTGCACCACGTCTACTCGCGCCACGTCAACACCGATATTCCCGTTGGCGCGCTGCTGCGCGAGGAGTATCCGCGCTTCGTCGAGTTCGAGGATGACATCGCGACAGTGTACGCCGACTACACCCAGCGGAAAGCCGAGCGCAATCTCGTCGACTACGACGACCTGCTCCTCTTCTGGGCCATGCTCCTCGAGCAGGTGCCCGCCATCGCCGACCGCATCGCCGCGCTCTACGACCACATCCTGGTGGACGAATACCAGGACACCAATCTCCTGCAGGCGCGCATCCTGAAGGGGATGTGCCGCACGCATCGCAACCTCACCGTCGTCGGCGACGACGCCCAGAGCATCTACTCCTTCCGCGGCGCGACCATCCGGAACATCCTCGACTTCCCGCGCGAGTTTCCCGGCACGACGGTGGTCGCGCTCGAAGAGAACTACCGCTCCACCCAGCCGATTCTTGACGCCTCCAACGTGCTGATCTCGCGCGCTGGTGAGCGTTATACCAAGTCACTCTATACGCACCGTGTCGGCGGCGACCGCCCCTGGCTGGTCACCGCGCAGGACGAGCCCACACAAACCCGGTTCGTCGTGGATCGCATCCTCGAACTGCACGAGGAGGGCGTTCCCCTGCGCGAGATGGCGGTGCTCTTCCGCGCCGGCTATCACAGTGCCGACCTCGAGATCGAGCTCACCGCCCGCAACATCCCGTTCGACAAGTGGGGCGGGCTCAAGTTCCTGGAGGCGGCGCACGTCAAAGATGTGCTCGCCTTTCTGCGCGTGCTGGAGAACCCGCGCGACGAAGTGAGCTGGTATCGCCTCCTCCTGCTGATGCCCGGCATTGGCGAAATGACCGCCCGGCACGCGATGGAGCTGATGGCCGAGCACGCATGGCAGCACGAGGCGTTCGGCCGGTTCGCCGCGCCGCCACGGGCGCGCGCCGCGCACCAGGCGCTCGTCGCGCTGCTCGACGCCCTGCGGCACGGCACGCCCGACGAGGAGGGCGCCGTGGCGCGCGAGATCGCGCGCGTGCGCGTGCTGTACGACGACATCCTGCGCGAAAAGTACGACCGACCCGACCCGCGCCTCGCCGACCTCGACCAGCTCCAGGTGATCGCCGGCGGCTACCCCAGCCGTGCGGCCTTCCTTAGCGCGCTCGCCCTCGAGCCGCCGCAGGGAACGCAGGACCTGGGCTTCGGTGCCGACGCCGAGGATGACACGCTGGTGCTCTCCACTGCGCACAGCGCCAAGGGACGCGAATGGGATGCCGTGTTCGTCATCTGGGCGGTGGACGGCTACTTCCCGCTCTCGCGCGCCCTCGGCAGCGACGAGCAGATAGACGAGGAGCGCCGACTGATGTACGTGGCGCTCACTCGCGCGCGCAATCACCTCGCGATTTCGTATCCGCTGAACGTGTACGACACCCGCCGCGGCGCCGACTACACCTTCGACCAGGTCTCCCGGTTTCTCGATCGCGGGGTGCGCGCCACGATGCAGCGCGTCGTCGCCGAACCGCCGACCGCCCCGCTGCCGCCGACCGACGCGGGATCAGCGCCCGTCGTCGACCTGCGCGCGCTCCTGCGGGGGAAATTCGGATCGGCCTAGGAAGGGGCGAGCCCGGCTTATGGCCGCTCGGCAATCACGCGCGTGATCGTCCGCGCCACGTCGCGCCCCTCGCGCTCCCACACGGCGTCGAATTTCGCGAGGTCGGTCATGTACACTCGGCGCGCGAGCAGCGTCGCGTTGTCCAGACGCACCCGCTGCGCATACCAGTCGGGGTAGGTCGTCAATCGCGGCCCGACGCTGTCCACCAGCTCGCGCCGCCCCCACGCGTACACGCGGTCGCGCGCCGTCAGCCGCGCGGCCTTCCCCGCGGCCCCGGGATGCGCGGCATACGCGGCCTCGAGCGAATCCGTGAGGAGCATCCAGAACGCACCCAGCCGCTTCTGGTCCTCCCAGCGTTGCTCGCATCGCTGTGCGTTCACGCGGTCGCCGCGCGACCGGAAATACGCCGCCGCCCCGCGCGCGCCCACGAAACTCGCGAAGCTCTCATTGAATTCGGCCGCACCGCGCGCGTAGTACCGGTTGTGCGTCAGCTCATGCACGACGGTATTGGCGACGTCCGCCGAGTCGGCGCTGAGTGTGGTGGAGAGCAGCGGATCGTTGAAGAAGCCCAGCGTGCTGAAGGCCGGTGCGGGACGCAGATAGGCGTCAAAACCCTTGGCGCGCAGCCGCGCTTCCTCGCGCACCGCCTGCTTCACGTCGAAGAACCCCTTGTAGGGCACGCGCCCCACCACGGGGAACCACCACGTGACCGGCGCCAGCGTGTCGCGCGCGGCGCCGCTGAGCACGAGCACCAGCGTATCTGACTTCAACTGCGTGTACTGCGTGAACGCGTCCTTCGTTGGCAAGCCGAGCGAGTCGCGAGCGAACGCGCGCACCTCGAGTACCAACTGCAGCTTGCCGCGCGTCACCGCATTCGTCGTCGAATCGCGCACCAGGTCGCTGATCGGCCGGCGCTGGCGCAGGATCTTCCCCTCTGCCCACGCCGCACGCATGAGATAGCGCCCCGTTCGCGTGCCGGCCGTGAGCAGCGCGAATCCGCCGCACGCCAGCAGCAACGCCACTCCCACGCTCCCCCAGCGCAGGCGCACGGCGGCACCCTTCAGCGGGAGGGGCTTCGCGGGTCGCGCGAGTGCCATGTGAATCCCAGCCGGTGCACCGCACCGAGCGCGCCGAAACCCTGATACGCGTAGTCAAGCGACCACCGACCGCGTGCCGCGCTCCCGCCAGCCGACCACGGGGCACGCGCCGACTCCTCGGAATACGCCAGCCCGGCAACGCGGGTCGCGAGGTTCCATCCGGCCGCCGTGGCAAACGCCCCCTCGACTGCCAACAACGAGGTGGATCCCCCGGAGTTCACGCGCCGATACTCCGCCACGCCGCGCCATCGCGCGCCGCCGACGCGCCACGCCGGGGAGGCGACGCTCCCGCGCCACGTGGACGGAATCGTCAGCGACCGTCGCGACGGATTGCGTGACGCATTGGCCGCGTGCTCGATGGACAGATCGGCGTCCCATCCGCGCGCCGTGATGCCATTGGCCGCGCTCAGCGTGAGCGCCGAGGCGCTGAGGTCCGCGATCTGCTGGCGCATGTAGGTGAGCGCAAATCCCACGCGCATCCGTCCGGTCTGCTGACGGACGCCCGCCGTCAGCGCAAGCTCGTTGCCGCTCACCCGATTTCCCGTCGCGGTGCCGCGCGTGCCGCCAGTCAGCGGGTCTGGCACAATCTCATCGACGCTGCCGTAGTCGAGCGACTGCACGCCCAGCGCCAGCACCGACTGCGCACGCCGCTGCCACGCGATGGGCTGCGCATACGCCAGCGTCGCAAGCTGCGCATCGCCGATCCACGTCCCCGCGCTGGCGGTCACGCTCCGCTCGCGCGGCAACCGCTGACCCCCGTAGAAGAGCGCGCTGGCATCCGTCGCAAACGCCGCGGCGTCGCCGCCACCCGCTGCGCGGGCGCTCGCCGGCAACGTCAGCATCACCATGGACGACTGCGCCTTCAGGGTCAGGAAGGGCAATGCCACCACAGCCGCGGCACGCAGGAAGATCAGGCGACGACGCATGATGCTCAATGTGCCACGACGCGCCACGTCCAGACAACTCGTGGCGACATCTCACTTCACCCGAATGATGCCGACCTGCGCCCCGTCCGACGCCGCGAATGCGCTCCCGTCCTGCTTTTTAAAGCCCAGCGCGATGGGCGGCTGGCCCGGCGAGAATGGCCCGAGCGATCCGAACACCATCGTTCCCTGGATCAGCGTTCCCTCGGCGTAACCGCCGGGCGGAACGCGCACCGGTTTCACAGGGAAGGGATCTTCCCATCCGGCAATCAGCGCTTGCCGCGCCATCAACTGGCGCAGGTTGCGGCTCGCGTACCGGTAGCGTGGCGCCACCGACGCGCGCGGCACGCCGGGCAGGCTGTCGGTCCAGAGGGCGATGCTGAAGTCGCCGAACAACGCGGCGAACGGCTCGCCCGCCTGCGCTTCGACGTTCGCGATCCCGGTCTGCGACGTCTGCACGAGCTGTCGGAAGATCGCATCTCCCTTCTGATCACCGAGCCAACGAAGGAAGAGCCACGCGGCCCCTCGCTCCTCCAGCGAGCCCGACCCGGCAAAGGTCGTCACGGAATGCGCGGGGGTGCTGTTCAGGTAGACGAAGGCGTTCAGCAACTGCGGCGCGATGAACGGCTGCGCCGAATCCGGGAACAGTTGTTCGGGCGTGGACCTGCCGAGCGGCGCAGGAAACCGCGCCTCGTAGCGCTTTGACGCCAGCTCCTCGGCGATGTGGCTCAGGCCTTCGTTAAGCCAGGGCTCTTCGGCGCTGCCGCCGCGTGCGACGACGTGCTGGAAGTAGCTGATCAGGTGCTGCATCTCGTGCACGAACGTTCCCGAGACCAGCCGCTCGGTGTCGTGCTTCGCGTGCGAGCAGCTGAACCGCGCGGTCGGATCCGGCACCATCGCGTAGATGATCTCGCCGGCGTTCGAGTTTGCCAGACGCGGAATGAGGTCTCGGCCGTAGAAGAACCCGGTCACGAAGCCCTTGAGGGGGCAGTCGGCCGCCGGCGCTAGCGCGTTCACCTTCGGCGACATGAACACGAGCACCTTCCCGTTCTTGTCGATATCGGGTTCCGCCCCGAACGACTCGACCGCGGTGCGGTACAGCGCGTCATCGAACAGGCGGCCCAGACGCGCCAAGTCGTCATTGGTGAGGGCATTGTACGCGTCGGTGTCGACATAAATGCCCACGTGCTCACCAAGCCACCGCAATTGACCGATCACCGTCGTGAAGGCGTCGCCTTGCAGCGACGTGATCACCTTGAACTGCCGTGTGCTGCCGACCGTCAACGCCAGCATCGGCGGCTGGTACGGCTCGCCGCCGGCGGCCATCGGCGCGAGCCGGCGCTCCTCGTCGCGAAGCCGTGCGTCCAGCAGTTCCTGCGCGCGCAACCGCGGCGCCACGGCGCGGAACGCGGCGCCCCCGCCGAACAGCGCCGCCGCGCTCACTCCGCCGGCCGAAATACGCGCCATCGTCGAAACCGGAGCGGCGGCGTGCGCCGCCAGCTCCGGCACGAGCACGTATTCCGCACCACCATCGGTGGCGAGCGCGGCGCACGAGGCAAGCTCCGCCGCCCGAATCACCGTGGCATCGAAACGAGCGAGGGTGAGCGTCCGGCGACGCGGTGTGTACACGACGGACCGCGCTTCGGTCCACGCGCTTCCCACGAGCACGCGCACGGCCACGTTCCCCGCCGGCAGGCAGGCGGGCACAACGACCCGCAGTTCGCTCGAGGTTCCGCCGATCGGCCGCACGCGCGCGCCGCCGACATCAACCGTCGCGTCCTCGCCTCCGAGCGCGGTTCCGGCAATGCGAAGCGTGTCGCCCGGACCGATGTTCGCCGGGAGCACGCCGCTGATGGCCGCTCCCGCCAGTGCCGTCGCACCGAGAGTCGCCGCGCGCGCCGGTGCGCCGAGCGGAAATGCCTGCACGCTCACCGCACCGGCACGGGACCCGAGTCGAAGCCGCGCCTCCGCCCTGCCGTTTTCATCCGTGACCGCAAGCGAATCGAGGAGCGCGGCGCCGTCGCCGCGTGCGATGCGAAACTCGACGACCGCCGCCTTCACCGGCGTCCCGGCGACATCGAATACCACGACCGCCAGCGCGGCCGGCAACACGCTGCCGGCGGGCGCGGTCTGCCTGTCGCCACCGACGACGCGGACGGTATAGGAGCGACCCACCGCGAGCACGCGGTCGTGCGAGCAAGCCCCGAGCATCGCCAGCGCGACCACCAGCATCGGCCGAAATGCCGTGCGAGACGTTAACCCATTGAGCGACAAGCGATTACGCACGATTCGTTGGTTCGGAACTTGCTTTGACGTCGGAGGGTGCTCGCGCTATCCTTATGAATTCTATGTCGTTCGTCCATCTCCACTGCCATACCGAGTTCTCGCTCCTCGACGGCGCGAACCGAATTGACGACCTGATCGAGCGGGCGCAGGAGTTCGAGCAGCCAGCCCTCGCCATCACCGATCACGGTAACCTGCACGCCGCGTGGGAGTTCCAGGAGAAGGCCCGAAAGGCCGCCCTGCGTCCCATCATCGGCATGGAGGCGTATGTCGCATCCGGCGACCGCCGCGCCCGTACGCGCAGCGGCCCTGGCGAACGGAACTACTACCACCTGATCCTGCTCGCGCAAAACCTCACCGGCTACCGCAACCTGGTGAAGCTCTCTTCGCTCGCCTACACGCAGGGCTTCTACGGCAGGCCGCGCGTGGACCGTGAGCTGCTCGCCAAGTATAACGAGGGGATCATCGTCTCCTCCGCCTGCATGGCAGGCGAAGTCGCCACCCACCTCCTCGGCGACCGCGCCGACGAGGCGCGACGCACCGCCGAGTGGTACGCCGATGTCTTCAAGGACCGCTACTACCTCGAGGTGCAGGCGCACAACTCGGGCGACCAGAAGCTCCTTAACGAACGAGTGCTGGCACTCGCCGGCACACTGAACCTGCCGGTCATCGCGACCAACGATTCGCACTTTCTCCGCGCCGAGGACCACGACGCGCACGACGTCCTGCTGTGCATCGGCCTCAAGAAGGACCGCGCCGACGCCGACCGGATGCGCTACGACCGCGGGCTCTACTTCAAGAGCGCGCCCGAAGTGCGTGCATTCTTCCCCGACCGCGCCGACGTCCTTGAGAATACCCTCGCCATCGCGGACCGCGTGGATGTGCAGTTCGGCAAGAAATACCACGTGCCGTCGTTTCCCCTGCCGAAGGGCGTCAAGACCGAGAACGAACTCCTCATCCGTCTCGCGACCGAGGGGACCAGCGCGCGCTATGGCGATCCGCTGCCGGCGCACGTCAAGGAGCGGCTCGACTACGAGCTCGACGTCATCACCAAGACGGGCTACGCCGGCTACTTCCTGATCGTCGCCGATTTCATCAAGGCGGCGCGCGACCGCGGCATCCCCGTCGGGCCCGGGCGCGGCTCGGCGGCCGGCTCGATCGTTGCATATGCCCTGCGCATCACCGACGTCTGTCCACTGAAGTACGACCTGCTCTTCGAGCGCTTCCTGAACCCGGAACGCGTTTCGATGCCCGACATTGACGTTGACTTCTGCGAGGAGCGGCGCGGCGAGGTCATCGAGTACGTGCGCGAGAAGTACGGGCGCGATTCGGTGGGGCAGATCATCACCTTCGGCACGCTCAAGTCGCGCGCCGCCATCAAGGACGTGGGGCGCGTGCTCGGCTTCACGCCGGGCGAGACCGACGCCATCGCAAAGCTCATCCCCAATGCGCCCAACCACTCGCTGACCGTCAGGGACGCCATCGAGAAGGTCCCCGAGGTGCGCAAGCTCTACGAGCAGGATGAGCGCCACCAGCAGCTGTTCGAGTTCGCCATCGCACTCGAAGGGCTGTCGCGCCACGCCGGCATCCACGCGGCGGGCATCGTCATCGCGCCGGGCCCGCTGGACGAGTACGTGCCGGTCTGCACGCAGGAGTCGCGCGGGTCCGGTGCCGGCGAGGAGGAGCGCGTCGTCGTCACGCAGTACGACATGACGATGCTCGAGCATGCCGGGATGCTGAAGATGGACTTCCTCGGCCTGACGACACTCACCGTCATCCACGATACGCTCGTCGCGATCCGCGCGCGCCGCGGCGTGGAGATTGACCTGAACGCCATCTCGTACGACGACGACACCACGTATCGCATGCTGCGGGCGGGACGGACGGCCGGCGTCTTCCAGTTCGAATCGCCGCTCGCCACCGACATGGTGCGGAGCATGCGCGCCGACCGCTTTGACGACCTCGTTGCGTCCAACGCGCTGATGCGTCCCGGTCCGCTCGACGCCGGGATGCACAAGGTCTACTGCCGGCGCAAGAAGGGCGAGGAACCGGTCTCCTTCGCGCTCCCCGAGCTCGAGGAGATCCTCGCACCGACCTACGGCGTCATCACGTACCAGGAGCAGGTGATGCGCATCGCGCAGCGCCTGGCGGGCATTTCGCTCGCCGAGGCCGACGTGCTGCGCAAGGCGGTGGGCAAGAAGGACGCCGATCTCATCAAGAAGGAAATCGGCAAGTTCGTCGAGAAGGCGCTGGCGCGTGGCTATGACCGGCGCGTCATCGACGACCTGGCCAGCCAGATCGAGACTTTCGGCCGCTATGGCTTCAACAAGTCGCACTCGGTGGCGTACTCGGTCCTGTCGTATCAGACCGCGTATCTCAAGGCGCACTATGCCGAGGAGTTCATGGCCGCCCTGCTCTCGGCGTGCATCGGCGACACCGACTCCGTGGTGAAGTACATCAACGAGGCGCGCGACATCGGCTTGCAGATTCTGCCGCCGGACGTGAACGAGTCGGGCTACAAGTTCACGGTCGTCGGCGACCATCGCATTCGCTTCGGACTCGGCGCCGTGCGCAACGTCGGCCGCGCCGCCATCGACTCCATCATCGCGGCGCGCGCTGAGCGTCCCCTCGCCACGCTGTACGACCTCTGCGAGCGGGTGGACCTGCGCTGCTGCAACAAGCGCGTCTTCGAGGCGCTCATCTTTGCCGGCGCCCTCGACGGACTTGGGCATCGCGCGCAACTTGCCGCCGCGCTCGACGGCGCCATGCAGTCCGCCTCGCTCGTCCAGCAGGAGCGCACCTCCGGTCAGGGGTCGCTGTTCGGCGACGCCGGCGGTGGCACCGCCGATGCCCGCCGCCAGATCGTTCCCACCCTGCCGGCCGTCAAGCCGATGTCGGAGAGCGAGCGGCTCCAGCGCGAGAAGGAGATCCTCGGCTTCTACATCTCCGGGCATCCGCTGGAACCGTTCCGGGCGGAGTGTGAACTGCTCGCGTCGCACACCGTTGCCACCCTCGGTCACTGGACGGATCAGGCGATGACCCTCGGCTGTGTCGTCACCGCCATTCGGCGACAGGTGAGCAAGAAGTCGGGAGCCGAGTTCGCGCGACTTGTCGTCGAGGACTTTTCCGGCGCCGGCGAGGTGCTCGTCTTTCCCGAGGCGTGGGCGGCGCTTGGCGACCGTGTGCAGACCGATGTCCCCGTGCTCATCCGCGGCACCTACTCGCGGCGCGACCAGGGCGTCGAGAACCCGACCTTCATCGTCGAGAGCGTCACCCGCCTC
>JAKAJN010000044.1 GCA_021813725.1 bacterium | reverse complement strand
GCTGAGGCAATTTAGCCCATTCCGAGGGGGCGGCAGACGTGTGCCGCAGAGCGGGCGAGACGGCGCGCCGGAGGCGCGCTGGGGCTACACCGACTCTACGCGCAGCAGTCGCCGAATGCTCCAGATCCCCAGTGCCGGTCCGAGCGCGAGGAAGGCGAACGCCCAGGACCAGCCGGCCCGACGCACGATCCACGGCACCACCTGAATGGTGAGCGTGGTGAGCAGGAAGCCGAGGGAGACCTGCAAGGTGAGCGCCGTGCCGACGGCGTGGGCGGGGACGCTCTCGGTGACCAGCACGCTGAACTGCGCGCTATCGGCGATGATGAAAAAACCCCAGACGAGCGCAATGGGTGTAAGTAGCCAGAGCGAGTGGCCGAAGAGCAGGCCAATAAGCGCGCACGCCGCGCCGCTGACGGCCATGGCGATGATCACCAGTCGCTCGCGCCCGATCCGATCGGCGACGGCACCGCCCCAGACACAACCGACGCCACCGACGGCGATGATCGCGAAGCCGATGATCGCCGAACTGCGCGTCGCCGCCGGCGCAACGGCGTGCACACTCTGGGCGATGCTCGCCGCGACGAACGCCGGGATCCACGTCCAGTAGGCGTAGAGTTCGGTCATGTGACCGAGGTAGCCGCCCGTGGCACGCCGCCATCGCGTTTCGCGCACGACACTCCGCACCAGCGTCCACGTGAACGGGCGCGACGGAAACGTGTACGGGCCATCGGCGTAGAAGAACCAGATGAGCAGCGCCGCGGCAACGGTGCTGGCTGAACTCAGCGCGACGAGCGCTGTCACCGTGGCGCCGGGAATCGCGCCGATCAAATACGGCCCGGCCTTTCCGATGGTCAATGCGCCGACGATGGTTCCGACGGCCAGTCCGCGCCGTTGGCGAAACCAGGTGCTCGTCATCTTCATCGCCGGCGGATAGACGCCAGCCAGGCAGGCGCCGGCGAGAAAACGCGAGAGCAGGGCGGGAGCAAGGCCGCCGGAAAACGCCAACCCGGCGTTGCACACCGCACCGCTGAGTGCAGCGACCGTGAAGAGCGTGCGTGCCGGAATCACGTCGGCAAGATTGAGCACCGCCGAAAGAGCGGTGCCGGCCACGAAGCCAAGCTGTACGGCGATTGTGAGCCACGCGACTTCCGCGCCATCGAGTTGCCAGGCGCGCTGCAACTGCGGCGCGACGGCGCTCCCGGCGAACCAGAGCGACATCCCCAGCAACTCCGCGAACGAGAGCAGGACCAGCATGCGCCAGCGAAGCGGATGCGTGTCGGGTGGAACGCCGGCTTGCGCGGCGGAGGGCACGGTCACGGGGGGCTCAGGCGCACCGCCCAGATTACTCCCATCCGTGCGGGCGGCGCCAGAGCCGTTTCTGCACCGGCCACGGACGCTTGAGCGTGAAACCCTCGTCGCCAAAGTGCTCGTCGTTGGCGAGCGTGTCGGTGACGTCCGCGGCCTTGGCCGACGCTTGGTCTGCCCAGTGGAGGATCTCGGCTTCGAGCGTCATCGGCGGCACAGCCGCGCCAAACTCGAGCGACCCGTGATGCGACTGGATGAAATGCTGCAGCTCGAGTTCCTGTTCAGCCGTGAAGGTGCCCGCTGGCTGCAAGCGAAGGCGACGGTCGAGCATCATCGTGCCGAGGACCACATGGCCGAGGAGATGGCCAGCGGTGGTGTGACCGAATCCTGACGGGCCAATGCTGTACGATTCAACCTTGCCGATGTCGTGCAGCAGCGCGGCGACGGTCACGAGTTCGACGTTGGCGTGCATCGTGCCCGCGATCCCCTGCGCGATGGTGGCGACCTCGACGCTATGAAGGAGCAGGCCGCCCACCTGCGCGTGATGCCCGGTGGTCGAACCCGGCGCGCGCTCGAAGGCTTGGCGAAAGACGTCATCGGCGAAGAACAGATCGAGCGCCGTGCGCAGTTGGTGCGACTGCATGGCACTGCGCTGCTGATCGATCCAGCCCCACAGCTCCTCGCTCGCGCGGCTGATGCGCGGCAAGAATTGCTCGGCGCTCGCCGCGGTGGCCGGCAGGACGCGCAGCGGCGCGCTGAGCGTCAACTGCCGCTTGCCCTGATACTCGCCGACCGTTCCAATGACCTGCACCACCTTGCCTCGCTCCGCGCCGGCGACCCAAGGCAGCTGCTCGGACCAGACGGGTGCCGTCTCGATGCGACCGGTGGCGTTGCCGAGGGTCAGGCGGGCAAAGGGCTTGCCGTCGCGCGTCTCCTTGTCGGCGCGATCAAGCACCAGCAGTTCGTGCTGGACGCGGGAGCCAGGCGAGAGTTTCGAGAGATCCAACACGGGCGGGGAGACGGTGGACGGTGGACGGTAGACGGTGGACCGTGGATACAAACTACCGTACGCGACCGTCTGCTGCGCCATCGTTCGCATTCCCTCACCCGCAAAAGAACGCGCCCGGCTCCTTTGCGGGAACCGGGCGCGAGGGAGGCGACTCTGCAAGACTCGCCTCGATAAACTACTACGCGTTCTTGCGCCGCAAAGTTTCAACTGCGGTTCGTTCGGCGTCGAGCAGCGCCTGTTTCCGCTCGATGCCCCAGCGATAGCCGCCAAGCGCGCCGCTGTCGCGGACGACGCGATGACACGGAATGAGCACCGCGACAGGATTGTGCGCGCAGGCCTGCGCCACTGCACGAGCAGCCGTGGGACGGCCAATACGCTCGGCAATCTCCCGATAGCTGCGCGTGACGCCGCGGGGAATGCGCCGCAGCTCCGACCAGACCAGTCGCTGGAACGGTGTGCCGAGCGGGTCGAGCGGCAGCTTCATTGAGGGTGCCGCGCCCGCCAGCAGACGCACGATTTCCGCCGCCCAGTCGGAGAACGGCGCGGACGACGGAGCGGGAACCGCCTCGGGGAATTCCTCGCGCAAGTCGGCTTCGAGCGTGCGCGCCTCCGGACCGATAGCCACGTGACAGATGCCGTGCGACGACGCGGCGACGAGCACCACGCCGAGCGATGACGGAACGATACCGAACTGGACACCGGGGCGAGCCGCGTGCTGTCCATCGGCGAGCGAAGGGCGGAACGTGGTACCGCGCACGGGTCGGCGAGTGGATGCAGGGGGCATGGCGTCTCCTGGCAAGAGAAAGGGCACCGGAGGCGAGTCGCGCGCCGGTGCCCTCAACTTCGCGGATGGCCTACCCGCGGCCAATCCGATTCTTGCGGCGAAAATTCCGTTTCTTGCGATCGCGCGCGCTCAGTTCACGTACGCGATTTCGCCCTCGCCGTCGATGCCCATCTCCTGCTCCATGCCGCACACGCCACAGATCTTCACGCAGTGCCAGACTTCGCCGAATTCCTTGCGATTCGACGCGGTCGCCGGTTTGATGGTGAGCTTCTTGTAGCTGTACTCACCGCAATGCTCACAGGCGTGCGCCTTGGCAACCTTCTCCGCACGCTCCTTGGAAATCGAATTGGCCATGCCCCAATCTATCCCTTCGAACCGCCGCCCGACGGGAAGGGGAGCCCGCCGGTGGGACGAGGAGCATCGAACGGCGCATTGCCCTGACCCGCGGCGTCCATGACCTTGCGGAGGGCCGCGATCGCCCCCATCGCCCCGGCCGCCTCGGTGGGAAGAAAGACCGTGGTGCCCTTGCCTTGCGACAGCGCCGGCAGCGCCTCCATGTACTTGAGGCCGAGCAGGTACGTCGCGGCCTCACCCGGCGGGAGCGACGCCGCGATCTTGCCAATGGCCTGCGCCTCGGCGTCGGCCATCGCCAGACGTGCCTCAGCCAGACCCTGCGCGCGCAGGATCGCCGCCTCCTTTTCGCCCTCCGCCTTGCGCACCTGCGATTCGCGCAGCCCTTCGGCCTCGAGAATCACCGCGCGCTTGCTGGCTTCCGCGTTGGTGACCGCGGCGCGGCGCTCGCGTTCGGCGCGCATCTGCAGTTCCATCGACTGCTGGATGTCGCGGGGCGGTTCGATGGTCTGAAGTTCGACGCGCGTGACGTCCACACCCCAGCCGAGCGATGCCTCCTCGATGACTTCACGCATCCGCCGGTTGATCTGGTCGCGGCTCGTGAGCGTCTGGTCGAGTTCCATCTCGCCGACGATGTTGCGCAACGTCGTGCGCGTGAGCGTCTCGATGGCGTACGGAAGATTCTGCACCGAGTACGTCGCCTTCTGCGGATCGGAGATGCGGTAGTAGAGCACCGCGTCAATGTCGATGGTGACGTTGTCCTTGGTGATGACCGGCTGGCTCGGGAAGTTGAGCACCTGCTCACGCAGGTCAATGCGGCTGGTGGTGCCGGCCACCAGGCGCTTGGCGCCGCTGACGTCGCTGGTGAGATAGCGGACGTCGATGTGGCGCGGCGTCTCGATGAACGGGACGAGGATGTTGAAGCCCGAGCGCGCGATGCGATTGAAGCGGCCCAGGCGTTCGATGATGAGCACTTCCGCCTGGCCGACAATCTTGAACGACTTGATCAGCAGGAACACCGCGACCAGCGCGACGAAACCGAGGAATATCTGCATACGGGCTGAGACGGGAGACGGGAGACGGAAGACGAAAGACGGTGGAATGCCCACTGCGATTCTACCGCAATTTCGGTGGCTCGGCGAGTCGATGGCGGACTCGGGCTTTGGTCACGAGACGGTAGAACTGCAACAGCGCACCACGGAGGCACGGAGGACACGGAGGTTCACGGAGAAAGACAACAACAACTTCTTGGAGGAACCGCGCTCGCCACCTGAAAGCATGTGTGGCGCACTGTCGCTCAATTAAGAAGTTGTCTTCTCCGTGTAGCTCCGTGTCCTCCGTGCCTCCGTGGTGAGCTGTTGCTGTTACGATCTATCGTCGAGGAGCCGAAACCCAGTCGGCGACGAAGATGTTGGTCTCCGTCGGCTTGGTGTCGTGACGATTGGACGCCCAGATGAGCTTCTTGCCATCGGGCGAGAACATCGGAAAACCGTCGAACGTCTCGTTGAACGTGACCTGCTCGAGCTTGTCCGGCCCGGCCTTTTCGGCGTCCGCATCGACAAGGAACAGTTCGAAGTTGCCGGAGCGGGGAGCGAAGTAGTTCGACGCGAAGATGATGCGCTTTCCGTCGGGCGTCCACGACGGGCCGAAGTTCGCGCCGCCGAGCGCGGTCACCTGACGATTGTTGCTGCCGTCGGCATTCATCACGTACAGCTCCACCTTGGACGGGCGGATAAGCCCCTGCGCCAGCAGATCCTGGTACTGCTTGAGTTCCAGCGAGTCCTTGGGATGGTGCGCACGGTAGGCGATGCGCTTGCCGTCGGGGGACCACCACGGGCCGCCGTCGTAGCCGACCGTGCTGGTGAGCCGCTTCACGTTGGTGCCGTCGACATTCATCGTGTAGATGTCGAGGTCGCCGTCCTTGAGCGATGTGAAGACGATGGTCTTGCCGTCGGGCGAGAGCACCCCTTCGGCGGTGTAGACGTTGTAGTTGGTGAGTCGGCGGAAGTTCGAGCCGTCGCGATTGGCCGTGTAAATGTCATACTTGTCGAGCGGCCAGACATAGCCCTTGGACGGATCCGGACGGGCCGGGCAGGTGGCATCGTGCGCGGTGGACGAACCAAAGAAGAGGCGCTTGCCGTCGGGGAAGAACCAGCCGCAGGTGGTCTTGCCGCGGCCGTCGCTGATGCGCTTGAGCGCGGAGCCGTCGGCCTTCATCACGAACTGCTCGTCGCAGGTGCGGCCGTCACGCGTGGACTGGAAGGTGATCCACTGGCCGTCCTTGCTCCAATACGCCTCGGCGTTCTCTCCACCGTTGGTCAGCTGACGGAGATTGGCGAGGTGCACCTCCCCCTTCTCGGCGGGATAGGTGCGCACCTGAGCCGATGCAGGAACCGCCGCGGCGAACGCCGCGGCGGCAAGAGTGAGAACGACCCGATTTCTCATGGATGAATTCAACGCTTGGATCCGGATGGGGCGAGGGCCGGCGAGGCCAGCGCGAAGAGATCGTGCTGCGTCTGGCCCTTGCGCAGCAGGTCCAGCGCCTTGAGCAACTGATTGTCCTCGGACATCTCGCGCCGCTTCGCGGTGGAATCACCGAACGCCTGCAGCGAGATGCGAAGGTCGAGCATGCGCTTCACGTAGTCGGGCGCGGCGTCCCAGTCCTTGCGGTCCACGGTGATGCCCTTTTTCTGCAGGCGGTCGTATAGCTCGTCCGTCATCGCCTGGGTGACGACGAAATCGGGCTTGATCTTGCCCTTCTGCTCCGCGGCGAATTCGTAGAGCGTCAGGTAGGTATTCTGTGCCTTGGCGCCGAGTGTTCGGGCGAGCTTCTGTTCCGCGGAAGTCAGCGTATCGGGACGGACGATCAAGTCGGGGGTGATGGCGCCACCGCCGTAAACGACACGCCCGGCGTCCGACTTGAACTGCGGGCGCGCCTTGCGCGCCGAATCGCTCTCCAGACTGTCCGGATGCACTTCGATGAACTGGCCGTCGTCGAGCAGCTTGCGATCCTTCTGGATGGACCGGCCACTCGGCGTGAACCACTTGCCCGTCGTGAGCTTGATGGCGTAGCCGCCGTCGAGGCGATAGACGGACTGCACGAGCCCCTTGCCGAACGACGTCGTGCCCACGATCAGCGCGCGATCGTGATCCTGCAGGGCGCCGGCAACGATTTCGGACGCCGAGGCGGTGAAGGCATCGGTGAGGATGACGAGCGGCAGGCGCGGGGCGATCGGGTCGCGTTCCGCCTTGTGCAGCTCCGCCACGCCCTGCCGGTCGCGAACGCTTAGAATTTCCTTGCCGCGGTCGAGGAACAAGTTGGACATCTCGAGCGCCTGATCCAGGAAACCGCCCGGGTTGCCGCGCAGGTCGAGCACCAGACCCTTGGCGCCCTCGTTCTGCAGGCGGATGATCTGCTGGGCGAGTTCGGAGGCGACCGTTTCGTTGAAGTTCTGGACGGGGATGTAGCCGATCTTGCCGTCCAGCATCAGCGCGAACGGGACGGCCGGAATGCGAATCACGCGCCGAGTGAACGTCGCCGAAATGGGTTCCGTCCATCCTGGACGCGCGAACTTCGCGCTGACCTTGGTGCCGGGTTCGCCCTTCAGCCGCGACGAGACCTGGTCAATCCTCCAGCCGCGCGTGCTTGCCGTGTCCACTTGAATGATGCGATCACCCGCAAGAATGCCCGCCTCCTCGGCCGGCGTATGCGGGTAGACCTTGGAGATGATGATGCTCCCTTCCTGCTCCTCGATGAGCATGCCCACGCCGCCGTAAAACCCGCCGGTGGTCGTGTTGAAGGCCTCGAGTTGCTTGGGCGTGTAGAGCTCGGTGTAGGGATCCTTGAGTTCGCGCAGCAGGCCGCGCGCGGCCTTCTCGTAGAGCACGCTGGCACCGACCGAATCCACGAACCGATCGCCGACCACGGACATGACCTGCTCGAAGAGACGCACGCCATCGCGTGTGGCGCGCTCTTGAATGACAAACCCTCCCACCAGGAGCGGGGTTGCCACGAGGGCGAGCGCGATCAGTGCCTTGCGGGTGCGGTTCATACGAGCCTTGCTCAGGGGGAAATTCAAGGTAATGGGGCCGGTCGGCCGGGGGAATTAGCGGTTGTACGGACGACCGTGCGAATGACAGTGTGCGCGGAGACTACACCTGGAAGTCAGAACCCATTGGCCAGCAAAGAGTTCCCTCACTCCGCCATCTGATAGTCAACCATCCAGGTCTTTTCGCGCTGGGCGATGACGGCGCTGCGGAGCACACCGGCGGCGAGGAGCATCTCATGCGCGGGCTGGAGGACGCGCTGCAGATGCGAGGGGTAGCGCTGAGACAGGGGGAGCTGCTCGGCGAGTCGCTCGAGTGCGATTTCCCACGACTTTCCCGCTTCGCTGCGCGCCACCTGCAGCACGCGGTACAGTCGTCGCGCCACCGGAGAGGAGAGCTGGCTGTAGCGGGCGGAGGCCAGCGCGATGGTGCAACCCGCGGCGATGTTCGACCGGATTTGTGACGCGAGGGTCACGTGCGCGTCGCCCGGTTCGTTGTTGGTGAGCGAACTGAACAGGGCGAGCTGGTCGCGGTCGGTCAGGCGCCGCCGGTCGATGGAAACGGTGTTGAGAATGGTGAACTGTCCCGTCCACCGCTCGCCGGACGCCGCGTCGAACCAGGCTTCCGTGGACTCCAGCGACGTCCGCTGCAGCCGGTTGAGGGCGCTGCGCAACTGCTCGTACGTGCGGCCGTCCACACGCCGGCCCATCGTGCGCAGAAAATCGTGCAGCGTGAAGGAGAGCGTGCCGTCCGCGGGCGCTTCCGCTTCGTGGTAGCGCCGGAGGAGTTCGACGTAGACATCCTGGTCGAAGGTGCCGGGAAGGCGCTCGCCAGGAGCGGGGAGCACGCGCCATCGCCCGCCACCGGCTGCGGCAAAGGTGATGGCCACCTCCTCGCCAGAATCGCTGAGCCGAAAGACCGGAAGCGCCTCGAGCGCCCGGTCGAGAACGACGGTGCGCGCGAGCTGGCGACGGCGCGGCGTGTGGCTCATGAGGCGCAGCGGAGTTCTCGACCGTACGGCGGCATCAGCGGACGTCTTCGCGACCCAGGGCGGCACGCACCGCTTCGCGCATGGCGGCAATCGCATCGCTGCGTGACGCCGGCACGTCGTCGCGCACGTGCAATTCGATGCCGTCGGCAATCGCGACGCGACGCCAGGCGCTGGCTGACTGGTCGTCGTGCTGTACTGCCTGATCGGCGCCGGAGACCAGGGCGGGGGCCAGCGATTGCGCCACGCGCCGCTCAAGGGCATCGCCGGTGGCACCGACCAGCTCCGCCTTGATGCTGTCCAGCGTCTGCCCTTCGCGCTGGCGGATCTTGATGGTCAGCAGTTGCAGCAGGTGGCGGTAGTGATACGTGGCCGCCGTGCCGCGTCCCACCGGATGGTCGAGCAGGCCATGGGCGATGTAGAAACGGACGGCCCGGGCGCTTGGGGTGGCGCGGGCTGATGCGTTGGTGGGACGCATCCCCGCCGCGTCCACGAGTGCCGTGGCATGCGCGGCGAGACCACGGGCATTCCAGGGCGCGTGCCGTGAGTGGGCGCGCAACAGCGCCACAGTGTTGTCAGCCATCGTGACAAGAGAATAACGCGGGCGCCGTCCGTCGGCGAGCCAGTGTCGCGCCAGCAAGGCGGCATAAACGAACGGTGGACGGCGAACCGCAGAGGCGATTCACCGTCCACCGGGAGCGACGAACAGCAGCGACGACTACTTCTTGCTCTTCGCCTTCTTGGCCGGCTTCTTGGCCGCTTTCCTGGCGGCTTTCTTCGCGGCCGGCTTCTTGGCGGCCTTCTTGGCGACCTTCTTCGCGGCCTTCTTCGGCGCCGGCTTCTTGGCCGCCTTCTTGACGACCTTCTTGGCCGCCTTCTTCGGCGCGGCCTTCTTAGCCGCCTTCTTCACGGCCTTCTTCGCGGCCTTCTTCGCGGCCTTCTTCGGCGCCGGCTTCTTGGCGGCGGGCTTCTTGGCGGCGGGCTTCTTGGCGGCGGGCTTCTTGGCGGCGGGCTTCGCCGCGGGTTTGGCAGGCGCCGGCTTGGCAGCCGCGGGCTTGGCAGCCGCGGGCTTGGCAGCCACCGCCGGCTTCGCCGCCGGCTTGGGCGCCGCAACCGCTGCGGGAGCGGCCGCTGGCGGAGCTGCTGTGGGTGGGGCGACCGGCTTGGGCGCAGGCTTGGGCTTCGGGGTGCGACGGGACTCGCCAAGGCCGGCGCCGAAGAGATCGGCGTCCTCCTCCTCCTCGCCGGCATCTATCAGGACGCCCGGCTCCTCCTCCTCCTCGTCCTCCGAATCCTCGGCGCTGTCCCACAGCGAGTCGGAGTGGTCCTTGTTGATCGCCCAGCCGCCGTCCTCGTCGTCCTCGTCGTCATAGCTCATGCCGCCGCCGTAACCGCCGTCCTCCGGCTCGTCGTCCCGGTCTGCCGCCATGTGCTTGTCGTTGAGATCGCCGCTCAGCATTCGTACCTCCCTATGGCTCAGTCAGTCAAGAAAATGCGTACGCCGCTCAACCGCTGAATACAACGCGCGAGCATCCTCGTCAAGCGGGGGTGCTCGGATTCGCCGCCGCCGCCGCGCGGCGATGCGGCACGCGCGCACGGCCGCGCGCGCGGAAGCGCTCGGCGGCATCGTCGAGCACCGTGTACATCGCCGGCACCACGAAGAGGGTGAGCAGGGTGGACGTAATCAATCCGCCGATGACGGCGCGGGCCATCGGGGCGCGCTGTTCGGCCCCTTCACCCAGCGCGAACGCCAGGGGAAGCATGCCGAAGATCATGGCCACCGTGGTCATGATGATCGGGCGCAGGCGGATGCGCCCCGATTCGAGGATGGCGTCGAGCCGCGATTCGCCCGCTTCGCGGCGCTGGTTCACGAAGTCGATGAGCAGGATGCCGTTTTTGGTAACGAGCCCCATCAGCATGATGATGCCGATCATCGACATCACGTTGAGCGTGCCGCGGGTGACCAGCAGGGCGATGGCCACGCCGAGGAAGCTCAGCGGCAGGGCCAGCATGATGGCGAGCGGCTGGATGAACGACCCGAAGAGCGACGCGAGGATGATGTAGATGAAGATGACGGCAAGGATGATGGCCTCGGCGACATAGCCCTTGGTCTCTTCCATGTTCTGCACGTCGCCGGTGAAGACGGTGCGGTACCCGGGGGGGAGGACGATCGAATCGAGCGCCGCGCGCGCCTCGTCGGCCACCTTGCCCAGCGGCGTGCCCGGAATCACCTGCACGTCAATCTTGACCTGGCGCTCGAGCGCGCGTCGCTCGATCTGCTGCGGGCCGATGCCCGGCCGCACTTCGGCGACCTGCGACAGCAGCACCGAGGCCGGCAGGCCGGTGCGCGCATCGGTTCCCGTGCCGTTGACGGCGATCTCGGCGACGTTGGAGGCATTGGCGCGCAGGGAATCGGGGTAGATCACCACGACGTCGTGCGAGTACCCCTGCGGATCCTGCCAGGTGGTGGCCCGCTGGCCAGTGAAGAGCGGCTGCAACGTCTGCGCGATGTTGTTGATGCCAAGGCCGGCCGCCCACGCCTGCTGGCGGTCCACGCGCACGTCGAGCTGGGGGAGATTGCCCTCATCGCTCGATCGCGTGCTCGCCACGCCCGGCAGGTCCTTGACGACGTCGTTGACTTGCGCGGCGATGAGCTTGAGTCGCGTGACCTCGGGACCCTGCACGTTGATCGAAATGGGCGAGCCGCGCCCCCCGAAGATCGATCCCTGGGCGCTGACGTTGGCCTGCAACCCCGGGAACTTGGGCAGCTCCTTGCGGATCGCCTCCTGAATTTCGAACTGGTTGCGCGTGCGCTGGCTCTTGGGAACGAGGCGGACGTTCACATTGCCGCCCGTTGCGCCACCGCGGCCGCCGATGGAGAACGAGGTGAAGTCCACCTCGGGGAGCGACCGGACGTAGCGGTCAATGGGCTGCGCGCGGCTCATCGTGTACGCGAGACTCGATCCCGGCGGCACGCGAAAGTTCACGGAGAACTCGCCGGTGTCGGCATCGGGCATCCACGTGAAGCCCAGTACCGGCACAATGGACAGCGCGAGCATGATGGAACCCACCGCACCGCCGAGCACCATCCAGCGATGTGCGAGCGCGAGACGCAGCCAGCCGGGGTAGCGATCGGCGATGCTCTCAAACCAGGCGTCGAACCGCAGTGCAATGCGACGAATCGGCCCGGCGTGCTTCCAGGCCTCGGGGCCGTGCTCCTCGGCATCCGGATCGCGCCAGACGGACGAGAGCATCGGGTCGAGCGTGAACGACACGAAGAGCGACACGCTGACCGCGAACGCCACGGTCATCCCGAATTGATAGAAGATCTTGCCGATCATCCCGCCCATGAAGGCCACGGGAATGAACACCGCGACGACGGCGAGTGACGTGGCGAAAACGGCGAGGCCAATCTCGTCGGTGCCGTCCTTGGCGGCCCGGTGATGGTCCTTTCCGAGCCCGACGTGCCGGATGATGTTCTCGCGCACCACAATGGCGTCGTCAATCAGCAGGCCGATCGCGAGCGAGAGCGCGAGCAGCGTCATCGTGTTGAGCGTGAAGTTCAGCGCCCACATGGCGAAGAAAGCCGAGATGATCGACACCGGCAGGGTGAGGCCGGTGATGACCGTGGATCGCCACGAGTTGAGGAACAGGTAGATGATCATCACCGTGAGGATCGCGCCCAGCACGATGGTGAGCTGGACGTCGTGCAACGCCGCGCGAATGCGCCGCGAGTCGTCGCTTGTCAGCCGCAGGCTGACGTCCTCGGGGAGCGACCGCTCCACTTCCTGGATAATCGCCTTGACGCCATCGGCCACGGCGACCGTATTGGCGCCCGAGATCTTCAGGACGTCGATGTTCAGCGTCGGCAGGTCGCCGAGCAGGGAGGCGGAACGGCGCTCGGCAATGGTGTCGATGACGCGCCCGATGTCGCGAATGCGAATGGGCGCGCCGTTGCGCACGCCGATGACGATGTCGGAGAAGGCGCGCGGGTCGGTGATACGGCCGGTGACGCGCACGCTGCGTTCGGTGTCGCCCTTGCGGACGCGCCCGGCCGGCACTTCCTGGTTCTCTCGCGCCAGCGCGGCCGAGACCGCATCCGGCGACAGGCCGACGCTGCGCAGTGCGACCGGGTCGATTTCGACATGGATCTCGCGCGTCGCCGCGCCATTGAGCTGGACGCCGCCGACGCCCTCGACCGCCTCGAAGCGCGGGCGAATCACCTGATCGCCAAGATCGGTGAGTTCGCGCAGCGACCGCTCCTTGCTCGATACCGCGACCGACATGATCGGGCGGTCGTTCGGGTCGAAGCGCATGATGATGGGTTCCATCATGTCGCGCGGCAACTGACGGCGAATGCGCCCCACCTTGGCCGACACTTCCGGCTGCATCTTGGTGGGATCGACGCCGAGCTTGAACTGCAGGCGGACGTTCCCGCCGCCCTCCGACGAGGTCGAAGTCAGCTCGTAGAGACCCTCCACCGTGTTCAGCGCGGTCTCGATGGGGCGGATGACATCGCGCTCCACGACTTCAGGTGATGCGCCCGGATACGACGCCTGCACGCTGATCACCGGATACGTGACGTCCGGGTACTCATCCACCGCCAGCCGCTTGTACGACACGACGCCCAGCGTAACGAGCGCCAGCATCATCATCGTGGCGAAAACGGGGCGCTTGATGGAGATGTCTGAAAGGAACATGCGTGGGAGACGGTGGACGGTAGACGGGAGACGGGAGATCAGGCGCCAGGCTTTCTACCGCTCTTGGCCCGTGTTGCACTGTCCGGCGCCGCCTTCGGCGCCGGTGCTGCCGTGCTGTCACCACGCCGGCCACGCGAACCGGCGCCCGCGCTGCTCTCGCGTGCGTCGCCACCGCGCGCGCCACCCGGACCGCCAGCGCGCTCGTTGCCGATGATCTGCGCCTTCATTCCACGGCCCAGCGTGCCGACGTTGCCGACGACCACCTGGTCGCCGAGTTGCAACCCCTCCTTCACCTCGACCAGGCCGTGCGCCTCGTCGGTGACGCCAACGGACACCGACACCTGCTCGAGTTCGCCACCGACAATGCGATAGACGAATGGCTTGCCATCCTGCCCGATGCGAATGGCGGGCTGGGGCACGACCATCACGTTGTGCAGCGTCTTCGCAATGATCTGCCCGCTCGAGAATGTGTTGCCCTTGAGTGCGCCGTTGGGATTGGGGATCTGCAGGTATGCCGTGACGGAACGAGACGCCGGGTCAATGGTCGGACTGACGCGCGCCACGCGCCCGGTGAAGGTCCGACCGTCGGCGGTGAAGCGCGCCGATTGCCCGGGTTGCACGTCGTCGGCCTGCCGCGCGGGGAGGGACGCGGTGAGCTCGAGTACTTCGTTACGCACCATCGTGAACAACTCGGCGCCGCGCAGGATGTGCTCGCCGCCCTGCACGCGACGGAACTGGATGGTGCCGTTGACGGGCGCGACGATGCGCGTGTCACGCATCTGCGACTGGGCAGCCCGCAGGCGCGACTCGGCGGCAGCCAGTTGGGCCTTGGCCGCGACCGCGGCCTGCTCGGTGGTGCGCAGGTCGCGTTCGGCGATGGCACCGGCCTTGAACAGATCCACCGACTGGTCGTAGTTCCACTGCGCGGTGGTGGAGGCGGTGCGCGCCGAGACGACGTCGGCTTCGGCGGAGCGCAGCGCGCTTTCGAAATCAACCGCATCGAGGCGGGCGAGCACGGCGCCGGTGCGCACGCGATCGCCTTCGCGGACGTAGACCTGCTCGACGTTTCCCTCAAGGCGCGCCTTGAGACTTAACGTCTCGATGGGCCTCAAGTCGCCGGCAATGGGAATGCCGGACTCGATGGTACCACGTGCAACCTTGGCAACGTCATTGACGCCCAGCACCACGGAGGCCGTGCGACGCGGGGCGCCGCCTGCGCCGGGCGCGCCTGCGCCGGGCGCGCCAGCTGGTGCCGCGGCACCCTGCGCACCACCGCCAGACGGGCCGGCGGCAGCATCCTTGGGCTTGCCGCCGCAGGCAGAAGAGAGCAGCGCGGCGAGCGCCAGCGCGCTAGCGAATCGGAAGGGGACCGGTGAGGGCATTGCGAGCATCGGTATGCACGGGAATGGTGCTCCCGTTTGGTAGCGGAATGTCACGACCGCGCACCCGGGCCAGATCGGCGGCGGCGAGATAGAGATCGAACGTGGCCTTCGCTTCGGTGGAACGCGCCGTCAACAGCTGATACTGCGCATCAGAGACTTCCAACTGGGTGCTCAAGCCACGCTGGTAGCGCATGGTCGCCAGTTGGAACGCCTCGTCGGCCTGCGCCGAGTTCTCCCGGCGCGCACCGAAGGCGGCGAGTGCCCGCGCGAGTTCGTTGCGGGCCCGCGACGTTTCGAGAGCCGCCGTCTCACGCGCCTGGCGGAGCGTAATCTCCGCGATCTTCGCCTGCGCCTGTGCCAGGTCGAGATTGCCCTTGGCGCGCAACCCGTCGAACACGTTCCAGGAAAAAACGAAACTGAAATTGCGGTCGGGAAACCAGCCGTTGTTCTGACAAGTCTTGCCGGCGGTGGAGCCGGGGGGGCAGGCCGCGGCCGAGACGTTTCCCATTCGCAGGGGAAACCCATTGAGCGTCGGCAGGGCGAGGTACCCCAGATTGAACGAGAAGTTGAGCTGAGGGAGCAGATCGGCCCGAGCCACGCGCACCCCGGCGCGACGGGCGCGCGCGGCAAACTCGGCGGACCGGACCGAGGCGCGCGGCGCATCGGGCTCCGCGTCGGCCGCCGCCTTGTCCGCGATCGCCTTCACGTCCGACGGTTCGAGCGCCGTCGTCAACAGGACCGGCTGGTCCACCGCGAGGTTGAGCAGCCGGCGCACTTCGAGGAAGGCGACATCGCGGTCCGAGGCCGCCTGCAGGGCCAGCGGTTCGAGGTTCGCCTTCTCCACGCGCGCCCGGAGCACGTCGAAACGGGCTGCGCGCCCGGCGCCGAAGAGCTGCTCGGTTTGCGTAACTCGACTGTTGGCGAGGGCCAGATTGTCGGCTTGCAGCTGGGCGATCTTGGTGAGATACGCCGCGTTGAGATAGGCGCGCTGCACGTCCACGGTGAGTCGTGCCCGCGTTTCGGCGAGATCCATTCGCACCGCGCTGCGTGTGCTCCTGGCCGCCAGTGCCGCGGAGACGATGCGACCGCCCTGGAAGATGGCCTGCTGCGTGTTGAGCGTCGTGTTGTACGTGTATTTCTGGCCGAAAATCTGGCTCACCATCTCGGCGCGTGCGTTCTTGATCACCTGCTGGTAGCTGCTGGTAAGGCGCATCTGCGGCAGACCGGCGGCCCTGGCCGATGCCACTTGGGCGTCGGTGACCTGCACCTGCTCCCAGGCGGCGCGGACCTCGTCACTGGTCCGGAGCATCCGGGTGACGGCGTCTTCGATGGAGAGGCGCAGCGTATCGGCGCGTTGGGCAAATGCCGGCGCCGGGGTCACCGCGATCGTTGCGGCGGCGAGAATGAGAAGTTGCGGTCGCATCTGTAGTTGGGAAAACGCGCCGCTCCCGGCTCGCGTTGGTCGCGATAAGGCGCGTCGAAGTCTGCGCGAAGGCGTCGATTCAGTTCAAATCGCCGCGCTGAACGCGTAAAATACGGCTAAATGACGCAATAATGGTGCTATGATGGCTTGCTTATGTCGCGAAATTACGGCTTACGGGCTCTCGCGTCCTTCACGGCGGCGTCAATGTCGTTGCCGTGGAAGTTGTACTCCTCGCGTCCGGTCTTTCGCTCGGATGGTTCGGCCGAGAGCAGTCGCTTGCCGTAGTCGCCGGCGGCCGCGCTGTTCTGCGATGCTTCGGCCACCCGCATTGCGAGAGTGAGACCGAGGAGATCCTTGGGGTTCTTGATCAGGATCGTGTCCGCCTCGGTCTTCGCGCGCCCCAGTTGGCCGGCGACCAGAGCCACCAGGCCGACGTCGTAGCGCTGGTGCACATCAAGCGGCGCCAGCATGTCGTACACCTGAATGGCCATCGGCGCGAAGATGGCCGCGCTGTCGGCCTTGCCCTGCGACGCGTATGACATCACGCGATTGAACAGCCGATCGGCCTGTTCCTGCGGCGACATGTTGGCGATGTCCGGCACACCCGCTGCGCCACCGCCACCGCCACCGCCGGCCATCGGCCCGGCCTGCGCCGACTCGGCCGGACCCGCATCCGTGGCCGATCGCGATGCCTGAAAGAGCACCAGGGCGATCACGGCGACGAGCGCGACACCGGTGACGATCCACGGCACGCGGTTGGGCGTGGCGGCAGAGGCGCCTTTCATGCTGCTGCCGCAATGGTGACAGAACTGGGCACCCGGAGTGAGCGTGCCTCCGCATTCAGGGCAGGAAGCCCCCTCAAGGGCAGAGCCGCAGTTCGCGCAGAACTTGCCGGAGGCGGGTTCGTGGCAGCGAGGGCAAGTGATGGACACGGGAGGGAGACGGTGAACGGTTGACGGTTGACGGTCGACCACTGCGACCGGGTGAAACGTAATGCGCGCGACTTCCAATTTGGGGGCGCACGGTGCATTGCAATCGGACGGCCGGAAGCGCAGACTCCACCACCCGGCTCGCACTCCGGCCGGCGGACCCTGACCTCCTCTCTTTTCCTGCCGTGACCACTTCCCGAGCCCTGCTGAACGACCTGCACGGCGTGACCGCCAAGGAGCTGATGGACCTCGTGGCGCGCCACCACGTGCGTTTCGTCCGGCTGCAGTTCACCGACATCCTGGGCATCAACAAGAATGTCGAGATCCCGACCTCCCAGCTGAAGAAGGCGCTCGAGGGCGACATCTTGTTTGACGGGTCCTCAATCGAAGGGTTCGTGCGGGTGGAGGAGAGCGACATGCTCCTGCGCCCGGACCTCGAGACGTTCCGGATCTTCCCGTGGAGCGATCCGCAGGCGCGCGTAGCGCGGCTCATCTGCGACATCACGACCCCCGAGGGGGAGCCGTTCGCCGGCGACCCGCGTGGCGTGCTCAAGCGGCAGGTGGCCCGCGCGGCCAAGCGGGGCTTCACGATGTTCGCCGGCATGGAG
>JAKAJN010000003.1 GCA_021813725.1 bacterium | reverse complement strand
GAGATTCGCCCGGGGCGCACCGGGAATGCCATCCTTCAGGCGTCACGTGCCCGGATGACGGAGCGCGGGATTTCCGGCACCATCTACTCCCATCCGATCGGGATGCACGGACACGGTGCCGGGCCGCTGGTGGGGCTGTGGGACTATCAGGACGGCGTACCCGGGCGCGGCGACGCGGCGGTGATCGCCAACATGTGGTACTCGATCGAGTTGCAGGCGACCACACCGGTGCCCGAATGGAACGGTCAGGCGGTGCGCATGGCACTCGAGGAAGACATGATGATTGGCACGGACGGCGCCCCGCGCTGGGTGCGCGGGCAGCAGAAGAAGCTCTGGCTCGTGAGGTAGGCATGAAGAAGGGGAAGAAGGAGCTGCTGGTCGTGGGCGACCGTGTCCTGATCCGGATGGAAGACGGTGAGGAGCGGACGAAGGTCGGGTTGTACCTGCCCGCCACGGCGGTCGAGGGACAGCAGGTGCAGGGTGGGACGATTGTCGCCACCGGGCCCGGGACACCGCTTCCTGCCGTCGAGGATCACCTGGACGAGCCGTGGCGCATCACGTCCGGCGCGCCGACACGGCACGTTCCGATGCAGGCGCAGGTTGGCGACTACGCCCTGTTCTTCCGGAAGGCGGCCGTGGAGATCACGTTCGAGGATGAGCGGTATCTCGTCGTGCCGCAGGCGGCGATCCTGACGCTGGCGCGCTGAGCAGGGACTGCCGGAATGCCACGACCGCCGCAATTGTTCAAGGCAGGCGTGCGGAACGCGGCGACGATGAGCGCCGCCGCGCGGGACCGTACGACGACCCCCCGACACGGAATGAATGCTCCATGATGTATCCGGAACCGATGGTCGCGCCGATGCGCGAAGAACTGACCCGGCTGGGCGTCCAGGAGTTGCGCACGGCAGCCGAGGTTGCCGAGGCACTCGGCAATGCGAGAGGAACGGCGCTGGTGGTGGTGAACTCCGTATGCGGCTGCTCGGCGCGCAACGCGCGCCCGGCGGTGGCGACCGCGCTGCAGCACGAGGTGAAACCGGACCAGCTGTTCACGGTCTTCGCCGGACAGGACGTGGACGCGACGAAGGCGGCGCGCGCGTTCTTCACCGGCTATCCGCCGTCTTCGCCGTCCATCGCGCTGCTCAAGGATGGCCGCATCGTGACGATGCTTGAGCGCCATCAAATCGAGGGGCGCACGGCGGGTGAAGTGGCGCAGGATCTCGTGCAGGCATTCGATCGGCACTGCGGTGCGGGCGCAGCGCAGTGAAAAGAAGTGACGCGCGGACTCTGGCGCGAATTGCCTGGATGATTATAGCTTGAGTGTTACCAATGCGAACGTGGCATGGGTCGTCGCGGTGGCGTAACCGACCGCGAACAAGCGGACCGGCTTCCGGGAGCCGGTCCGACTTGAGTTAAGGGCAGAGAAGAGACAGAGAGAAAGCAGAGAAGAAGCAGAGAAGAAGCAGAGAAGATTCTGCTTTCTCTCTGCTTTCTCTCTGCTTTCTCTCTGCTTTCTCTCTGCTTTCTCTCTGCTTTCTCTCTGCTTTCTCTCTGCTTTCTCTCTGCTTTCTCTCTGTTGCCTCTCAGCTTTCTCCCTTTATATTTCAAAGTCCATATGTCTCACCTCTTCTCCCGTCCCCCCGCTGCGCTGGCCGACCACGCCGCCGATCAGCTCGCGTTCATCCGCGACACCATGGTGCGCGCGGGGCGGTTCACCGCCGTGTCGGGGACGGGGATGATCGGCGCCGGCGTGATTGGCGTGGTCGCGGCGCTGTTGTCCGCCCTCACGGCATCACCAGCGTCGTGGCTCGCGGTCTGGCTCGTGGCGGCGGCCACGGCGGTAGCGCTGGCCGTCACACTGATGGCGCGGAAGGCGCAGCGCTCCGGACAGTCGCTGCGCGCTGGACCGGCGCGCACGTTTGCCCTCGCCTTCGTGCCGCCGCTGGTGGCGGGCGCACTCCTCACGGTCGCGTTCGTCGCCGAGGGGGCGTGGCACCGGCTTCCCGGGATGTGGCTGGTCTGCTACGGAGCGGGAGTCGTCTCGGGCGGCGCGTTCTCGGTGCGCGCGGTTCCGCTGTTCGGAGTGATCCTGGTCACCCTTGGCGCGGTCGCGCTCTTCGCCCCGACTGCGTCGCACGTCTGGCTACTCGGCGCCGGCTTCGGTGGCGCGCACCTGGTTTTCGGTTACATCGTCGCGAGGTATCACGGTGGCTAAGTCCAATGCATCCGCGGCGCGCCGCAGCGACCGCCGCTCAACGCCGACTGGCGCCCCGCTCGTCCCCGTGCTTGGCGGCGAACCCGTCCCCGCCGCCCTCGACAAGCTCATTCACGATCGCGTGCGGCTGGGCATCATCAGCGCGCTCGCCGTGAACGAACGCCTGAGCTTCACCGAACTTCGCGATCTGCTCGCGCTCACCGACGGTAACCTCAGCGTGCACGCCCGCAAGCTCGAGGATGGCGGCTACGTCACCTGCCAGAAGGGATTCGACGGCCGCGTGCCCAAGAGTGAGTATCGGCTCACGGCCGCCGGCCGTCGTGCCCTCGAGCGCTACCTGGGGCACATGGAAGCGCTGATCGAGGCGACGCGAGGGCGCTGAGCCGCTTACGCCTGCCGGATCCACCTCGCCAGCTCCCGCAGACTCGGTCGCTTGCCATACATCAGCAAGCCGACGCGATAGATACGCGCGGATAGCCAGACGCTCAGGGCGCAGGTCAGCGCGACGCCGGTGAGGGTGGCGGCCAGCTCGTACCAGGGTATCTGGATCGCGCTCATTCGCATCGGCATGATGACCGGCGCCGAGAAGGGCACCCAGCTGACAATCTCGGCGAGGCGGCTCGACGGGTTGATCATCACCGGCTGGGCGAAGATGATGCTGAAGACGAGGAGCATGACCACCGGCTGGGCGGCCTGATTGGCATCCTCCTGGCTCGACACCATCGCGCCAACCGCCGCGAACAGCGCGGCGTAAAGGCCGTATCCGAGAATGAAGAACAGGACGAGGGCGACGATCAGCATTGGCGGCACCTGCGGCAGTGGCAGGTTGGGCATCGCCGGCATGCCGAGCTTCAGGAAAATCGGCTCGCGGAACTGATAGAGCGCCACGGCGCTCCCCAGCCAGATCGCCTGCTGCAACAACCCGACGGCGCCCACGCCGATGACCTTGCCGGCGAGCAGGACATCCGTCGAGACGGAGGACACGATCACCTCCGCCACGCGCGTTGTCTTCTCTTCCAGCACACCGCGCAGGATGGCCTGGCCGTACAGGACGATCATCATGTACAGCAGGAAGGCGATCAGGAAGCCGAAGATCGCGCTGCCGATTCCGGACCCGCCCCGTCCCTTGTCGGTGATGCGCTCGGAGCTCATCTGCACCTTCAGCCGAGTGAGCGCCTCGACGCGCCGGGGGTCGAGCCCCTCGCGCTCGAGCCGCTGACCCAGCAGGGCCGAGCGCAGCGCGCTCTGGATGGACTCCATTTCGTTGAGCGACGACGCATTGCGCCCGGCGTACGACGCCTTCTGCTGCTGCAGCGTGAGCGAGTCAAGCACGAGATAGCCGCGCCGGAGCTTCGCCATCACATCCTTTGTCGCGAGCGACTCGGCGGCGGCCACCTCGTTCGGCGCGACGACCACCACCTGCGTGGCGGCCGCATCACCCATCGGGCCGCCATTGAGGCGCGTCGCCACCCGATCGCCAAGTCCAACGCCGGTCGCGTCAATGATGCGGATGTCACTGACTTTCGCGTCGCGCATCCCGCGCATCGAGAGATAGGCGGGCAACACCATGATGACCCCGAAAAAGACCGGGCCGAAGATGGTGACGACGATGAACCACTTGTTGCGCACGCGTTCGAGGAACTCGCGCTTGATCACCGTCCAGAGCTTAGCCATGGCCAGACATCCCCTCCTCCACGCCCGCCGCGCCGACGCGGTCGAGGAAGATCTGGTGCAGCGAGGGTTGGATCAGCTCGAAGCGTTGCACCTGTGCGCCGGCGCCAATCAGGCGCCGCAGCAGGTGCTGTGGATCGCCACTGGCGCTCATCTCGAGCTCAAAGTACCGGTTGTTGTCGTCCATCTTCCAAATGAGCGCGGGGTCCTGGAGCACGGCGGTCACCTCGCTCGACGGCGCGCCTTCCAGCGACAGCGCGACATTGCGGCGCTGATGCGCGGATTTCACGGCCGCCACCGCGCCGTCCAGCACCTTGTCGCCATGGGCGATGATGCACACCGAGTCGCAAAGGCGTTCGGCGTTGTCCATCAGGTGCGTGGAGAAGATCACGGTCTTTCCCCGCCGCTTGAGCTCCACCACCGTGTCCTTCAGCGCCTGGGCATTGATCGGGTCGAGCCCGCTGAACGGCTCGTCAAGGATGATGAGTTCGGGGTCGTGCAGCAGCGTCCCGATGAACTGCACTTTCTGCTGCATGCCGCGGGAGAGTTCATCCACCTTGGCGCTCCCCCAGTCCTTCTCCGGACCGCGCAGGGCGAGGCGGTCGAGCCACTCGTCAATGCGCCGGTCGGCGGTGCGGGCGTCCACGCCCTTGAGTTCCGCCAGAAAGCGCAGCAGGCGGCGCACCTGCATCTTCTTGTACAAGCCGCGCTCCTCGGGGAGATACCCGAGGCGGTCGAGGAGCCCGGGTGCCGTGTTCGGCGTGCCGAGTACGGTGATTGTGCCCGCGTCGGGGGCAATCACGTTGAGGATCATCCGGATGGTGGTCGTCTTGCCGGCGCCATTCGGGCCGAGCAGGCCGTAGACGGCGCCGCGAGGCACGTCGAGCGAGAGCTCGCGCACCGCAACGTGTTCGGCGAACCGCTTGGTGATCCCCCGAAGCGCGAGGGCGGAGTCGGTCATGAGCGTGGGGTAGAGTGTGACCGAATATACGGGGAGCGAGACGGGGAGGAGGAAACGTGCCGGAGCATCCGTTCGCCCCGACCTTGAGTCGGGCCGGCAATTGAGTGACACTACCACCATGACGCGGACCTGGTTTCTTCTGCTGGCTTTTCTGTGCGCTTGCGGCGGGAGGCAGCCGGAGATCGGGCCAATCGTGGCCTTCAACGCCGGCTCCCTCGCGCGCCCCCTGCGCGCGGCGCTCGACACCTTCGCCGCGCGAGAGGGTGTGACCGTGCAGCAGGAGAATGCCGGCTCGCTCGAGACGGCGCGCAAGCTGACTGAGCTGGGACTAATCCCCGACGTGATTGCCCTCGCGGACGAGGAGGTCTTCCCGCAGCTGCTCATGCCAGCCCACGTGGCCTGGTACGCGCGATTTGCGCACAACCGAATGGTGCTGGCCTACACGGACGCGTCACGCGGGGCACGTGAAATCACGCCCGACAACTGGTGGCGCGTGCTGCTTCGCGACGGCGTCGAGATCGGGCGATCCGATCCGCAACTCGATCCCAATGGCTACCGCACGCTCCTCGTGCTGCAACTCGCCGAGCGCCATTATGCCGAGCCGCGGCTCGCGAGCCGGCTGCTGCAGGCGATGCCGGCACGCAATGTGCGGCCCAAGGAGGCCGACCTCGTCGGGCTGCTCCAGGCCGGCGAGTTCGACTACATCTGGTCGTACGAGTCGATGGCACGGGCGATCGGCCTGCGATATGTGCAGCTTCCCACGGCGTTGGATCTCTCGTCGCCGGCCGACTCGGCGGCCTACGCGATCGCCAGCGTTCGCGTACGGGGGAAGGGTGCCGATTCCGTGGAATTCAGGGGGCGGCCGATCGTCTACGCCATCAGCATACCCGTGGCTGCTCCCCACCGCGAGCTGGCTGAGCGGTTCCTTCGCTACCTGCTCTCGGCGGACGGCCGTCGCGTGCTGCGACGTGAAGGGCTCGATGCGCTCGAGAAGCCGTCCGTCGTCGGCACCGGCGTGCCGGCGGGTTTGCTGCCGTGACCGGACAGACCACAGGGTCGACCCGAGGATCGCAGCCGTGGGTTGCGGTCATCGCGGCGCTGGCGAGTTCGCTCCTGCTGCTGTTTCTCGTCGTTCCCATTGGCCAGCTGATCGGGGCCGGCGGTGCCGAAGGTGTGCGCCAGTTCTCGCGGGACGCGGAACTGCGCAACGCGCTGCTCCTCACTGCGCTCACCGCCACGACGGCCACGTTGTTCGGAGTGCTCGGCGGCACACCGCTAGCGTATCTGCTTGCGCGCCGGGAGTTTCGCGGACGAGCCGTGCTGTCCGCCATGCTCGACTTGCCGATGCTGATCCCGCACCCGGTGGCCGGCATCGCGTTGCTCCTGATGCTGGGCCGGGAGTCCACCGTGGGCGGTGCGTTGCTGGCCGCCGGACTACGTGTGGTCGGAACGCCCCTTGGCATCGTGGCTGCGATGCTCTTCGTGGCGGCCCCACTCTTCATCAGCGGCGCGCGCGAGGCATTCGCCAAGGTGGATCCGCGCTTTGAGGCAGTGGCACGCACCCTCGGCGACACGCCCCAGCGCGCCTTTCTGCGCGTCACGCTTCCGCTGTCGCGACGTGGGTTGGTGGCATCGGCCGTGGTGATGTGGGCGCGCGCGGTCAGCGAATTCGGGGCCATCGTGGTGCTGACCTACAACCCGAAGGTCGCAAGCGTGCTCAGCTACGACCGCTTGACGAGTTTTGGCCTGCGCGAAGCGCTCCCGGTAGCGGCGGTGCTCGCCCTGCTGGCGCTGATACCGCTTACGGCACTACGGACGCTACGCGGTGCGGACGACGGGGCCGCGCCATGATCGAGTGCCGCGTGCTCAGCGCGCGCCGCGGACGCTTTCGCCTGGCGGACGTGACCTTCACCGTGCCGACTGGCCAATACGGCGTGGTCATCGGGCCGGCGGGGTCGGGCAAGACGACACTTCTCGAGACGATCGCCGGTGTGATTCCGGCGGAATCCGGATCGCTCTGGCTGCACAGCGTGGAATGCACCCGGCAAGCGCCGGAGGCGCGCGGTGCGGGACTGGTGTACCAGCACGCCTTCCTCTTTCCCCACTTGAGCGTCGCCGCCAACATCGCCTATGGCGCTGAAACGCCGGAACTCGCCGAGTCCGTGGCGCGACGGTTCGGCGCGGATGCGCTGACCAACCGTCCCGTACACGCGCTATCCGGCGGCGAACGCCAACTGGTGGCCCTGGCCCGTGCGTTTGCGCGTCGCCCGCAGGTGGTGCTGCTGGACGAACCGTTCAGCGCCCTCGACCCGCGGCGCCGCACGCTTGTGCGGCGCGAGGTGCGCGCATTGCACCGCGCATGGGGGGTCACAACGCTCCAGGTGACGCACGACTTCACCGAGGCGGGCCTGTTGGGGGACGTCGCCATTCTCCTCGATGGTGGACGCGCGCTGCAGTCCGGCACACCCGATGAACTCTTCCGCCGCCCGGCGTCGCCCTACATCGCGGAATTTCTCGGCGCCGAAAACGTGCTTGCCGGGACGGTGCAGGTTCTCGCCGAGCAGGCGCCAGACTGGCTCGATGGCGAACCGTCGCCCATCGCCCATGGCAACCACGCCATCGAGTTCACCACCGGTCCGCTCACGCTCTACACGGTCGGCGACTTTCCGGCAGGAGCCGGATACGCCGTCATTCGCGCCGAGGAGATCGTGCTGTCGCTTGACCCGCCGTCCGGGTCGGCGCGCAATCGCTTCCGCGGCCTGATCACCGAAGTGGCCACCGTCGGCGCGCTGACGCGCGTGACGCTGGAGGTGGAGGGAGTGCCGCTGGTTTCCTCGCTGACGACGCGATCGGCGAAGGAGTTCGCCTTCCGGGCGGGGATGCCGGTGACGGCGTCCTTCAAGGCGATGGCGGTGCACCTGTGCTGATGCACCACCATCGCTGTATCACGGCTATCTCAGCGATCGCATCAGGCGGCCCCAGAGTCTGACCACCTGACGGCGCGGCAGCGCTCGCGCGAGCAACGCCATCGCCTTGGTGCGCCCGCCCACGAGGATCGTGGCGGACCGGCCGCGTTGAATGGCGGAGAGCACCAGCGCGGCCACCGCCGGCGCGGGCATCAGCGATTCGCCCTCGACGCGCCGCACACCGCTTGCCGCCTGAAAGCCGGTGTCCGTGCCGCCCGGACAGACGGTGATGATGCGCACGGCGGTGCTGGCAAGTTCGTGCGCCATTGCCTCGCTGAAACTGAGCACGAACGACTTGGAAGCCGCGTACGCTGCCATGCCCGGGAGCGGCTGAAAGGCGGCTGACGACGCGATGTTGACGAGCGTGCCTCCCGTCGGTTGCGCGGCCATCTTGCGCGCCGCGCGGGCCGAAGCGTCGGCGAGGGCGACGACGTTGACGGCGAGCAGTCGCTCCTGCGTCTCGCTGGAAATCTCGTGGACGTCCCCGCGCGCGCCGACGCCGGCACAATTCACGAGGCCGGCCAATGCTCCGGCGTCCACGGCCTGCGCGAGAAGCGCCCGCCCGTCCGTCGTTGCGAGGTCGGCCCAGACGGCACGCACCCCCGGGCATTCTTGCGCCAGTGCGGTGAGGCCTTCGGCGTCCCGGTCCACGGCGACGACGTCGTGCCCTGCGGTGTACAACTGCACGGCGAGCGCGCGGCCGATGCCGCTGGCCGCGCCGGTCACCACCCAACGATTTCCTTCCGGCGCAGTGGCGCGCGCCAGTTGAATAAGACCGCGGCGACGTGGCACACCGGGTGCGAAGCCAACCGTGCGGAGTCGATCGCCGCTGGCCAGCAGCACATCGGAGCTGAGGCACTGCACCGAGAGCGGAAGCCAACGCCGCAGCGCCCGGGCCGGCGCCGCGACCAGGCGCGGCCACACGATGTCACCGCCCCGATGCCCCGTGATCTCGCCGAGGTCGCGAAACAACTCGCCCAGCGAGACGGGTGCGCCATCGGTTGCGAAGAAGGTCCGTCCGTTGGTCTCGGCACTGGTGCCGGCGAGCAGCAGTGCCGCACACAGGTCATCCACGTGAACGAGACTCACTCGCCCCGGGAAATCCACCCGCGTGGAGAGCTTTCCGGCGCGCACCATGTCGAGAAAGACGCGCAGGTGACTGTCAGGCCGCATGCTCGGGCCGTAGACCCAGGTTGGGCGGACGATGGCGTACGGAAGGCCAGATGCGCGAACGAGCCGTTCCCCCTCGAGCTTGCCGCTTCCGTAGGTCGTGAGCGGGTGTGGCGACGCAGATTCATCAAGTGGCGCCGTGCACGGGTCGTCGGGCATGCGATCCACCGCGCCGATGGAACTGGCATAGACGACGCGTGACGGCGCTCCGCGCTGCAACGCCGCGAGCAGGCGCGTCGTCGCTTGCACGTTGTTCTCGTAGCCGGCGGCGCCCGAACCGACCGACGCATTCGCTGCGAGATGGAAGACGAGCGCTCCAGTCCCGCACGCCTCGGCAATGGCGTCCACGGACGCCGTGGCGAGATCGAGCGCGTGGAACTCCACCAGGTCGCTGGCGGCATGCGACAGCACCTCTGGGTGCCGCGCGATGGCCACCAAATGCACCGGTTCGCCGAGCAGGCCGTCCTTAAGCAGCCGCTGCATCAGCCGGCGGCCGATGAACCCGGTGGCGCCCGTGATGACGACGCGGTTCATGGCGCGATCCCGTGCAGTTCAGCACACGCGGGTTTCGCCACGGCCGCCGCCGACCAGGACGCGAGCAGCGCGAACGGCAACAGCAAGGGGCCGCACGCAGTTACCGCGCGCGTCCACGACGGATGCGGCCCGGCATTGGCCGCGCGCCCCTTCTTCGCTCGATTGTAGAAGAAATTGTGGCTGCCGGTGAGGACGTTCAGCAGCGTCTGGTACCAGCCGAAGATCTCGTACTCCGCATTCCAGCGACGCGGCGCGGCGGTGACGAATCCGGTCCGGTGCAGTGCCGCGTCGAGCCCTGCGATGGTGAAGTGCGTCACGTGATGCGGAATATCGGCGTAGCACCAGCGCGTGCCTCCCACTCCCGCCTGCAGCGATTGGAGGTTTGGCACACAGACGTACAGCACGCCACCCGGTCGCAGCAGTCGGCGCGCGAGGGCGAGCGTGGCCATCGCGTCAGGGACGTGCTCGAGCGAGTGCCACATCGTAATGCCGTCCAGCATGCCGTCGGCGACTCCGGCGGCCGCGGTCGCCCGTTCGTCGAAGGGTGCCGCCACGAAGCGCACGCCGGCTGAGGCGTCGGCAAACCGGGCGTTCGCCGGATTGGGTTCAAAGACGACGACCTCGCACCCCGTTGCCGCGAGCGCATTGGCGAACGCGCACGCGCCGCCGCCGATGTCGGCGACGCGCGGCCGGCGCCCGCCGCCGAGCAGCGGGCGCACGCGCGCCACGCGCTGGCGGATGAAGCGTTGCAGCAGGGCACGCTGTGTCGGACGCAGCGCGTCCTCGCCAACGTCGGGTGCAATCGTGCGTGCCACCGCACGCGGGGCAGGCACGGTCCGCGCCACCCGGCAGTGCGTGCAAAGCACCGCGCGGTATGCACCGAGATCCAGCAGGTCGCCGCTGGTACGCAGGCTCAGCGGCACCTGCGCGTCAGCGTCAGCGCCGCACAGCGTGCAGCGGGCGCCGGTGTCCAGGGCGGCATCGTCCGTACGTGGGGGGGAGACCATTCCGGGGAGAAACATACCGGCGCACACCGGGGCGCGCTCGGCTCGGGGCGCTGCCCGCCCTTCCGCTAGACGCCACAAGACGGTGCTGTTCGCTTCACATCCACGATGGAATAGTTGACATCGCGATAGCTGATGATGCTGCCGTTCGGCGCCGCACCGTCGGCCGGCACGACGTAGAAGTCCACGCCATCACGGGCGAGTTGCCGCAGACGTGCACAACTCGGATGCAGATACGGCCGGGCGTCGAAGTTGTGCGGTCCTTTGGCGATGACACCCAGCGTGGTCAGCCGGGCAACGGCCGGAAAGACGTCGTTGCGCACGTACCAGAGCTGATTGATGTCATGAACTGAAGCGTACACCCCACGCTCAGCCGCGAGTCGAAAGCGAACCCAGTCCGGATTTACCGGGGGGATTGCAAACAGGCTGCCGGGTGGCGATTTGCGACGCGCCCACTCCATGGCGCCCGACTCCTTCGGGAGCGGTTGTGTGAGGTGCAACTGCCTGCTGATGGCTTCAGCAGAGTCTGGAAGCCACCCCTTCCCGAGCGGTCTCGCGAACGCGATGGCGAGGACCGGAAGGGCAACCGCGACCGGGAGCCGCTTCCCGCGTCGGGTCTCGCGCGGTGTGCCGGTGGGGGCAATGCGCGACACAAGCAACACGCTTGCCGCTACGATGCCGACCAAGAACATGGTCCAACGCAGCGGCGTCGTCAGCGTGAGCAAACCGTCAATCGCCGGTACGTCACGGGCGACCACCACGAGGATGGAGAGCAGGCCGCAGGTCCAACTGGCGGCGCCCAGCGCCGCGAGGCGGCGATCGGACGATGGACGCATCAGAATCCCGACCACGATGGCCAATGCGGCCTCAGCAGTGAGGCGATCCGGATGCGCGACCGCGATCGCCCCGGCCCACGGCGCCAGGAAGCCGTATCGGCCGGCATAGCGACGCCGTGTCAACACGGTGAGCGCGAGCCCGATGAGAAGTGGCTTCGCCAGCAGCGACGCGCGGATCAGGTAGAGCGGCATCAGCGCCCGCACCGGGGCCACATTCATCACGACGATCCAGCCAACGGCCAGCGAGGTGAGTACGATCAGCGTGCGCAGGGCGCGTCGGGCGCGATCGCTGTCGAGCTGCGCTGCGGCCGCAATGGCGACGGCGAGGGCGAGCGCAAACCACGGATACCCGTCGCGCCAGTGGTCACGCACGAAGGTATGATACCCAAAGAGGCGGAACACCTCCCAGAATCGGTCGCCCGCGCCGGCGCCGGCTTCGGGACGGTGGAGGAGGAGGTAGACCAGATTCGGCAACGCCGCCACTGCGGGCAACCAGAGCAGCGAGGGAAGTCTGCGCAGTGGCAGTGGCCACGGCGCCAGGGCGAGCACGGCGATGCCAGCGCACAACCCGATGGAGGGATGTACGTCGAAGGCAAGAGCCGCGAGAATCAATGCCGCTTGTATGCGCCCCTCGATCGCCCACGCGATGGCCCACACGCCAATCGGAACCGCCACCGATGCCGTGATGAACGAAAGCATCGGCTGGGCCGACCAATTGAGCGTGCCGCGATACACCGGTGTCACCGCGATAGCCATCACGAGGAGTGCACGCTCGCCCTCCCCCAGCCCGAGGGCGCCTCCCAGACGCCATACCGCGACGAAGAACGCCACGAGTGACAGGGCAAGCAGCACGTACCACGCGACGTCCACATCCAGCCCAAGCGTCCAGAGCACGCTCGCCAGCTTGTACAGATGAAACGGACCCTGCATGCTGCCCTGCACCAGCAGGTCGGTGGTCGGGTAGGTGCCCGGGCGCGCCGTCTCGAGCGCCAGCGGCAGGGCCAGCCACTCGTCGAACGCGGTGGGAGCGCCGCGGTAGGCGAGCAGCCACGCGGTCGCACCGGTCGCTGCGGCGAGAGGCCGGACGAACGGCGGCAAACGCCTCACGACGACTCGTTGTCAGTCGGCGACGACAACAGCCGGTCCACGAGTCCAGCGGCCAACGTGCGGTTCGCGCGCAGAATCGGATCTTCCCGCTGCCATGTGACTGTGCTCGCATCATGGCGCGGCGCGTACAGCTGCACGTCAGCCAGCGGTACCTCACAGCGCACTCCGCGGCCGCCGGTCACGATGAACCGGCGCTGCCCCTCGTCGTAGGTCACATCGAGCGCCCGGGCAAGCGCCACGAGCGGTGCGCGCGCGGCATCGTCCGCGAGGCGTCGCAGTCGAAGCTTCAACTCCTCCAACAGCAGATGGCGCAGGGCGAAGGTGCGCGGATTGATGGACTCACGGCGTTCGTAGAGCATGGCGGCTACTTGCGGCAGACGACCGCGATGTTCCACGCCCACCACCGCACGCCGGGAATGCGAAGCAGTATCAGGTCGAGTGTCGCCAGTACCCGATGCAGCGGTGCAATCGACTTGTAATCGGTGATGATCTTCTTCCAGTAACGTTCGGCATTGGGATGGATGCGGCGTCCGAGGAAGAACCAGACGAAGACGCCGAGCGCGGCCAGCCAGAAGAACCGCGCGTTCACCGAACCAAACGTGCGCCGCAGCAGCCGGAGGTCGGCGACGCCGAGCGGGTGTTCGTCCTCGGTGCGCACGGCCGTCGCCATGCGCCGATACACGTTGATCGCCGGATTGTACCGCAGCGGATCCCAGAAGGCCGCCACTCCGCCCGGACGCAGCACCCGGTGGACCTCCTGGATGCATCGCGCCTGGTCGACGTGGTGCAGCACATTGGCGCCATAGACGACATCCACCGACGCGTTCGCCAGCGCGAGCGATGCGCCATCCATCTGCACCGCCGTGATCGTGGTGCTGTGACGCGCCGCCACCTGCCGCGCGACCGTAAGCATGCCGCCGCTCACGTCCGTGGCAATTACCCGCGCGCCGCGCATCGCAAACCAGGCCGATGCCTCGCCCAACCCGGCCCCGAGTTCCACCACCGTCTTGCCGCGCAGATCGCCGAGTGCGGTGTCAATCCACTGGTTCTCCGGGCAGGTCGGTAGCGTGAACGACTCGCGCACCAGCACCGTCGAAGGGTCCACTGCGCTCGCCCAGGCATCGTGAAACGCCTCTTCGCGGTGCAGCATCGGCGCGCCGTCGCTCATGAGAGGACCGGCAGGACGCGGGTGACGTCAGCGTGCCGCGGCACCGACTCGAGCAGCGTGCTTGCCCGCGAATGGTCCACCGGATGCGCGGCGTTGATCTCTCCAATGATCTCAAGCAGCTGCGCCGACGTGAGCGGCCACGGCTTGGGTCGATTGGTGCGGCGCAGGAAGATGGCCGTGCGCCGCAAGGTGGTGAGCGGATAGCGTGCCGTGATTGTCATCTCCGGGAAGCTGCCGTACATGCAACCGCCGCAGCGTCGGGTGATGTCATGCACCGCGCCGCGCAGCTCGCGACCCCGGTACCAGCCGGGGAACTCGGGATGCCAGACGGGATAGCTCTCCTGCAACACGTGATCGCAGCACGGTTGCAGGTCGCCGTTCGGGCGAATGGCAAAATACAATGCCGGCGAATCGCAGACGTCATCATTGCGTCGCCGCCACGTCACCGGCTCCCGTCGGATGAACCGCCGGACATTTGCCAGAAACTCGGGTGAGTCGTACAGGAGGAACCCCTGCCGCTGCAGCGCGGTGCATTCGGCGAGCACGTCGTCCACCAGCGGATAGAGCGCCGGCGGAAAGAGCATCTCACGGTCGTAACTGCGAAAGTTGTGCGGGTCCGCCGGGTCAGCGACATGGGCCGGCACCAGCGAGACGTACCAGCCAATGCGCGTCGCAAACCGGATGATGTTGGGAATCTCGAGCAGGTTCTGCGGTGAGAGCACGGTGCCGAAGGCGGCAAACGACCGATGGACGGGGTATGCGTGTGTCACCCGACTGATCGCGTCAATCGCGCGCATCCAGCTGCGGTCGTGTGACCCGTTCAGAAAATCCTGCTTCTCGGCGAGCAGGGAATCGAGCGAGATGGAGATGTCGCGTGCGCCGGCGGCCGCCGCCTGCTGCAGCTGGTCGAGCGTGGCCACTCCGTTGGTCTGCGTGCGCACGTGCAAGCCGCGGCGCGTGAACGCACGAATGATGTCGGGGAGGTCGCGGCGCACGAACGGCTCGCCCCCGGTGAGCAGCACGACGCCGGTGCCGAGCGCGGCTAGGTTGTCGGCCATCGCCTCGACCTGCGGCAACGACACCTCGCCGACGTCCGCGTTGGCGTAGATGATGTTGCACTGCTTGCAACTCAGATTGCAGCGTGCCGTCACGTAGAACTGCACGTAAAGCGGGTGCCGGCCGCGGGCGATCAGAGCGCGCGCGAGCCGCAGCTTGGTGCGGAAGGAGAACATCAGGCCCCGGAGTCGAAGCCGACGCGCTCTTTGACAACGTAGAGCGGCCGACGCTTGACTTCGCCGTAGATGCGCCCGACGTACTCGCCAATCACGCCCAGCGAGAGCAGCTGCACCCCGCCGAGGAAGAGCGTGCCGATCCACTGCGCCGCCCAGCCGGGGACCACCCCCACCGTAAACAGCTTGATGTAGAACGCGTAGATGATGCCGACCAGCGCGAGCAGGGACGCGACGAGCCCGAGGTACGACACCAGCCGCAGCGGCACCGTCGAGAACGAGAAGATGCCATCGAGCGCAAAGCTGAACATGCGACGGAACGGGAACTTCGTCTCGCCGGCCACCCTCGGCTGGCGCTCGTACGTCACCGCCTCCTGGCGAAATCCCGCCCAGACCACGAGGCCGCGCAGGAAGCGATCGCGCTCAGGCATGTCGTTCAACGTCTCCACCACGCGCCGGTCCAAGAGGCGAAAGTCACCCACGTCAGCCGGAATCTTGGCGTTGCCGAAGCGCTGGAGCAGTCGGTAGAACAGATGCGCCGTGCCGCGCTTGAATGCCGTTTCGCCCTGCCGCGACGTGCGCAGGCCATACACCACGTCGGCGCCATCGCGCCACCGGGCGACCATCTGCGGGATCACCTCCGGTGGATCCTGCAGGTCGGCGTCAATCACCACCACGGCATCGCCACCGGCGGCATCCAGCCCAGCGGTCAGGGCGTACTGATGGCCAAAGTTGCGCGACAGGGCCACCACCCGCGTGTCGGCATCGCCCGCGGCCAATGCGCGCAGCCGGGGCAGCGTCGCGTCGCTGCTCCCGTCATCCACGTAGATGATCGTCACGCGCGCATCCGGGATGGCCCGCATGGCGCCGCGCAGGCGGCGATGCGTCTGCTCAATCACCGCCTCTTCATTGTAGCACGGCACGACGATGTCGAGGGCGCAGGCCTGCGTCCTCGACGTCACCGCCGCGGCAATGGAAGCACGAACCGTCATGACGACCCTCGATATGCACGGCGGGGCGCGGTCGCGCCCCGCCCCCTAATTGGCAGATGCACCGGCCAAACGCTAGAGCGCGTCCAATCGCTCGCGTCCAATCACGGGCGCCCACTGCACGAGTTCGTAGTTTGCCAACCCTCGCTGGTGGAACGGATCGCCGTCGCGGATGGCGTCGAGCGCCGCGGCGGCGCCGTCATCGGGGATCCGCAGCAGCAGCGCACCCCCCGTACGCGGCACGAACGGCCCCGACGCGAGGAGCGTGCCGCGGGCCTGCAGTGCCCGCAGCCAGGCGCGGTGTTCTTCCGTGTGCGCCTCGATCACCTCGATCGGCGCGCGGTACCGTATGATGACGAGGGCGTACATCGCTACCACCCGATGCCGTAGTCTTCGCCGTGGTTCGACGCCGCACCCCACATGGTCTTGTGCTTGCGGTCGAACAGGATGGCCGTGATGGGGCCCGAGGTGCGCTCCTCGTACTCCATCGTATAACCCATCTTCCGGAGCTCGTTGCGCACGTAGAATGGCAACGACTCGGCGGCGAGCATCCGCCCGGGACGGATCTCATGCTGGCCGAACGACGAGCGCATCTGGAAACTGTTGATGTTCGGTGCTTCCACCGCCTCCTGAGGCGTCATCCCGAACTCGACGACGTTCAGGAAGAACTGCAGCAGGTTCTGGTCCTGGGAGTCGCCGCCCTGCACCGAGAAGGCGATGTACGGTGCGCCGTCTCTGATCGCGAGCGTCGGCGTGAGGGTCACGCGCGGCCGCTTGCCCGGCTCGATGACGTTGAACGGACCGTCAGCGGAGTCCGTCACGAAGCTCTGCGCGCGCTGCGACAGCCCGACGCCGGTATGACCCGCGATGACCGCTGGCGGCCACCCCCCCGACGGCGTCACGGAGATCACCCATCCTTCCTCGTCCGCAGCCTGAATTGAGGTGGTGCCCGCATAGAACGCCTCGCGAAATGCGCGGTCGTCTCCCATCTCCCGTCCCCCGTCTGCCGTCTGCACTTCAGGCGGCACCCGATCTTGCTGCCCGCTCCGCGGCAGGTTCGTCGGAGCCGGAAGCACCGTCCACGCATCGAGCCGGGCCTTCAGCGGGTTGGTGCGCCCTTCGTATGGGTAGGGATCGCCCGGCTTGATGCCGGCGTCATTGCGCTGCCAGTTGATCTGCGCATAGCGCGCCTTCGCGTACTCCTTGCTCAGTAGCCCCTTCATCGGCTGATCCGTCACGAACGCGGGATCGCCGTAGTAGAAGTCACGGTCCGCAAACGCCATGGACATCGTCTGGTAGACCGTGTGCAGGTAACGCGCGCTGTTGTAGCCCATCCCCTTCAGGTCGGCGTTCTCGAGCATGTTCAGCGCCTCGAGCAGCGCCGGCCCCTGCTGCCACTGCTGCAGCTTGTAGACGTCGATGCCCTTGTAGTTCGTCGAGAGCGGCTCCTCGACCTTCACCTTCCAGGTGGCGAGGTCCTGCATGGTGAACAGGCCACCCTCCTCCCGCACCCCGCGCACCAGCTCCTGCGCGATGTCGCCCTTGTAGAAGCGGTCGTACGCCGCATAGATCGCCTCCTTGCGGTTCTTGCCGGCCTTGAGCGCCGCCTGCTCGGCGTCCACCAGCTTGCGCAGCGTCGCGGCGAGGTCCTTCTGCACGAAGACCTCACCGGCCTCCGGCGCCTCGCGCTTCTCGCCCAGGTGCGGCAGGTACACCGCGGTCGAGTACTTCCACTGCTTGATGCGTGCCTTGTTCGCCTCGATGGAGTTGGCGGTCTGCGCCTCGATGGCGTAGCCGTCGGCCATCTCGATGGCGGGGGCCAGCACGTCCTTGAGCGAGAGCCGGCCGTACTCCGCCAGCATCGTCATCAACCCGCCGGGCGTGCCCGGCGTGACTGCGGCGAGCGGACCATACTCCGGCGGATACCGATAGCCCTTGCTGCGATAGAACTCCGCCGTCGCGCCGGTGGGTGCCACGCCGAGTGCGTTGATCCCGATGACCTTCTTGAGTCCCGGGTGATAGATGAGCGCCTGCGTCTCGCCGCCCCAGCTCAACACGTCCCACATCGTCGTCACGGCGGCAAGCATCGCGCAGGCTGCGTCAATCGCGTTGCCGCCCTTGGTGAACATCATGGATCCCGCGGTCGCCGCGAGCGGCTTGCCGGTGATGGCCATCCAATGGCGGCCGTGCAACGGGGGCTTGTTGGTGCGCTGGGCGGTGACCGGGTGAACGGCCGTGACGGCCAGGGCGGAGACGGCGGCGAGGAGCAGAAGAAGGCGGCGCATGGCGAGGTGGGGAAGGGTGTGACGGGCAACACCGATGCCTGAAGATCGGCACCGAGAGGCGGCGCGACAACTCCCGGCGTTGCCGTGGCGCGCTCGCCCGTCGCACGTGACGTCGGTACTTTCGAGCATGACCCCGACTGCATCGCGACTTCTGGCGGCTGTCCTGCTGACGGGCGGTGCCGCACATGCGGCCCTCGCCCAAGTGCCCACCGGGCCCGGTACACCCGACGACGCCATTCGCATCAACCAGGTGGGGTATCTGCCCGATGCCCCCAAGGTTGCGGTGGTCTGCGCTCTGGCCCCGCGCGCCGTCCGCCAGTTCGAGGTGGTCACCGAAGCGGGCAAACGCGTGCTCGGGCCCAAGCCCGCCGTCGAGAGCGGCAAATTCGGTCCGTGCGCACAGACCTACCGGCTCGATTTCTCCACGCTGCGCGAAGCGGGTCAGTATCGCATCCGGGCCGGCACTATGATCTCGCCCATCGTGCGAATCGGCCCGGGCGTCTGGAACGGGCTCGCCGAGATGCCACTGCGCTACCTGCGGCAGCAGCGGTCGGGGTTCAATCCGGTCTACAATACTTCCGTACACACCAAGGACGGCATCATCGTCGACCACCCCACTCGCGCCGGCGAATATCTGCCCGCCTCGGGTGGCTGGGCCGATGCGTCGGACTATCTGCAATACGTCACCACGTCGGCAACGGCCGCGTTCCAGCTGCTGCAGGCGTATCGCGACAATCCAAGGGCGTTCGGCGACGAGTACCAGTCCGACGGCCTCCCGGGCGCCAACGGAACACCGGATGTGCTCGACGAAGCGCGCCACGGCCTTGCCTGGCTGCTGCGCATGTTCCCCGACGATTCGCTGATGCTCAACCAGCTGGGCGACGATCGCGACCATATGTTCTTCGACCTGCCGCCCAACGACTCGGCTGACTATGGCTGGGGCAAGGGCGGAGCGCGCCCGCTCTATCCGTGCACGGGTATCGCGCAGGGGCTGCTGCGCTACCAGAACCGCGCCACCGGCTACGCCTCGACGGCCGGAAAATTCGCGGCGGCATTTGCGCTTGGCGCGCAGATGTTGAAAGCGTCGGACACCGCGCTGGCCGACACGCTGCACCGCAAGGCGGTTGCCGCCTTTGCGCTCGGCGAGAAGTACCCCGGACCCTGCCAGACCGCGCCCGGACGCGGGGCGTACTTCTATGAAGAGGATGACTGGGAGGACGACATGGAGCTCGGCGCCGCCGCGCTCTACGCCCTTACCGCCGACGTGCGTTATCAGGGCAAGGCCATGGCCTATGCCGCCAAGGCCAAGGTTAAGCCGTGGATGGGTGCCGACACGGCCAATCACTACCAGTGGTATCCGTGGCACAACCTCGGCCACTACGAAGCGGCGCGGCGTGGCACGCTCAATGAACGCCTGACGCTCACCGGCTACTATCGCACCGGTCTCAAGGCGGTGGCGGCGAAAGCGGAGAATGGATTCCGCGTCGGCATTCCCTTCATCTGGTGTTCCAACGACCTCATGACCTCGCTCGCCGTGCAAGCGCTGCTCTATCGGCGCATCACCGGCGACAACGACTACCGCGCACTCGAGCAGTCAGCCATTGACTGGCTTTTCGGGACAAATCCGTGGGGTGTCTCGATGGTCATCGGTGTGCCAGCCGATGGCAACTTTGCGCGCGATCCCCATGCCGTGATCTCGGTCAAGCTGAAGTACCAGTTGGATGGCGGTCTCCTCGACGGACCCGTCTACGCATCGATCTTCAAGAACCTCGCCGGCATCGCGCTCACCAAACCGGACCAGTACGCCAGGTGGAACACAGGGCACATCGTATACCACGACGATTGGGGCGATTACTCGACGAACGAACCGATCATGGATGGTGCGGCGAACGTGCTATATCTGCTGTCATGGCTCGGGCGGCGGTGAGTACGCGACGCGCAGCGCCGGCGCTGCTCGCGATGCTCGCAGCGTGCGGAGCTACGGCGCGCGACGATTCCGCATTTGGTGGAGCGGCCAGCGTTTGGCGTGACCGCGCCTACCAGACGGAGAGTGCCAGTCAGCGTCTGGACGTGTATGTGCCGCGCAACTCCGTGGATCACCCGCCGCTTGTGATCCTCGTGCACGGCGGCGGGTGGATGGATCTCAGCAAGGACAACGTCCTGCTCTGGGCGGCGACCTTTCTCCGCGCCGGGTGGGCCGTCGCGAACGTCGAGTATCGGCGCGGCAGGGAAGCGCCAGCGCCCGCCGCCGCGCGCGACGTCCGGTGTGCTATCAAATGGGTGGCGCGTCACGCCGGCGAATACGGTGCGGACCAGTCGAGACTCGTCGTGGCCGGTGAATCTGCGGGCGCACACCTGGTGCTGCTTGCCGCATTCGCCGATTCCTCTGCGGACCTCGATGCGCACTGCCCGGGACCGATGCCGCCGATTGCCGGCGTGATCAATCGGATGGGCATTGTGGACGTCAACGACCTGCTGGCGGGCGCAAACTGGCGTGGATGGGCCACCGGGTGGATTGGCAACAGTCCCGGAGCAGAGGAACGTGCGCGTCAGCTGTCGCCCATCACCTGGATCCGTCCGGGACTGCCTCCCGTGCTGACGGTGCACGGCGATCGCGACGGCACGGTGCCGTTCGCGCAGGCGCAGCGACTGCAGGATGCGCTCGAGCGCAACGGTGTGCCGCACGAGTTCGTCGTGCTCCGCGGTGCGGATCACGGACCGCTCGCTCCGGAGCCGGCCGGGGTCACGGAGGCCGCCATCGCGCGGTTCCTCGCGCAAATCGCATCGCGCGACTGACCGCCACGCCCGTCGCACGACAGGCGTTACCTGACACGATGTCGTGAAAACTCTGATCCATAGTGGGGGCGGCAAATGGCGAACTTGCCATCGCCCGGTCACGGGCACCCTCCCACCGGCGTTTCCGCGCCTCGACTTCTAATGACTGACAAGCACGAAGTTCCCCGTACGATGGGCCAGCAGGCCGGCCGCCGCTCCTGGGCGGAGCCGTGGAAGATCAAGATGGTCGAGCCGCTGAGCATGACCGACCGTCCGGCGCGCGAGCGCGCAATGGCCGCCGCGGGTTACAACACGTTTCTGCTGCGCTCGGCCGACGTCTACATCGACTTGCTCACCGACAGCGGCACGAGCGCGATGAGCGACCGCCAATGGGCGGGGATGATGGTCGGCGACGAGGCCTACGCCGGATCCGAGAACTTCTACCACCTCGAGTCGGCCATCCAGACGTACTATGGCTACAAGTACCTCGTCCCCACGCACCAGGGGCGAGGGGCGGAAAACTTGATCAGCCGCACGGAGATCAAGGCCGGCCAGTACGTGCCCGGAAACATGTATTTCACCACGACACGCCTGCACCAGGAAATGGCGGGCGGCATCTTCGTGGACGTCATCTGCGACGAGGCGCACGACCCGCTGAACCGCAACGCGTTCAAGGGGAACGTGGACCTCGGCAAGCTCGACGCCCTGGTCAGGGAGCACGGCGCCGACAAGATCGCCTACATTTCCCTCGCCGCGACCGTGAACATGGCCGGCGGACAGCCGGTGTCGATGGCCAATGCCCAGGCCCTGCGCGCCTGGGGCGACAAGCACGGCATCAAGATCTACCTCGACGCCACGCGCGCCATCGAGAATGCGTTCTTCATTCAGGAACGCGAAGCGGGGTACGCCAACAAGTCGGTTGCCGAGATCCTGAAGGAGTTCTGCGCTTACACCGACGGCGCCTGGATGAGCGCCAAGAAGGACTCGCTCGTCAACATCGGCGGATGGGTCGCGGTGAACGACTGGAACGTCTTCGAGGAACTCCGGAATCTCGTGGTTGTCTTCGAGGGACTGCACACGTACGGCGGCCTCGCCGGTCGCGACATGGAAGCCATGGCGATTGGCACGGCCGAGTCCGTGAAGGACGACCATATCCGCGCCCGCATCGGCCAGGTGCGATACCTCGGCGAGCTGCTTGAGGAATGGGGCGTGCCAATGATGGAACCCGTCGGCGGGCACGCGATCTTCCTCGACGCCAAGCGCTTCTATCCGCAACTCAAGCAGGACGAGTTCCCGGCGCAGACACTGGCGGCGCAGCTCTACCTCGATAGCGGCATTCGCTCGATGGAGCGCGGCATTGTGAGCGCCGGCCGGAATGCGAAGACGGGCGACCACTATCGTCCCAAGCTCGAACTCACGCGCCTGACGATTCCGCGCCGCGTCTACACGCAGGCGCACATGGATGTGGTGGCCGAATCGGTGAAGGCCGTCTACGAGCACCGGGAGTCGGTGAAGGGGCTCAAGATGGTGTATGAGCCCAAGTACCTGCGCTTCTTCCAGGCGCGGTTCGAGCCGCTCTGAGAAACGGGACGGTGACCGTACGCGTCACCGTCCGCCGCCGTCCTATCGCGTCGCCCGCCAGGTCACGGTGGGCGACGCGTTCCATGCCGCATCGTACGCCGTCACAACCACCACGTCGGCCTTCTCGGCGCTCGTCGCGTACGCCAGGGCGGCAACCGACGACGCGCCGGCAACCAGGCGCGCATTCCACGTGGTCGCGTTGCGCCACTGCACCATCCACCAGCGAATCGTCTCCGCGCCGCTCGGCGTGATCGTCACGCGCATCGTCGAGTTCTGATCGGCGACGGAGAGGCTCGGTGCCGACGGCGGCGCGTTATCCAGCCACGTGTAGGCGGGGGGGACGGCGTTCCCGGGATAGCCCGTCGAGGCCAGCGAGTCGGCAAGGCCTTTGGCGTTGGTGCGCACGGCCGTGGTGTTGTACAGCAAGGTGCCGCTTCCTCCCCCCGCATTCGCTCCCGAGCGGTAGCGCGCCACGGCAATCTGGTTCGTGATCTCGGCAGCCGAGGCGAAGCCGCCATCCGCCACGCGATACGCGGCAAGTCCCGGCCAGATGTGGCGTCGCTGGGTGTTCGAGGCAATCCACCAGTCGAGGAGCGACGTGAAGTTCTGCCCGGTGCTGGCGAGCGACCAGTAGAGTTGCGGGGCGAAATAGTCCACCCAGCCGCTCTGCAGCCACTTCTTCGAGTCGGCGTAGATGGCGTTGTATGCGTCGAGTCCCGTGATCCCGGCGGGGTTTCCCGGCCGCCAGATGCCGAACGGCGAGATGCCGACCTTCACCGTCGGTTTTGTCTGGTGGACGGTCGTGTACAGCTGCTGGATGAACGTGTCCACGTTGTACCGGCGCCAGTCGGCGCGCGCCATCGCCGCGCCACCGGCCGCGAGGTACCTGTTGTACGTGGAGTCATCGTTGAACACCGACGCGCTCCCCTGCGGATACGGATAGAAGTAATCATCGAGATGCACCGCATCCACGTCGTAGCGCGTGATCACGTCCTTGATGACGTTCAGTGTCCACGTCCGCACCTCTGGCTCGCCCGGGTCGAACCAGAGCTGCCCCTCCCACACGCGCCCGAGGTCGCGCCGCACCCTCCACAGGTGATTGGCCGCCAGCTTCGTGCTGTCGCTGACGTTACCGGCGCGATACGGATTGAACCACGCGTGCAGTTCCAGTCCGCGCAAATGCGCCTCGTCCACCCATGTCTGCAGCGGATCCCAGCCGGGATCCATCCCCTGAGTGCCAGTCAGCGCCTTGGCCCACGGCTCGAGACTTGAGCGGTACAGCGCATCGCCCGACGCGCGCACGTGCAGGATCACCGCATTCATGCGCAAGGCGACGGCCTTGTCGAGAATCGTGCGCATCTCGGCCATCGCCTCGGTCTGGCTGAGGCCGGTCTTGGTAGGCCAGTCGATATTCGCCACGGTTGCCACCCAGAGGCCGCGAAACTCGCGCGCGATTGCCGGCGGATCAGCACTCGGCGGCGTCGGCGTGGGCGTCGGTGTCGGCGTGGGCGTCGGTGTCGGCGTGGGGGTGGGCGTGACCGGACTCGTGGGTCCGTCGCCGGAACAGGCGGCGAGGAAGGCTACAAACGCGGCAAGAGCGAAACGGCGCATGCTTGAAAATTGCGCCGTTTCCCGGTTACCGCTACTTCCCGCTCGACTGTTCCAGGGCGCCGGAGAGCGCCTTCCACGGCAATCGTGCGCAGGTGTGCCGCGTGGGAAAGGCGGCGACGCCAGCGAGCGCACCAAGTTCTCCCAGCGCGTCGTCGGCCACGCCGCTCTCGAGCATCGCGTCAAATCGGCGCTCGAGCGCCACCACCTCCGCGCACGATCGGTCGCGCACGAGTTCCATGAGCATCGAGGCCGTGGCCTGCATGATCGAGCAGCCGGTGCCCGTGTAGCGTGCGTCCCGCACGGTACCGCCGCTCACGCGCACCGCGACGCACACGGCGTCGCCGCACAGCGGGTTCTTCTCGCCGTGCGACCCCGTGGCCTGTTCCAGCGCGCCCTTGTGCCGCGGCCGGCGGTAGTGGTCGAGAATCCGCTCCTGATACAGCGCCGCCAGACGAGCGCCGCGCTCAAGCGGTGTCACCGTGGGCCTCGCGGGCTCGCTCACGCGCCCGCGTGGAAGCGCGCCACTGCCCGTTGCAGCGACGCGACAAGCGCGTCCACGTCGGACGTGCTGTTGTACACATAGAAGCTCGCCCGCACCGTCGCGCTCTGGTGCAGGGCGCGCATCAGCGGCTGGGCACAGTGATGGCCGGCGCGCACGCAGATGCCGTCCACGTCCAGCATCGTGCTCACGTCGTGCGGGTGGATGTCGCCCAAGGTGAAACTCACCACCCCGCTCCGCGTCCCCACGTCGGTCGGACCGAACAGATGCAGGTCCTCGATCTCCGCCAACTGTTTCATCGCGTAGCGGGTGAGGGCCACCTCGTGCGCCCGAATCGCCTCCATGCCCACGCCGTCGAGATACCGCACGGCGGCGGCGAGTCCGACGGCGCCTTCGACATTCGGCGTTCCGGCCTCGAACTTGTGCGGCGGCACGTTCCACGTGGTGTCGCCGTCGAAGACGAATTCAATCATGTCGCCGCCGAACTGGTAGGGATGCATCGCCTCCAGCACCGGTCGGCGCACGATCACGCCGCCGATCCCCATCGGCCCCAGCATCTTGTGCCCGCTGAAGGCGTAGGCGTCCACGCCAAGCGCATCGAACCCGACGCGCAGGTGGGGCGCCCCCTGGGCGCCGTCGCAGAACGCCACCGCGCCGATCGCGTGGGCAATCTTCACGATCTCGCGCACGTCGTTGATCGTGCCGAGCGCGTTTGAGACGTGTCCGAATGCGACGAGCTTGGTGTTCGCCGTCACCAGCGCCCGCATCTGATCGAGGTCAACCTGTCCGTCCTTCGTGAGTTCGCAGATGCGAAACTCGGCACCGACCGCGCGGGCCAGCTGCTGCCACGGGACGAAGTTGGCATGGTGCTCCAGGCGCGTCACAACAATGCGGTCACCGCGATGCACGTGCGCCTGCCCCCACCCGGTGGCAAGCAAGTTCACGGCCTCGGTGGTGCCGCGCGTAAACAGCAGCGTCTCGGCGTCGCGCGCGCCCAGGAACTCCGCGATCGCCTGGCGCGCACCGTGATAGGCGTCGGTAGCGGCACCGCTCAGCTTGTAGGCGCCGCGATGCGGATTGGCATTCGCGGTCTCGTAGTACGCGCGCAGCGCATCGAGCACGACGCGCGGCTTCTGCGAGGTGGCCGCGGAGTCGAGATAGACCAGCCCCGGGTTCGCCGCGAGAAGCGGGAAGTCGGGGCGAAGGTCCCGCAGTCCAGTGTCCGCCACTGCCATTGGCTGCTACTCCGTGCTGACGGGCGCCGCGTCCACGGCGTCATTGCGCAGCAGCGCGGCGTGCATCGCATGCCAGGCGAGTGAGGCGCACTTCACGCGCAACGGGAAACGCGAGACCCCGCTGAGCGCCTTCAGCGACCCCAGCGTCTCGGCGTCCTCCGGATGTGCGCCGGTGACCACGCCGTGGAACTTGCTGAACATCTCCTCCGCCTCGGCGCGCGACTTGCCCTTGATGGCCGCCGTCATCAGCGACGCGCTCGCCTTGGAAATGGCGCAGCCGCTCCCTTGGAACGAGACGTCGCTGATGATGTCGCCGTCGAGTTTCAGCCAGATCGTCAGCTGGTCGCCGCAGAGCGGGTTCTTCCCCTCGGCGTGCGTGCTGGCGTCGTCCATCGCGTGGAAGTTCCGCGGCCGGCGGTTGTGGTCGAGGATGATGCTCTGGTACAGCTCGTCAAGTTCGGCGGACACGCGAAAGACCTCAGGCCGTTTCCGGCGGGATGAAGCGTTCGAACAGCAACCCTTCGAGCGCTGCCTTCAACGGCTCAAGCTCGATGAGTTCCAGCACCTCGGCGGCGAAGGCATAGGTGAGGAGGGCGCGGGTCCGGTCGGCACCGATGCCGCGACTCTTCATGTAGAACTGCGCCATCTCGTCCAGTCGGCCGACCGTCGCACCGTGCGTGCACTTCACATCATCGGCGAAGATCTCGAGCTGCGGCTTGGTGTCCACACGCGCGCCCTCGCTCAGCAGCAACGCCTTGTTGGTCTGCTTGCCGTCCGTCTGCTGCGCCTCGGGATGGACGAAGACCTTGCCGTTGAACACGCCGTGCGACGTGCCGTCGAGAATCCCCTTGTAGACTTCGCGGCTGGAGCAGGCGGGCGCGATGTGCTCCACGTAGGTCTGGTGGTCGCCGTGCTGCGCCTCCTCCAGCGCGTACAGCCCGTTGAGCCGCACTTCGGCGTTCTCGCCGAGGAGCCGCGAGTAGACGTTGGTGCGCGACAGCTGGGCACCGGTGGCGAAGGAGAAGGCGTGGTAGATCGAGTCTCGCTCCTGCGTGGCCTGCGTCGTGCCGACGTGAAAGGCCTCGCCCCCCTCGCGTTGCACCTTGTAGTGGTCCACGCGGGCCTGCGCGCCCACCACCACCTCGGCAACGTGGTTGGTGAAGTATGCGCCACCGCCAACTGTCGCGAAGGTCTCCACCAGCACCATGCGCGCGCCCCGCTCGGCGATCATCAGCGTGCGCGGGTGCAGCGAGGCGCCGTTGGCATGCGCATCGGTGAGATGCAGAATGTGGATTGGCGTCTCGATGACGACATCCTTCGGCACGCGAATCACAACGCCATCGGCCATGAAGGCCGTGTTGAGCGCCGTGAACGCCTGCGTGGAAGGCGCGAGCGTGCCCAACCGCTCGGCGAGCAGCTCCGGCGCTTCCTTGAGCGCCTCGCTGAACGTCATCACCTGCGCCTCGGCGTCGAGCTCGGCGAACGACGACAGTGACGGCTCGTACCGGCCGTTCACGAAGACCAGCAGATGCCAGGCCTCCTGACCGTATGTGAAGCGCGCCACATCATCGCTCGTGAGCGACGTGCCCGACGACCGCACCGGGCGGAAGATGCGCTCCGCGATCGGCGTCACCGACGTGAAATGCCAGTCCTCGTCCCGCGTCGTCGGAAAGCCGATCGCCTCGAACTGCTCGATGGCGGCGATCTTGAGCGACGGCAGCCAGTCCTTGGCCACGCCGTGCGTTGCCGCCTCGAACAATTCGCGGTAGTTCGAATGCGCGGTCACGCCGACGCCCCCGCCGGCTCGAGCAGCCAGTCGTACCCCCTCTCCTCAAGCTCCAGGGCCAGCTCCTTGCCGCCGGAGCGCACAATGCGCCCCTGCGCCAGCACGTGCACGAAGTCGGGGACGATGTAGTTGAGGAGGCGCTGGTAGTGCGTCACGACGATCGTCGCATTGTCGGGACGCTTCAGCTTGTTCACGCCCTCGGCGACGATACGCAGCGCGTCGATGTCGAGTCCCGAGTCGGTCTCGTCGAGCACCGCCAGCTTCGGCTCCAGCACCGCCATCTGCAGGATCTCGTTGCGCTTCTTCTCGCCGCCCGAAAAGCCCGCGTTCACCGAACGCTGGAGCATCGCCTCGTCCATCTCCACGACCTTGAGCTTCTTGGCCATGATGTCGAGGAATTCGAGCGGGTCGACTTCATCCTCGCCGTGCGCCTTGCGCACTTCATTGTAGGCCGCGCGCAGAAAGTAGGCGTTCGACACGCCCGGGATTTCCACCGGATACTGGAACGCCAGGAAAATCCCCTGCTGCGCGCGCACCTCGGCCTCGAGCTCCAGCAGATCCTGCCCCTCGTAGGTGACAGACCCGCCGGTGACCTCATACCCCGGATGCCCGGCAATCACCTGGGCGAGCGTGGACTTGCCCGAACCGTTCGGGCCCATGATGGCGTGCACTTCGCCGGCGTTCACCGTGAGCGAGATGCCCTTGAGGATTGGCTTGCCGCCGGCGTTGGCGGTGAGGTTGGTGATGGTGAGCATGATATGCGATTCGATGATGACGGATGACGGATGACGGAAGACGGATGACGAGGGACGTGGAACAGGGAACAGGGAACGGGGGATCAGCGCAGCGGCGGGATTCGGTGCATCGGAGAAGATCTCTTGTCTCCCGTCGTCCGTCTCCCGTCTGCAGTCTGCCGTCGCTATCCCACCGACCCTTCCAGCGAGATGCCCAACAACTGCTGTGCCTCAAGCGCGAACTCCATCGGCAGCTCCTTGAACACTTCCTTGCAGAAGCCGGCGACGATCAGCGAAATGGCATGCTCGGCGTTCAGGCCGCGCTGCTTGCAGTAGAAGATCTGGTCTTCGCCGATCTTGGACGTGCTCGCCTCGTGCTCGAGCGTCGCGGAGTTGTTGGCGATCTCGATGTACGGGAACGTGTGCGCGCCGCACTGATTGCCAATGAGCATCGAGTCGCACTGGGTGTAGTTGCGCGCCCCGGTTGCCTTGGGCAGCACCTTCACCTGGCCGCGGTATGAGTTCTGCCCGTGCCCGGCCGAGATGCCCTTGGAGATGATCGTCGACTTCGTGTTCTTGCCGATGTGGATCATCTTGGTGCCGGTGTCGGCCTGCTGCTTGTTGTTGACCACCGCCACCGAGTAGAACTCGCCGGTCGAGTTGTCGCCCTGCAGGATCACGCTCGGGTACTTCCACGTGATCGCCGAACCCGTCTCCACCTGCGTCCACGAAATCTTGCTGTTGGTGAACGCCTTGCCGCGCTTGGTGACAAAGTTGTAGATGCCGCCCACGCCGTCCTTGTCGCCGGCATACCAGTTCTGCACGGTGCTGTACTTCACCTGCGCATCGTCGAGGGCGACGATCTCCACCACGGCCGCGTGCAACTGATTGGTGCTGCGCTTCGGCGCCGTGCACCCCTCGAGATAGCTGACGTAGGCCCCCTCGTCGGCAACGATCAGCGTCCGCTCGAACTGCCCCGTATCGGCCGCGTTGATGCGGAAGTAAGTCGACAGCTCGAGCGGGCAGCGTACGCCCTTGGGGATGTAGACGAACGAGCCGTCGCTGAAGACGGCCGAATTGAGGGCGGCAAAGAAGTTGTCGGAGTACGGGACCACCGATCCGAGGTACCGCTGCACGAGTTCGGGATGCTCGATCACGGCCTCGCCGAACGAGCAGAAGATCACCCCGTGCTTCTTCAACTCCTCCTTCATCGTCGTGCCAACCGAGACGGAGTCGAAGATCGCGTCCACCGCGACGCCCGAAAGCCGCTTCTGCTCATTGAGCGAGATACCGAGCTTCTCGTACGTCTTCAGCAGCTCCGGATCCACCTCGTCGAGCGACTGCAGCGGCTTCACGCTCTTGGGCGCTGAGTAGTACGTCTGGGCCTGGTAGTCGATCTCGCCGTATTTCACGTTCGGCCAGCGCGGCTCGGTCATCGACAGCCAGCGCTTGAACGCCTTCAAGCGCCAATCGAGCAGCCACTGCGGCTCGTTCTTGCGCGCCGAGATCAGGCGGACCGTTTCCTCGGTGAGGCCGCGAGGAATCGCGTCGGATTCGATGTCGGTCACGAATCCGTACTGATACTCCTTATTGACGAGCGATTCGATCTGAGAACTCATTGCGATGACTCTGGGGTGGAAACAGGCACGGACATGGTGACCGGCGCGCGCGTGGGCGCGCGCCCGACAGCGCCGTATTCGCAGGCGCGGCAGCCGTCCTTCAGATGCTGGCGGCGCTCGACGGGAGCGTCGAGCACCGTCTCGATGAACTCCGCTTCCGCGGAGCAGACTTCGGGAAAGCGCAGCGCGATTTCGCGCACCGCGCAGTTGTGATGGCGAATGGTCGCCGCGTCGCCCTCGCCGGCGATGGCCTCGCTCATGTACCCCTCGGCGGCGAGCAACTCGGCCAGCAGTTGCGCGCGCTCGCCAAGGGGGAGCGGAGCCAGGCGTGGCCGCGCTTCCTCGGCCAGCGCTTCCCACCGGCGGCGAAAGAGCTGCACCACCGCCTCGGTTCCCTCGCGATCGCGCAGCGCCGCCAGCGCGTCCATCAGCGGGTCAACATAGGCCCGCGGGAAAAGTGCCTCGCCGGCCTCGCTCAATGAGTAGCTGAAGACCGGCGCGCCCTGCCCGCGGATCTCTCGTGCGTAGACCACGAGCCCGGCCTCGACCAACTCGGTGAGATGCCGCCGCAGCGCATTCTCCGTCAGCCCGAACTGCGTGGCGAGCACTCGGTTCGTGAGCGGCTGCTCCTTCCGAAGCGCGATGAGGATATCGCACCGGATGCCCTTGAAGCCGGCAAGAGACAAGGAGGTGGCTGCCATGCCGAGAAACCTAGTCGGGTTATAGCAATTTGCAAAGGAAAATGTGTGGGAAATACGGGTGATGCTCCAGTTTGGTGGCGACGGTCTAAAGACGCGAGAGGCGGTGGAGGATCACCGAGTAGGTTTGGAAAGCACATAAGTCAGACCACAAGTGTTTTCATCTGCTGTGTAAACTATTTATACATAACTAGTTACTGCAAAATGTTCAGTTGCAGGACACTGTCCGGTTAACGCCTCCATTCGCTTGACGTCTACTGGGCAACGGGACCGTTCAGTCCCCAGATCATTTGGAGGCGCAGATGCGCACCATCAAGTTCCTAGGTCTTGCGGCGACGTTGGCCGCGACCGCCGTTCCAGCTCTTGCGCAGGGTGCTGGCGCCCTGCAGCCCGGGGCCTTCCCGGCGCTCGATCGCCTCGCCGCCATCGAAGCCAACCGGCTTGTGCACCGACAGCAGATGCGCCAGTGGCAGGGCCAGCGCGCTGGTCAGCCGCGGATGAACCGTCGCCTCGCGCAGGCGCACGGATTCCGCGGACTGGGACCCGGCCGTGTCGCGGGGATGCGCGGCGCTGCCCGCGCCGGCGTCCAGGCGGGTGTAAGGGCCGGTGTCCGTGCGGGTTACCGCGCTGGACTGCGCGCCGAGCGCCTCGCCAACGCCACTCCGGAACAGAAGGCCTTCGTGGAGCAGCTCCGCGCGCAGAGACAGGCCGTACACGCCCAAGTGGTGGACGGCAAGCTCACGCGCGAGCAGGCCCGCACCCAGATGCAAAAGTGGGTCACGGAACATCGGCCGAAGAAGTAGGTACTACAATCAAGCCTCCAGGGGTGGGGGTGAGAACGCCAACGCCGCAGCGGCTGACTCAGCGCTGCGGCGTTGGTGCGTCTGGGATCCATCGTGCATCCCCATCCGTGATCGCGATCCGTGATCATGATCCGTGATCATGATCCGTGATCATGATCCGTGATCACGATCCGCGTTCCCGATCCGTCATCTTCCCCTGTGGTAGTTCACGATCGGCAGGAACTTCACGCTCGCATTGCGTGCGATGTTGATCACGCCAATCTGCATGCCGTCGAGCTCCCGCGCGTAGTTGATCAAGCCGATCGTCAGTCCGGTCTGCTGGCCTCGCATGTCATTGACCGTCGCCACGGAGACGCCACGCATGCGACCGCCCTTCTCGAGGCGCGCCAGCGCTGGCGCAAGCATCACGCCGTGCATCCGGTTGGCGCCAATCACCGGCGCAATCGCGAGCTTTCGAATGGTCGGTGAACCGATGCCAAGACCGGCGATGGCCACGCCATCGATGCTCTTTCCGGCGCCTACGCCAAGGCCACCGATGGCGAGGCCGCGCAGCCGTCCGCCGACGCCCACGCCCATACCGCCGAACGCGATTCCGTCGAAGTTGCCGCCAACGCCCGCGCCGACTCCCGCGGCAAGAATACCCCGGCCATCGCCTCCGGCGCCGACACCGATGCCGCCGAACGCCACGCCCGTGAGATCGCCGCCCGCTCCGGCGCCGATTCCGCCGCCGACAATGCCACGCACGCGTCCGCCGGCTCCGACGCCAATGCCGCCGAGCGCGAGGCCGCGCACACTGCCACCGACGCCCGCGCCCACGCCTCCGAGCAGGATGCCATGTGCGTCACCACCGAGTCCGGCGCCGATGGTGCCGACGGCGAGCCCTTCAAGATCGCCCCCGCCCCCGACTCCGACGCCCCCGATCGCGATCCCCTTCAGTCGCCCACCCGCGCCGAGTCCGACTGGTGCGATGCCGATGCCGGTCAAGTCGCGGCTTGCTCCGGCCCCGAACACGCCGGTGGCGATACCGTGAATGGAGCCCGCCGCGGTGAGCGGCAATCCGAGCGCAATCCCGCGCACCGAGCCGCCCGAATCGTCATACGGCGACCAGATGGTGACGTTGGCGCCGCGCACATCACCGAGCGCGCGATCACGAAAGTTGATGCGCAGGCCAGTGACGTTGGGGTAGTCACCGATGGAGAGGACGTAGCGCACGGGCTTCGAACGCTCCGGTGACTGTGCCGCGACGGGCGCCACAAGCGCGGCGGCGATAATGCAGACGGTCACGTGATGCAGACGCATGGATGCAGACCCCTCATCGGGTGAAACCTCGGCCTACTGGCGCACTACGACGCGTCCTGCGTACCGGTTTCCCGACGCGGGTCGCTCGTGGCACATCAGTGATTGGACACGGGGCCATGCCAATTGGTTTAGACCTGCACGGCGTGGCGGCGTACATTCCACGAACTCATCTCGACGCTCTCTCCGGAGGTCGCTGTGCGAATGCCGCTGCGCCTGGTCCCGGTTGTCCTGTTCGCCATCGCCTCAGTGCCGTCCCTCACGGCCCAGGCGACTCCGGCATACACGTACCAGCACGTGATGATCCCGGTGCGCGATGGCGTGAAACTGAGCACCGTCATCTTCGCACCTCGCAACCAGCAGGAACCGCTCCCATTCCTGTTCATCCGCACGCCGTACGGTGCGCCCGGACCGCAGTTCCCGCTCGCGACGGCGTACCCGGAGCTGTCGGCCGAGCAGTACATCTTCGTGATGCAGGACATCCGCGGGCGCTACCAGAGCGAAGGACAGTTTGTGATGCAGCGCCCGCCGCGCATTGTGGATGGCCCAGGCCCGCGCGTGGATGAATCGACCGACGCGTGGGACACCATCGACTGGCTGCTGAAGAACGTCCCCAGCCACAATGGCAAGGTGGGGATGCTCGGTGTGTCGTATCCGGGTTGGCTCACGGCGATGGCCATGCTCGACCCGCATCCCGCGCTCGCCGCCGTCAGCCCGCAAGCGTCGCCGGCCGACATGTGGATCGGCGACGACTTCCACCACAACGGCGCGTTCCGCCTGAGCTACGGCTTCGAGTACGCCGCGATGATGGAGACGTCCAAGGAGAACGAACAGTTTGCCTTCGATTCGTACGATACCTTCGACTGGTACCTGAAGCTCGGCTCACTCGCGAACGTCAACGCCAAGTACCTCAAGGGGAAGATTCCCACGTGGAACGACTACGTGGCGCATCCGAACTACGACGCATTCTGGCAGCGGCAGGCGATGCAGTCGTACCTCACGCGCGTCACGGTGCCGACGCTCAATGTCGCCGGCTGGTGGGATCAGGAGGATTTCTACGGTCCCGTGCACATCTACCGCACGCTCGAGACGCACGACGTGAAGTCGAACAACTTCCTTGTGGTCGGCCCGTGGAATCACGGCGGCTGGCGCCGCGAGGGGCGCACGCTGGGCAAGATCGACTTCGGGGCGGCGACGGGGGTGGAGTATCGCGCGAAGATCGAAGCGCCGTTCTTCGCGAAGTACCTGAAGGGGAAGGGCGACTATGTGCCCGCCGAGGCAACCGTGTTCGAAAGCGGGAGCAACACATGGCGGACGTTTGGCGCGTGGCCGCCGCGCGAGGCGGTGACGAAGTCGCTCTACTTCCACGCTGACGGGCGGCTCGCATTCGATGCGCCGACGTCGCGCGGCAACGACAGTTTCGTCTCCGACCCGGCACACCCGGTGCCGTACCGCAATCGGCCTATTGAACCGACCTACTTTCCCAAGGGAAGCGGCTGGCCAGCGTGGCTGACCGAGGACCAGCGGTTCGTGAAGGACCGGGCGGACGTGCTCACGTGGGCTACCGAGCCACTCGCCAACGACCTCGTGCTCGCCGGCGACGTCACGGCGAAGCTGCAGGTCTCAACGACCGGACAGGATGCCGACTGGATCGTGAAACTCATTGATGTCTACCCCGAAGACTACGCACCCAACAGCAAGCTCGGCGGCTTCGAACTGATGGTGGCCAACGAGGTGTTCCGGTCGCGATTTCGCGAGTCGCTGGAGCAGCCCACGCCGATGGTCCCGAACCAGGTCACCGCGGTGACGATCGACTTGCACACGCAGAGCTATCGCTTCCTGAAGGGGCATCGCGTGATGGTGCAGGTGCAGAGCACGTGGTTCCCGCTCATCGACCGCAATCCGCAGACGTGGGTGCCCAACATCTTCGAGGCGAGGGAGAGCGCCTTCAAGGCGCAGACGCATCGCGTCTGGCGCACGCCGACGCAGGCGTCGCGCGTGGACGTTCAAGTGGTACGCTGAGCTGGATTGGTACGCGCCGCGCGACGACTAGCCGAGATCGGCGCGCGTATCGACGTCCCGCAGGACGCCGGCGTCGCTCACGTTCACGGCGGCGACGCGCGTGCCGTAGGCATGCACCACCGCGCGTGCCCCACCATCGCTCACGGTCATCAGCTCGCGCCACGTCTCGCGCGCGAACCAGACTGGGTGGCCGCGCTTGCCGTTGTGCTCCGGCACCACGATCGGTGCCCCGGTGCGCCGCGCCGCGTCCACCACCGCGAGCGCGCTCGTCGCCAGCGCGAACGGATGATCCACCGGCCACACGAGCACACCGCCGGCCGAGGTGTTGGCGAGTTGCGCGAGGCCGAGTCGCAGGCTCGTCACCTGCTCGTCCTTGGGCTTCGCATTCACGACGCCGCGCGCCCCGGCCGGCACGACCGTTCCCGGAGGAACCACTGCGATCACGGGATCAGCGCCGCAGGTCATGCATCCCTCGACGACCGCCTCCAGGAATCGCCGGCCATCAGGAAGCGTGGCGCCGGCCTTGGGTTCGCCGAATCGCGTCCCCGCACCGGCCGCCAGGACGATGGCCGCGAACGGGTGCTTCTTCTCGGCGCTCATCGCGGGTCCAACCGGCGCATCGCGCGCCGCAACAGGGCCTGCGCCTGCCACACCTTGTAGCCGTTGTGTTCGAGTGGCTTGGCGTCATACATCGCGCGCTCGGCCAGTGCGTCAATACTGTCGTCGTCGAGTCCGCCGGTTGCCACGTCCTCCTCGATGGACGACGTCACGCGATACGGTGTGAGCGACACGCCGCCAAGCGCGATGCGCACCGCGCCGTCCGCGCGCCGGTGCGCGGCGAGCGAGACGGTCGCGAAGTCCCACGCGCCGCGCTGCATCAGCTTCTCATAGTACTGCTCGCCGCCGGCCGCGGTTGCCGGCAGCAATACCGCGCTGATAAACTCGCCAGCGGCGAGCGTCGTCTCGCCCGTGGCGCGCTGGGACGCGCCGTCGAACAGGGCGGACAGCGTGAGCGTGCGCACACCCGATGTGCCGGTGAGTTCCACCGTGGCTTCGAGGGCGGTGAGCGCGACCAGCGGGTCGCTTGGGTGCACCGCGTGGCACGTGCCGCCAGTGAAGAGCGCGTGGTAGTGGTTCTCCCCCTTTTCCGCGAGGCAATCGGTGCCGCCGTTCTTGAAGCACGGCAACCCGCCGCGGAAATACCAGCAGCGCGGACGCTGCGCGAGGTTGCCGCCAATCGTACCCATTGTGCGCAACTGCGGCGTGCCCACCGCCGCGGCAGCCTGGGCGAGTGCCGGATATCGCGTGGCGATCCCCGCGTCTGCGGCAAGATCCGCGAGCCGTGCGGCACAGCCGATGCGCGCGGAGCCGTCGTCGTGCAGCGCGATGTCGCGCGCGCCGGGGAGTCGCCGCAGGTCGACGAGCGTCTCCGGGTGCACCAGCGACTCCTTCATTGCCCCCAGCAGGTCCGTGCCACCGCCCAGGGCGATGGCCGTCCGCGCACGCAGGGCGTGCACGGCGTCGGCGCTGTCCGAGGCGGGATGATAGATGAACGGCTGCAGCGGCACGGGGTGTCGAAAGTTGGAGGGCGCGGCGTAGTTTCCTTGTCGTGGCCAACCGACCTCTGAACAAGCTGACCCAAGGCACGCCACCGCGCCACCGCCCCGACGCCATGCGCCGCGGCGTGATGATGGCGTCGTTGCTTGTGCTCGCGGCGTGCCGTCGGACGTCGTCCGAGGCAGCGCCTGACGCGGTGCGCGACGCGCGCTCGGCGGCGACGGACAGCAGCGTGCACCACGCCGCCGACTCGGCCGCGGCGATGGCCGCCGTCCATGACACGGCGCACGCGCCGCGCCTGTCGGGCGCCGCCGACTCCATCGCGCCCTACCTCGTGTTCACGCCGGTGGAACAGCGGTCGTTCGTCGCCGCGGTGCGCAACAAGGTCTGGCTGCTCGATGTCGGGCGGATGGATCTGGATGTGCGCAAGGACAGCGCGCGCCTGCGCGCCTTCCGCGAGGCGGCGCAGGCGTTGAGTCCGGTACCGCGACGGGCCGTGCTCCGTCTGTGGTGGGCGCAGGGTGCCGAGGATGCGGTGGCCGATTCGTTCGCGGTCTACAACGGGCGCATCGTGATGCGCGTCCTCGGCTCGGCGGCGCTGGACAGCGCCGCCCGGGGGAAGGCGCCGCTCGTCGCATATGCGGTGCGCGCCGACAGCGCGACGGCTCCCGCACCGACGATGTGCGACCTACGCACTGAGCCCGACAGCGCGGTGCGCGCCGCGCTGTCGGCGCTGTCGCCCGTGGAGCGTCGGGCGCAGACCGCCATGCGGCGCGCAGCCGACAGCACGCTCGACGCCGAGGTGGGAATGGTGCGCGACTCGATCGAAGCGGTGCTCCGCCTCGAACGAGCGCCGTATGAGCGCCTCCAGCGACGCACGAAACTGGCGTGGAGCCAACTGCGGGGCTGCTTCGGCGTTGCCCGTCGAGCGCTGGTGGTGGGCCTGCGTGCTGGCGACGCGGAGTGGGTGCGTGAGCGCCTCGTCCTCATCACACCGGGGGGCGCCGTCACCACCTTGCGCGTGGACGACGGGCGATTTCGCGCGCACGACCTGCTGACGGCGTTCGATGCCGACGGCGATGGGGTCGATGACCTGGCGGTGCGCGGCACGGCCCCGCGCGCGGGCGGGACGGCGCTGCTTCGCGTGGACCTGAAGCAGCGCCGGGCCGAGCGTCTGGCCGCGGGCTTTGCGTGGGAGGTCTTTTAGCGGCCCGCCGGCGCGATCACCAGGTTCTGGATGAAGAACTCCATCATCCGCTGCATGTTGAGCGCGCTGTGCCCGGCGTCGGGTCCCACCTGCACCTCGAAGCTCTTCCCCGCCATCTGCAACGCGCGAATGAGCTGCATCGCGTTGTTGGGATGCACGTTGTCGTCGGCGGTGCCGTAGTAGATCATCAACCGCCCCTTCAGGTTGCGCGCGTACTCCATCGCGCTCCCCTTCTTGTAGCCGTCGGCGTTCTCCTGCGGCGTGTACATGTACCGCTCGGTATAGATGGTGTCGTAGTGGTTCCATGCCGTCACCGCCGACTGTGCCGACGCGGCCGCAAAGACGTCGGGGAAGCGCAGGATCGCCATCGCCGACGCGAAGCCGCCGTACGACGTGCCGAAGATGCCGATGCGCCTGGCGTCCACGTAGGGCAGCGTGCCAAGGTACTTCGCGGCCGCCGCGAGATCGTCGATCTCGGTCTGGCCCAGCTTGAGGTAGATGGCGTCGAGTTCCTTCTTGCCGAGTCCGGCGGCGCTGCGCGTGTCGAGCGTCACGATGATGAACCCGTATTCCGCCATCGCCGAGGGCGCCGCGTAGATCTCGCGCGCGCCGTTGGTGGCCGGGCCGTCGTAGACGGAGAAAAGCACCGGGTACTGCTTCGACGGGTCGAAGTCCGACGGCTTATTGATCATCCCGAAGCGCTTCGACACGCCGTCACCCGCCGTGTAGCTGAACATTTCCACTGGCTTGAACCCGGCGGCGGCGAGACCCGACACGTCACTCTCGGCGATTACCGCCACCTGCTTGCCCTTCGCATCGCGCAGTGTCGTCACTGGTGCGGCCGCGTGCGTCTGCGCGACGTCGGTGAAGAACTTGCCGTCGGGCGAGACGCTGACCGTGTGGTTCAAGGCGGGATCGGTCAGGCGCGTGTCGCCCTTGCCGTCGAGCCCCACGCGATGCAGCTGCAACTTCATATAGTTGTCGCCGCTGCGCGCCGTGTACCAGAGCTGCTTGGCCTTCTCGTCCACCTTGACGACGCCGGCCACCTCAAACGGATGCTGCGTCAGCGTCGCCAGCAGTGCGCCGCTGAGGTCATAGAGGTAGTAGTTCCTGAATCCCGTTCGCTCCGATTCCCAGATGAAACGCTTGCCGTCGTCGAGCCAGCGCAGCGTCGGATGATTCTCGGCCCAGCTCGGCGCCCATTCCTCGCGCACCACGAGGCGGCACGCGCCGCTCGTCGGGTTGCACGCCGCCAGCTCCACGATGTTCTGCCGGCGATTGGCACGATGGATGAGCAGCTCCGCGCCATCCTTGGTCCACGAGATGCCGTAGACGTAATGGCCGACGACAGCGTCGGTGAAGGGCGCTCCGTCGCGCGTGTCAATGCGGCGCGTGGCGCCGGTGGCGACATCGTAGACGAACAGGTCCACGATCGGATTGGGCGTCCCTGCCTTCGGGTACGCCTCCGTCATCAGCGAGCCCTGCACCGTCGTCTGGCCGGTCTGCAGGTAGTAGTCCTTCACCGGCTTCTCGTCGAAGCGATAGAACGCGAGCTTCGTTCCGTCGGGCGACCACCACATCGCCGTCGTCTGGTCGAGTTCCTCGCCGTAGACCCAGCTGGCGGTGCCGTACTTGATGCGCTCCGTCGCGCTGCCGTCGGTCGTGAGCTGCTTCTCACCCGTGCCGTCGCGACGGACGAGGAAGAGATTGCGGTCGCGATAGAACGCCTTCCACGCCGAGTCGGTCGTCCACGCTTCCGTGGACTGCCGGCCACGCGCCGGGCCACCGATGCGGCGGAGTGGCAGCGTGGCCGCGGCGCCGGTCGGCGCCTCGGTTGTCTGCTTCGACTTTACGTCGAAGCGCAGCCGCTTCCCGTCCTTTATGAAGTCGAAGGCCTTGCTGTCGTCGGCCCACTGCGCGGTTACGGCGCCGGACTTGATGGCGCCGGCGAGCTTCGGTGCCATCAGCGTGTAGCGATCGTAGCCCGGCATCGAGCGGAGCCGGTCCTGCGCCTGCAGGGATGCCGTGGCCAGCGTCAGCAACGCGAGCGCAACGGCGGAAAGACGTGAGAGGCGCTTCATTGAAGTCTGGACGATAGGAGGTGAGGTCGCGTGCGGCGCGCGCGGCGCGCTGCGATTAGTGGTTGTTCTGCGGTGGCTCTGTTGTCGCGGGCGACGGCACACCTGGCACGGCAGCCGGCGCGGGCGCCTTGGGAGGAGCCGGGGGCTTGAGCGTGAAGACAATGAAATCGCCCTGCTTCCGGTACGGCTTGCCGTTCACGGTGTCGAGATCGACAACCGGGACGAACTCCAGCAGTCGCACCGTAACCCCGGGAGCGCGGCGCTCGACGCGATTCACCGTTCCCTGCCCGAACTCGGAATGAAAGGCGCCATTCACGTGCACGACGACGGCGTCGGGATTCTTGGTCCGTGCGTTCGCGATTGCCTCGGCCATCGTCTCATCCTTCACGCACTGCGCCTCGAAGAAGCGCGTTACCATCGCCGCAGCGGAATCCGCCGAAATCTTCGCCTGGCCGTGGCCGCTCATGTCACCCATCGACGTCTTGAAGCGGTCGAAGTACTTGTCGGTCGGGCACTTCAACTCCGCGGCGATGAAGCTGCGATCCGCTGGCGAGAGCGAATTGAGGGCGCTGAGCCCCGTTCGGCCAACCAGCGAGGCGAGGCGGCGGGGGACATTGCCCGCGACCACCGGCCACCCCTTGGCCTTGGCGAGTTCGACGAGCGGACGATAGTCGGTGGTGTAGCGCGGCCACGGGCGCGCGTTCTTCAGGAACTCTGCTTCATCAATGCGTCCCGCGAGATAGTCGTCCAGTCGCCCCTGCGCGTCGCGCTCGAACATCTCGAGCGAGAGCACGACCTTGGCGCGCCGGCGGCCGATCCCCTCGAGTGCCGCACGTTCCAGGCGGTGCGTCCCCGGATCGTCGTGCTGTTCGCCGAGGAAAACCACGTCGGACTTGGCGGCGTCGGCAAGCGCGGACTCGAAGTCGGTGAAGCGCTTCTTGCCGGACTGATAGACGCGGTGCGGAGTGTAGGACGACGCCGTCGCGACGTGCCTGGCGATGGCGGAGTCCGCGCCCTGCGGTGTCTGCTGGGCCTGAACTTGCAGAGAGAAAAATAAAATAGATGCTATAAACATAAATAACGTTCCTTCGACTACTAGTGTGTTCAGGCTTGCCAGAAATGAAATACAAAAATAAGTTCAGAAACTAAAATAACAGGAGTGCCGCACTGCTCGATACCGGTATACTACGAGGCATCGAAGACGCCGTTGACGCTTTGGTGCGCCTCGACGCCTTGGTGGCGGGCAACACGGGGCTACCCGTTCTGCTGCGGCTTCGAGGCGCTCAAGCTATCTCTGCCGCCAATGATCGGCCACCAACCTTGGCGGCCGAGTCCGAAGTGCCCGCGCGATCTGTCGCCAAGGCAATCGAGGCGGGAGGCGCCGCAGAGTTCGCTGCGCTCCTGGGTTGGTGGTTCGCGCCGGCGTCACGTGAGTTCATCGTGGACGACGCACATCTTCGCCGGATCGCGCTGGCACTGGAGATGGTCGGCGAGAAGGTGCGCGCCGGGTGTGCGCTCACCCCAGGAGCGTTGGACGAGGCATTCGTCTCGGTCGCACTTGATGCGGAACCGCTGCCCGATCTGCTCGATGCGAGCTTGAGTGTCGCCGAGCAGGAGCAGTGGCCTGGGTTGCTGGTGGCGGCAGAGCTGTCGGCCGGAGCGTGCGGTCGCGCCCGGACGATCAGCGCATCGATTGCGCGAGCAGTCGCGCCGCTCGCGTCGGGACTCACGCGCGATGTCTACGTCGTGCCGCCACCGGCGGATGATCTCGCCGGTGCGCTGCACGCGATGGCGCGCGAGGCGCGCGCGACTTCTCGTGCGGTTGCCGCGTATCTGGACGCCGGCGAGCACGCGCTGGCGCGCTGTCGCGAGTTCGGCCGCGGCGGCGCGTCCGCTGCCGCGTTGGTTGAACTGCTCGCCCGGAGGCCGGCGATTACCGTGGGTGAGGCAGCCCGCTCGCTCGCGCTCACCGCGCCCACGGCAGGCGCGGCCGTCGAGCGTGTGATGGAGGCGAAGCTGGTGCGCGAGATCACCGGCCGCGGACGCGACCGGGTCTTCGTCTATGCGCCGGCGGTGGCGTTGGCCGGCTGACTGACCGCGGCCTGCTCGAGCAGGGCGACGATCTCCTCGAGCGTCGAGCGTCCCTTGTCGATCGCGTACCAGCGGCGGACTTCCTTGTTGCGCTCGGCCTTCTCGAGCGCCTTCCACTCATTCGCCACCAGTTGCTTGAGGGCCTTCGGACGCGAACCCCACCACGCGCGCTCCTGATGGTCGGCATCGAGGACGATGACGACGGGAATGGAGCGGGAGACGCCATTGGTCAGGTGCGCATCCATCAGGGCGGGCTCGGCGTCGCGGCTCACCAAACGGAGCTCGAGGTTCGAGGCGGCGTCAGCGAGGGCGCTGACTACGGGAACGAGGCTCTGGGAGTCGATGCACCAGTCTTCGGAGATGGCGAGGAGATGCCAGCGGCCGCCCAGCGCCTCCACACGGGCGAGCAGGTCGGCCGGCACCACCGCGCGCTCGCGCTGGGCGGTCCAGAGGGGGCCGTATTCGGGCGACGCCGCGGCCATCGCAGAAAACGAGGTCGCGTCGGCGAAGTAGTCTGGGGAGAGCGTTGTCATGTATATAATACTATATCGCGATATAGTAGCGCACAAGGGGTGAGGGACCGCGTGCCGACGCCGCAGGGGAGACCGACTGCGTGACGGCGCCGCCCGGAATTCGTTAGTCATTTGAACCATGCGCGCCATTTCCATCCTTCCGGCGCTGGCCATCATCACGGCCGCGTGCGGCCCGGCCATTCGGCCACTTGGGCCGGTTGCGCCCGTGCGCGCACCGGAGATCGAGCTGCCGGAGCCGCCGTCCGAGTCGCCGCCGCCGGCTGCGCCGCTCGCCCTAGACGATGAGGAGTACCTCACGGCGCGCGCGCTGATGGTACCGGTGGACGGAGTCACCCCCGATCGGGTGCCCGACACGTTCTGGCAAGCCCGCGACGGCGGGGCTCGCGCGCACCAGGCCGTGGACATTCTGGCCAAGCGGGGCACGCCGGTGCTGGCCGCCGACAGCGGCACGGTACTGCGACTCGCCAGGAACGCACTCGGCGGGATCACGATCTACGCCACCGATCCGGAGCGGCGCTTCGTCTTCTACTATGCGCATCTCGACGGGTACGCCGCCGGCCTTCACGAAGGCCAGGCCGTCGCGCAGGGCGAGGTGATCGGCTACGTTGGCACCACGGGCAACGCGCCGAAGAACACGCCGCACCTCCACTTTCAGGTGATGCGGTATGTCGATGCCCGCACGTGGTGGAATGGGCCGCCGCTTGATCCGCGCCCGTTCCTCACGCAGCCGGGGACGCGCGACAGCGTGGTGCGCGCGGCGGCCGCCGTCCCCCGGCAGCGGTAAGCGGCGCGTCGCCCAACAAAGGGCGGCGACTCACGACCTGCACGAGGAGTGGTTCATGGCACTGTCCAGCAAGGCGCGCGCCGCGTTGCGCGCCGAATGCAATCAACTGCAGGCCACGGTGCACGTCGGCAAGGACGGCGTCACACAACAGGTCATCCAGTCACTGGACGACGCCCTGCGCACGCGGGAGCTGGTGAAGATCGCGCTGAACCGCACCGCCGGCGTGAGCGTCAAGGCCGCGGCGCACGATCTCGCCGCGGCACTCGGCGCCGAGGTGATTCAGACGATTGGGAAAACGGCGACGGTGTATAGGAAGAGAGAAGACAGAGAGACAGCAGAGAAGAAGCAGAGAGAAAGCAGATAGACGATCTGCTGTGGTGGCGGCGCTGTGCCCTCGCTGCCTCTGCTTTCTCTCTGCTTCTTCTCTGCTTTCTCTCTGCTTTCTCTCTGCTTTCTCTCTGCTTTCTCTCTGCTTTATCTCTGCTTTATCTCTGCTTCTTCTCTCTAGCAAACCCTAGCTCCCACACCCTCCCCGCCCCCACATGCATCGCGGTCACCGCGCCGCTCTTGTCGCGCGTGAACCAGATGCTGCCGTACGGGCCGGCTTCGAAGGCATCTCCGTACGCCGGGATGAGCGTGAACTGCGTGCCGGGGCGGAGCTCCATCACGAGTGCCCCCTTCTGCACGGTCGCAGTCCACGTGGCGTCGATCTCCGGTTGATACCAGCGGCCGGCATACGCCTGCAGCTGCGTTTCGGAGGCGAGCCAGCGCCCCGCCGACTCGAAGGTCCAGCTCAGCGTGTCGCCATCGGGGGCGAAGATGCGCACACCGGTCGGCGTGCCATCGGCGGCGGTGACGAACTGCAGGCGGGAGGCAGCGCCCATCAGGAAATCGCCGTCGCGCAGCGCCCGAAGCGGCGCGCCGCCGCGGACGCGCAGCTGCCCGCGGTCCACGAACATTTCCGAGATATCGTGCGTGCGATTGTCGCGATAGACGCCGACGTACCGTGCAAGACGGCTCGCATCGACGGTGACGGTGTCGAACGTGGGAAGCGGCGCCAGGTCAGGGATCAGCGCGTCCGCGAGCTGTCGCACGTACGCAGTGGCAGGCGCCCCCGCGGCGTTGCACATCACGGCGATGGACAATCCGGCATTGGGATACCGGGCGAGGAAGGTGCTGTAGCCGGCCGTGCTGCCGCTATGCTGCCACTCGGGCGTGCCGCGGTACGTGCCGTTGATCATCCCCATCGCGTACGGAATCTGCCGGCCGCTGGTGAGCGTGGCGCGGCTGAGCAGTGAATCACTGACCGCGCCGAAGGCCCGCGCGTTCAACGCGTTGTTCCACGTGAGCCAGTCGCCGACCGTGGTGAGCAGTCCGCCGGGACCGTGCACGTTCTCGAACGGCATCTCGAGATGCCAGCCGTCGGCCCGGCGTGAGTACGCCTGCGCTCGCCGTGGCACCAGCGCCGTGTAGTCGTCGCGCCAGCGGGTGTCGGTCATCCCGGCCGGCCGGAAGATGCGCTCAGTGCTGAAACGCGCGAACGGAATGCCGCTGACGCGTTCGACAATGGTCGGCAGGAGCGCGAATCCGGAGTTCGTGTAGGAGTAGAAGTCGCCGACGGGATAGTTGAGTGCCTTCTGCCGAACGATGATGGCCAGCAGGTCGGCCTGCGTGGTCACCCGCGTGCCGCGCGGATACCCCTGATCGGCCACGAGATTGCTCCACTCGCGCAGTCCGCTGGTGTGTGAGAGCAAGTGACGAATCGTGATGACACGTCCGTACGACGGCAGCTCCGGGATGTACTTCCGCACGTCGTCGTCGAGCCGAAGCTTCCCCTCGCCGGCCAGCAATAGCACCGCCGTGGCGGTGAACTGCTTGGCGACCGATCCACTCTCGAGGATCGTGAGCGGCGTGATCGGCGTGCCGGTCTCGAGATCGGCCATGCCGTATCCTTTGGCGAAGATCGTCGCGCCATTACGCGCGACCCCCACCGCGCACCCCGGCGTATGCGTGCTGTTCCACGCCGCGAAGATCCGGTCGGCGGTGGCATTGAGATCCTGCGCGCCCAGTGCGGCGGGAAGGACGAGAAGGACGAGAAGGACGAGAAGGCGCTTCATGGCAGGCGGACGGAAAAAGGAGAACGAAGGACGGCGGAGCGCTACAATCGCTCTGGGTTCAGTACGGTACGATCGCCGCCGACGTTGCCGGTGTTCAGCGTTCCGGCGGGCTCGAACAGCAAGAGTGACACTTCCTTCGCGGCAACGGGTCGATGCTCGACGCCGCGCGGGACGATCAGGAATTCGCCCGGCCGCAGCACGACGGACTGATCGCGAAACTGCATCTCGAGTTCACCCTCGAGCACCAGAAAGAGCTCATCTTCCGCCTCGTGATGATGCCAGATGAACTCGCCCTGCAGCTTGGCGAGTTTCACATGCTGGCCATTGAGTTCGCCGACGATGCGGGGATGCCAATGCTCGTTGATCTGCGACAGCTTGTCGGAGAGGACGACTTTGGTGGGGAGCATGAAATGAGACGGGAGACGGAAGACGGAAGACGGGAGACGGGGACTATTCCGCCAGCGCGCCGAGTACGCGCCACGGGGTGAGCGGGAGTGCGCACACCTCCACGCCCAGCGCATCGGCGACCGCGGCCGCGATGGCCGGCGCGGTGGGAATGATGGGTGGTTCGGCGATGCCGCGCGCGCCAACGTGATTGGCCGCCGGATCAGCGCCCGGCAGGAATGACGCGTCGATGGCCGGAATGTCGGCCATCGTCGGCACCTTGTAGTCGTGCAAGTTGGCGTTGAGAGTCATGCCGGTGGCGGGATCGATGTGCCGCTCTTCGAACAACGCGTAGCCGATTCCCTGAATGATGCCGCCGTGCAACTGGCTTTCGGCGAGCGCCGGATTGATGATGCGTCCGGCGTCGTGCACGGCGACGATCCGCCGCACTTTCACCACGCCGGTTTCGACATCCACTTCCACCTCGGCGAACTGCGCGCCCACGGTGACGACGGCCAGTTCAGGGTTGGGGCCCCGCGAGCCGTGTCCGACAATCTGCACGCTGCCGAGTGCGCGACAGAGGTCGGAGAACGACCGGGCCGGCACGCCGTCCAACAGCACCTGCGAATCGCGCGCACCGAGGCGTTCGACCGGCACATCCAGCATCTGTGCCGCGGCGTCAAGCAAATGCGATTTTGCTTCCTCCGCAGCCATGCGCACGGCGGGGCCAACACTGGGCGTGGTCATCGACCCCCACGAGTTTCCGGTGTACGGCAGTCGCTCCGTATCTCCGATCACCGTGCGCACGCTGTCGAGTCGCGCGCCCAATGCCTCGGCGGCAATCTGCGCGAGTATCGTGCGCGACCCCGTGCCGAGGTCCTGCGTACCGGCGAGCACGTCCACGGAACCGTCGCTGTTGATCCGCACATTCGCGTAGGACGGCGGGCCGCCGCCGGTGGGCCAGGTCTGCGCGGCGACGCCGAGGCCGCGCTTCACGCGAGCGACGCCGGACGGTGAACGGTGGACAGTGGAGGGCCAGCCGAAGCGTTTCATGCCCTCGGTGTAGCATTCCCCCAGCCGGTTGCCGCTGAAGGCGCGGCCGGTGCGTTCGTCCAGCGTGGCGAGATTCTTCTGCCGGAAGATGACGGGGTCCATCTGGAGAGCGCGCGCCATCGCGTTCATCGCTCCTTCGAGCGCGAACGCGCCTTCCACGTAGCCGGGCCCGCGAAATGCCTGCATCCCGCCGGCGTTGATGTACACCATCGTTTCCGACGTGCGAACGTTGGGGCAGCTGTACAGCTCGTGGAAAATCTGTGCCGGACCGCCCTCCCAGCCGGCGATGCCGAGCGGGATGATGGCGTCGAGGGCGAGCGCGGTCAGTCGCCCGTCGCGCGTGGCGGCGATGGTGACTTTCTGAATGGTCGCGGGACGGTTGCCGGTGTCGGTCTGTTCGCCACGCCGGTCGTTGATGCAGCGCACCGGGGCACCGAGGGCGCGCGCGAAGAGCGCTGCGGTGTAGGTGTGCGCCCCCGCGCTGTTCTTGGCGCCAAAACCGCCGCCCATATAGTCCTTGATGACGCGCACCTGCGATTGTGCAACGCCGAGCGCCTTGGCCACATCGCTGCGCACGCGGAAAATGCCCTGCGTGCTTTCCCACACCGTGAGCTGGTCGCCATTCCACTCGCAGACGGCGCCGTGGGGTTCGAGCGCCGAATGCAGGGCGACTGGTGTGCGGTATTCGCGCGTCAGCGTGACATCGGCCATCGTGAGGCCGTGCGCGACATCGCCGCGCGTGACGACGTCTGGTTCGGTGGCGTTGCCGGTGTCCCGCACGCGCGGCGCGTCGTTCGCCAGCGCTTCCTCGGCGGTGACCGCGTGCGGCGCTGGTGCGATGATCAGCGACTCGGCAATCGACCGCGCCGCGCGCTCGGCGTCGAGCAGACGCTCGGCGCAGACTGCGGCGATGGACTGTCCCGCATACGAGATGTCGCGGCGAAACAGACGCGTGGCCGCCGGCGCATCACCCGGGCCCATCACACCGCGGACGCCGGGCATGCCACGCGCTATCTCCAGGTCCAGGCTGGTGACCGTGCCTTTGGCGATGGGCGAGCGCACGATTACCGCGTACAGCATTCCGGGTCGAACGACGTCGGCCGTGTAGCGGGCTCGCCCCGTGACCTTCTCCCGCGCATCGACTCGGGGCGGACTTGTGCCGACGATGGCGAGTGGCGCGTCGGCTCCCCAGGGTGCCGGTTCGAACGCCGGGAGTTCGACGACACGCGTCTCGGTGCGCCCTTCCACCTCGACCGTCGTTTGAACGAAACGCTTCCCCGAGTCCTTGGGCGCGCTCACGCGGGGGCTCCGGCGGCGCCGCCCGAGGCGTCGGCGACGGCGCGAATGGCGGCGATGATCTTGGGGTATGTGCCGCACCGGCACAGATTGCCGCTCATCGCCACGCGGATTTCGTCATCCGTCGGGTGCGGGTTGCGCTCGAGCAGTGCCTGTGCGGCAAGTAACTGGCCCGGCGTGCAGAAGCCGCACTGTGCCGCGTCGTGCGTGATGAAGGCCTGTTGAAGCGGGTGCAGCGTCCCCGCCGGCGAGAGCCCTTCGACCGTCTGGACGTGCGCGCCCTCGCAGGCGGCCGTCAGTGTGAGGCAGGCGTAGACCAGTTCGCCATCGAGGCGCACCGTGCACGCGCCGCATTCACCGTGGTCGCAGCTGAGCTTGGGACCGATGAGTCCCAGTTCATCGCGGAGTGCGGCGAGCAGGGTCGGCGCGCGCGTGGGATCCACGTCGCGCGGGGAGCCGTTGACAGAGAGACGCATGGTGGTCTAAGAGTACGACAGAACGACGCCGTCTACCACGGCGTACCAGAGGGAACGACCGCACGCCTCTGGTTGAGGCACCTTGGTGCGCCGCTTATCTTCCGGGTGTACGCCGCGATCCCACCCTCAGGAGCATCCATGCCGTACGTGATCACCGAAGCCTGCATCGGCACGAAGGACAAGGCGTGTGTCGATGTCTGCCCCGTGGACTGCATCTACGAGGGGCCAGACCAGCTGTACATCCACCCGGACGAGTGCATTGACTGCGGCGCTTGCGAGCCCGAATGCCCCGTGACGGCCATCTTCCCCGAAGAGGACGTGCCGGCGAACCTCAAGCAGTACATCGAGAAGAACCGCGAGGTTTTCAAGGGAGAGAATCCGCCGGGGAAGCCGACGCGCTAATCAAGGCGCGCCGCAGCGCCGTCGCGCTCCTCTAGAAAATCCCCCGCGGGAAGTACTTCTCCTTCGCCACAAACACAACGAGCAGGGCGGCGTACTGCAGGAACGTGCTGATCTCGCTCTTCCACGCTTCGCCCCAGAAGAACTCGCCGTTGACCGGTCCGGATGCGCCTGTGGGAATCCAGCGCGGCGTGCGCTGCTTGAACGCGAGATACTCCTCGCCGAAGATGGACTCGAGCACTCCCTCTTCGTAGCACACGATGAAGTAGTACTCGACGGCGAACAGGGCGACGGCGATGGGCAGGAACCACCAGACGCCACTGATAGCGGCGAAGCCCATCCAGATAAGGAAGTTGCCGTTGTAGAGCGGATTGCGGCTCAGCGCGAATGGGCCGTGCGTCACGAGCTTCTGGACGTTGCGCGACCGGCGTCGCGTGACGGTGCCTGCGGTGGCCACGCCCCAGAGGCGCCACGCTTCGCCGAGCACGATCAGCAGGGCACCGACCAGGGCGCCGACCCGGGTGATGCCGCCTGGGGCGAGCAGGGGCACGGCAAGAAACGGCACGGGCAGCCAGCCGCGATTGCGGAACAGCACGGCGCCGATGCGGGCCGGAGTCGAGCTCTCGGCGGCAGAGATGGTGGACAACTGCTTGGACGGTGGACGGTGGACGGTGGACGGTAGATGGTGGACGGTCGACTGGAGCGTAATCTACAGGGTGCTACTGCGCCGTGAGCGAGAACAGGAACTCGCTGAGGACATGATTGAACGCCGCCGGGCGCTCCATGTTGCTGACATGTCCGGCGCTGGCGATCACTTCGAGGCGGCTGCCACCGATGGCGAGATGCATCGCCCGCGCGTCCTTCACCGGCGTGAGCACGTCCTCGTCGCCGACGACGACGAGCGTCGGCACATCAATCGTGGCCAGGGTGGGCGTGGAATCGGGGCGCGTCCGCAGCGCATCGAGCGCATCGACGATTCCCTGCGTGGGGGCGAGCGACATCATGCGATGCAGTTCGTCCACGAGTTCGGGGTTCTTCTCCCGCGTAGTGCGCCCCACCATGCCGGCGATCATCTGGTTGGCCACGGCCATGCTGCCGCGATCCTGCACCAGGGCCTGCATCTCGCGCCGTGCCTGTTGACCGGTGTCGTTGTCGGCGGTCGCGCGCGTGTCGCAGAGGACGAGGGCCCGCACACGTTCGCGATGGCGGCGCCAGAAGGCGAAGGTGGCGTATCCGCCCATCGACAGGCCCGCCACGATGGCGCGATCCACTCCCAGTTCGGAGAGGAGGGCCGCGGCGTCGTCGGCATAGCCATCCACGCTTCCCGGCGCGCTCGGCGCGCTTTCACCGAACCCGCGCAGGTCCATGCTGATGGTGCGCGCCGGGGCGGCGAGCGCGCCGAGCTGCGGCCCCCAGAGCGAGCGGTTGTGCGGAAACCCGTGCAGGAAGAGCACCGGTACGCCCGACCCAACGTCGTCGTATCCGATCGCGCGCCCTTCGACGTACGCAATCATGCGCTGGCTCCCGACGACGCGGCTGCGGCTGACCCGTTCGTCGCCTCCGCCGGGGTCTCCTCCGATTCGCGCTCCACGTGCAGCATCTGTACCGCCACCATGATGGCCGCCAGGAGTGGTGTCGCCACGAAGAGCCCCATCAGCCCGAACACGTAGGCCATCACGACCTGCGTCATCATGGTGAGCGCTGGTGGCAGGTCGAGCTGCTCCTTCATCAGGTACGGGATGAGCAGGTTGTTCTCGAGGAACTGAATGCCCCAGTAGGCCATCATCACGACCAGCGCCTTCTGCGGCGAGTCCACGAACGCCACGACGATGGCCGGGATGGCGCTCAGCGTCGGGCCGATGTTTGGGATGAACTCGAGTATGCCGGCGAGGATGCCGAGCGGCAACGCGGCGCGCACGCCGATGATCATCAGCGTGATTGTGGTCACGGTGCCGATCACGAGCATGGCGATGGCCTGTGTGCCGAGCCAGCGGCGCAGCTTCACGGCGATGGCATCGAGCACCGGGGCGAGGCGCCGTCGGGTCGGCGGGCTGAACAGCAGCAGTGCCCCACGCCGGTAGACATCCGGCTCGGCGGCCACGTACACCGCCAGGAAGAGGACGAGGACGAAACCGCCGAAGACGGCGAGCGTCGAGGTCAGGATGCCGAGCGCAACGGTCTTCAGTCGACCGGCCTGGTTATAGAACGCCTCGACGAGCCGCCCGTGCCCGGGCTGCGCGGCGGTCTGCAGCGAGTCCACTGACGGCACGGTGCCGGCGCCCGCCGAGCCCGCGGAGTCGACGGTCGGCGCCGGAGCGCCGGCGATCGCATCGAGCAGCCGCGGCTGGTTGGTGGCCATCCAGGTTTCCACCTTCTCGATGGCCGCGGGAAAGCGCGTGCGAATTTCCTGCGACTGCGTGATGAGCGTCGGTGCCGACCACCCCGCCAGGGCGAGGACGATGCCAACCACGCCGAAGACGACGAGTGGCGAGGCGATGCCGCGCCGGAAGCCACGCCGCTCGAGCAGCGTGACGGCGGGGGCCGCACCGAGTCCGAAGAGCACGCCAAGGAACGCTGTCAGCGCCAGGATGCGTGCGGCCCAGAGCAACTGCAGGCCGACGAGGACAAAGACGATGATCAGCGCGGCCCGCACCAGGTCGGCGTGCTCCGTGGTGAGCCGCCCGCCCCAGCGCGAACGTGCGGTGCGGTCGGGCGTCGGGACGGCGGGTTCGGAAGGCACGCGGGGCGTCGAGTCGGCGGGCATGGCGCGGGTGGCGGGTGTTCAACGGGAAGCCTTGCTACATTTCTACCACACGCGACACCGGAGAGGAAGGAAGCGAGTGCATCCCAAGAGCGCAGCACCGACGGTGCGATACCTCGATTCGAATGACGCCGTCGGGACGTTCCTCGAGGGGATTCGCGGCACGCCGATCCTCGCGCTCGACACCGAGGGCGCCTCCTTTCATCGGTTCATTGACCGCATCTACCTGCTGCAGCTCTCGACGCGCGACCAGCATGCGATCATTGATCCGCTGCCGATCGCCGTACCGGCGGTCCTCGGCGCGCTGCTCGAAGACCCCAAGGTCGAGGTAGTCTTCCACGACGCCGATTACGACCTGCGCCTGCTCCATCAGGACTACGGCTGGCACGTGCGGATGATCTTCGACACGCGGGTGGCGGCGCAATTGCTCGGCATCAAGGCGTTCGGCCTGGCCGCATTGCTCGAGCAGCACTTTGGCGTGAAGCTCGACAAGAAGCACCAGCGCGCCGACTGGTCCATGCGACCGCTCACGCCGGGGATGCTCGACTACGCCGCGCAGGACACCATGCACCTGTTGCAACTGCGCGATGAGCTGAAGCGGCAGTTGGAAGCCAAGGGGCGGTGGAGCTGGGCCCGCGAGGAGTTTGACCGGCTGGAAGGCACCCGCTGGGCACCGGAAGACGCGGGGCAGGCGTTCCTGCGTCTCAAGGGGGCGCGCGACCTGACGCGCCGCGAACTGGCGGTCCTGCGCGAGGTGACGCAGTGGCGCGACGCGACGGCGCACGCCCTCGACCGCTCGACCTTCCGCGTTGTCGCCAACGAGGTGCTGCTCGAGATTGCGCGGCTGCAGCCGAAGTCCGCTGACGCGCTCGGAAAGATCAAGGGCATGCCGCGCGGCATGGTGGAGCGCGCCGCCAGCGAGGTGATGGCGGCGGTGGAGCGCGGGCTCGCCGTGCCCGACGCGCAGCTCCCGCGCTTCCCCAAGTCGGCGCGCTGGGAGAAGGACCCCGAGTTCGACGACAAGGTTGGCCGCCTCAAGGCGGTGCGCGATGCCGCTGCCGTGCGGCTCGAGCTCGACCCGGGAGTCCTCGGGTCGCGCGAGCGCCTCGAGGCCGTCGCGCGATTGGTGCCGTCGTCGGTGGAGGAGCTGGCGTCCATCCCGGAACTCAGGCGCTGGCAGATTGCCGAGCTGGGCGAGGCGTTCGTGAAGGCGCTGGCCGGATTCAAGAAGAAGGTGAAGCCGGTGGCTGATTCGCCGTACTTGGATTCGTGACGGCAACTGCTCACCACAACTACTCACCACAACTACGCACCACGGAGACACGGAGAACACGGAGATACACGGAGAACTACAACTTCTTGGAGGAACGGCGCGTGCCACGCTGAAGCCTGCGTGGCGCACTGTCGTTCCATCAAGTGTTTGCCGTTGCCGTTCTCCGTGTATCTCCGTGTTCTCCGTGCCTCCGTGGTGAGCAGTTGCCGTTTCAGAACCCGAGATAGACCCGCACTCGCGGCTCGATGCGCTCCGGCGTCCACGGCGGCGACCAGACGATGTTCACCTCGGCGTGCGTCACGCCCGGAATCGCCTGCACCTGCGTGGTGGCATCGTGCACCAACTCCGGCCCCGACGGGCAGGCGGGTGACGTCAGCGACATGTCCACCATCACCCTCGTGCCCTCCACCTGAATGCCGTAGACCAAGCCAAGGTCCACGATGTTGAGGTTGAGTTCGGGATCCTTGACCCGGCGTAGCGCGAGCTTGACGAGGTCTTCCGTGACCTCATCCGCGCCACTGGACGGTGTGTCGGTGGGCGATGGCGTGGCGGACGGATTCTGTGGATCAGTCATCTGCGGCTCCCGAGGGGCATGTCGCAGTATGACAACCTGCCGGGCGGGAATTCAAGCGCCCAGTCAGCGCTTGCGCTTTGCCGGTGCCTTCTTGACCGCTTTCGCCGGGCGCGATTTCGTCGACTTGACGGCCGTCGTGGAACGCGGCTTCGCTGAGGCCCCGGCGGCCTTAGCCGCCGGCGCCTTCACCTTGGCCTTGCTGGCAGTCGGTCGCGTCGGAGGTCGCTTGTGACGCGACCGGCGCACCCGGAGCGGCTTGTTCCAGTTGACCGCGCGGTCGGCGCGGAACGAGGCCGGCATCGTGGTGATGCGCAAGTCGTCGTCCGTCACCGCCAACGCCGCGGCATCGGCGAGGTCGGCGCGAATGTCGGCGATCACAGTGGACGGCCGCCGGACGCGCGCCAAATGGACGCGATTCGTGAGCAGGATGACAAACATGTCGCGTTGCGGATCAATCCACAGCGACGTGCCCGTGAATCCGACGTGCCCGTAGGCCGACGCCCCGAGATACTCGCCGGCGCCGTGCCGTCCGTCGGCCATCTCCCAGCCCAGCGCGCGCGAGCCAGCCGCACGCTGCGTGAACAGGCGGACGGTCGAGTCGCTGACGATGCGCGTGCCATGATAAATGCCGCCATCGAGCATCATCTGCGCAAAGACGGCGAGGTCGTCGGCCGTCGAGAACAGCCCGGCATGACCAGCCACCCCGCCCAGCGTCTGGGCATTCTCGTCGTGCACGAGCCCCTGGCCGATGGTCGGCGCCACGCGGTCGCGCACGGAGTCGGGTGGAAGGAAGAACGTGTTGTGCATCCCCAATGGATCGAAGACGCGATTGCGCACGAAGACATCGAGCGGCTGCCCGGCAATGGCTTCGACGACCCAGCCGAGCACGTCGGCGCCAAGGTCCGAGTAGATGTAGGCACGCCCCGGGTGGTAGCGCAGCTTGGTCGTGAGGACGGATTCCTTTGCCTCGTCGGGGGTGCGTGCCACGCGCCAGAGCTCGCGTCCGGCTGGCAGGCCGCTCCGATGCGTCAGCAGGTGGCGGATCGTCACCTCGTCCTTCCAGCGTCCGACGAATCCCGGCAAGTAGTCCGTCACCTTCGCGTCGAGCGGCAGTCGCCCCTCGTCGTAGAGAATCATCGCGGCGGTGGTGGTGGCGACCACCTTGGTGAGCGAGGCGAGGTCGTAGATCGTCTGGTCCGCGGTGACCGCGGGGCTCTCGAACGCCCATCCCAGCGTGCCAAAACCCTTGCGCCAGACGGCCGCGCCCTGGCGTCCGATGACCACCGCCGCGCCCGGATATCCACCCGCCCGCATCCCTTCGCGCACCACGCGGTCGATGATCTCGAGCCGGTCCGGCGACATGCCGACGCTCTCCGGCGTCCGGACCGGAAGTCGGCCGACCGTGTCACCGAGTGCGAGTGTGGCGGCGAGGAGCAGGATCATGGGGGTCCGTGAACGCGAAGGGCTAAGGACTAGCGCCCCAGCCCAGTACACGCAAGACGAGTACTTTGACAGGACAGTCACCCGGGCAACCAATTGGGACCTCGGGGTGACCCAATTAGCGAACGTTCATGGCTGATCAGCTGACGATCCGACGCGCCATTCACGGCGACGAAGCGGCGTTGCGCGCCCTTTGGGTGCAATACGCGCCGCGCATTGACGCCGTGGTCCGGCGTCTCGTCGGCGACCCCGACCAGGCCGCCGACGTGGCGCAGGAAGTCTGGATCCAGATCTTCCGTGCGCTCCCCACCTATCGCGGCGATGCGCAGTTCGGCACGTGGGCGCATCGCATCGCGGTGAACCGCACGCTGAACGCGCTGCGCTCGCTGCGGCGGATCGGCAAGTCAGAGACGGAAATCGAGGAGGAGACGGTCGCGGTGGAGCACGAGGGCGATCGGTCGCTGCTCGCCCAGACCATCGACGAGGCCGTTCAGAAACTGTCTCCCGGCGCGCGTGCCGTCTTCGTGCTGCACGACGTCGAGGGGTACACGCACGAGGAAATCGCCGCCGAGCTCGGGATCACGGCCGGCGGATCGAAGTCGCAGCTGTTCAAGGCGCGCGCGAAGCTGCGCACGCTGCTCCGGCACCTGGTGGATGCCCCCATATCGCAGGATTCGACACATGCAGCACATCTCTCCTGAACGACTGGCTGCCTTGGTGGACGAGACGGCGACGCCCGAGGAGGCGACGCACCTCGCTGCCTGCGCGCCCTGCACGGCCGAATTGGCCTCGCACCGACGGCTCGTCCGCATCGCCATGAGCGAGGTGCCCCGCGAAACCGCGCCGCTCAACGACTGGGCTTCGCTCGGGGCGATGTTGAAGGCCGAAGGAATCATCTCTGCCGCGCCACTCCCGGCGCCGCGCGCCACGCGCGCGCAATGGATGTTGCGGATCGCGGCCGGGCTGGTGCTGGTCGCCGGCAGCGTGCTGGCGGGGCGCCTGACCGCCCGGTTCGACCTGCTGCCGCGCGTGGCGTCGGGTACCAACGGCGGCGCGGCAGCGCCCGTCGCGTCGGCGCCGGGATTCGAGTCGCCGCAGGCGGCGATGCAGGTGCTCACCTCCGCCCAGCAGCAGTACTCCGACGCCGCGGCCTATCTCGCGGCGCAGGACACCACGTCGCACTTCATCGGATTGAACGTCAACACGTACCGCGCGCGACTGACGGCGCTCGACAACATCGTCGCATCCACGCGGGCCGCACTCTATCAGGCCCCGCAGGATCCAGTGCTCAACCAGTACTACCTCTCGGCGATGGCGGCGCGCGAGGCGACGCTCAAGCAGTACCAGGCGGCGTTGCCGGCGAAGCAGGCGCTGGAGCGATACTAGAGCAGAGCGACAACAGAGAAACAACAGAGAAACAACAGTCAAGAAATGGCAGAAGGACTTTCAGGGTTGATGCAATGAATGCTCTTCCAAGTTCGATTCGACGGAGTGGAGTCGCCGCGCTGGCGCTGGGTGCGCTGGGCGCCGTGGGCGTGGCGGCGAGCGTTGCAACGGCGCAGCAATCCACGTCGCCGCCGCGCAGCCGCACCGTGACGGTGCGCGTGGATTCCGCGAACCCCATGAAGGTGGTGCTGGTCCTCGACGGCCTCGACAGTCTCGTGCGCTCGCTCGCCAAGTCGCGCGCGTTGGAGGAGCGCATCGGGATGGCGCTGCGCGAATACGGCGCGACGTCCGTCAACGTGGCGCGCCGGATGGCACTCGAGGAGCAGTTGCAGAAGATCGCCCAGAGCAACCTGCAGCTGATGTCGAAGATCCAGCTCGCCTGCACGAACCGAAAGACGACCGAGCATGCCCCGGATGGATACCTCGGCGTCACCTTCAACATTTCGGGATCGGTGAAGCGCGAGGGGAACGGCCCGGAGGTGTACCACTTCGAGGAGCCCCCCGAGATCATCTCGGTGGAGACCGGATCACCGGCCGAGCGCGCGGGCATGCGACGCGGCGATCGCATTCTGGCGTTGGGTGGTCAGGACGTGGTGGGACGCGATGTCGTGCTCTCGAGTCTGTTGGTGCCCGGGCGCAAACTGCCGGTGCGTTTGGCCCGAGAGGGCGGCGAGCCCACCGTCACCGTGCTGGTGCAGAAGCGTCCAGAGGGCTTCGGCGACGAGTGCACGGACCTCGACCTCTCTTTCTCGCCCATGCGTCCGGCGATCAGCGGTACGCACGCGACACAATCGCGGCGGGCGTTCACGTTCGTCCGGCCGTCCGCGCCGGCTACCCCGTCGCCGAGCGCGCCGGTCGCGCCACCGGCTCCCCCCGCACCGGCCGTCTGGACATTTGACGCGCCGCCACCGGTGGCCATCTCCGGCTACTCGAGCATCGTGGCCGGCGCCCAACTGACCACGCTCACCGACGACTTCAAGGACATCACCGGTGCCGATGCCGGACTCCTTGTCCAGCGTGTTCTTCCCGAGTTGCCGGCCGCCGCCGCTGGCCTGCGGGGCGGCGACGTGATCGTCGAGGCCAGTGGCCGGCCGGTGCTGAATGCCCGCATGCTCCAGCGGATGATCGGTGACTCCGACGACCGGTCGTTGAAGCTGAAGGTGGTGCGCAAGGGCAAGGCGCGCACGGTCTGGTTGCGGTGGTAGTAGGGCACTGACGCACGGAATCGCACAGACTGGCAGCGTAGACAAAGAGGACGGCCGCGAGAGCGGCCGTCCTCTTTGTCTACACGCCGGTGCCAGCTTATCTCGTTGTGGGCATTAACCTTACGAAAACCTGGTAATTCTACGAGTTGCGAATGTATATTAACCTTCACTGTGTTAAGCATACTGCACATCGCCGTGCACAGAATTCCCACCAAATATATCCCATATGCGTGTCTCTCTGCTCGCTGTCTCGCTGCTTGCGCTGTCGGTTCAACTCGAAGCGCAGGGCGCCGCCCGGCGCGACTCGGTCTCCCGCCTCGACACGGTTCGCGTGCGCGAAACAACCGTCGTACGCGAGGTGCTTCCCGTCATTCGCAGCGCCACGCGCACCCCAACACGGCTCGTCGATCTGCCGCAGTCCCTCTCACTGATGACGCGTTCGCAACTCGACGCCCGCGCCGTGCAGAGCATGGCTGACGTCGTGCAGTACCTGCCGGCGGTGACGATGGGGCAGGGCGAGGGCCACCGCGACCAGCCGACGATGCGTGGCATCGCCTCGACGGCAGACCTCTACGTTGACGGGGTGCGCGATGACGTCCAGTACTACCGCGACCTGTACAACGTTGATCGCGTCGAGGTGCTGCGCGGACCGAATGCGTTGGCCTTCGGCCGTGGTGGTGGCGGCGGCGTGCTGAATCGCGTCCTGCGTCAGGCGGATTTTCGTGCGCACCGCGCGATGCTTTACGAAGGCGGCAGTTACGACCACGCGCGCGGCACGCTCGACCTGGGCGGAGCGATTGGCACCCGCCTCGCCACGCGGATGAACGCGATGCGCGAACGGTCCGGCTCATTCCGCGGCATCACCCTTGAGCGCTCCGGCGTCAACCCCACGGGCGCGCTCGTCATCGCTGGCGGTATGCTGCGAGCGAGCGCCGAGCGTTTCGAGGACCGACGCACCGTCGACCGCGGCGTGCCCTCGTTCAACGGCCGGCCGGCACCCGTGCCGTCCACGATCTTCTACGGCGATCGCAACGTCAATCGCGCCCGCGCGGTCGTGGACCACGGCCGCCTCGAGTTCGAGCGGGGCGACCAGGCATCCGTCAATGTCCGCTCTGTCGTGTCGTGGTCCGCGTACGACAAGATGTACCAGAACATCGTCCCCGGCGTGATGAGCACGGACGGCCGTTCGCTCACACTCTCGGCGTACCGCAACTCCACCGATCGCCACAATCTCTTCTCGCAGACCGACGTGTTGTGGCGCCTGCGCTCGGCCCGCATCGAGCACCTCGTGCTCGTCGGAGGCGAGATCGGCCGCCAAACGACGTCGAACTTCCGCGAGACGGGATACTTCGGCGCCGACCGGACCGTCATCGTGCCGGCCTCCACCGACGGCAGTGCGCCCGCGGTCGGCTTCCGGCAATCCCCGACCGACGCCGACAACCGCAGCCAGGCCGACGTGGCGTCGGCGTATGTCCAGCACCAGGGACAGTTCGGCCGCCGCTGGCAAACCACGGCTGGAGTTCGCCTGGAGCGGTTCGCGATGTCATTGCAGAACCATCGCAACGGGCAGACCCTTGAGCGGACGGACGTGCTGGTCAACCCGCGGGCCGCGCTCGTCTTCAAGCCCCGTCCTTCGATGTCCGTCTACAGCAGCCTGGGCACATCAGCCCTGCCGAGCGCCGGCGACCAGTTCGCCTCGCTCACGGCGACGTCGAGCACCCTGCGTCCGGAACGCTTTGCGTCGCAGGAAGCCGGTGCCAAGTGGGAGTCGGCGCGCGGCCTGCGCGTCTCCGCCGCGTACTATGTCCTCACGAAGAGCCGCTCCAGCGCCCCGGATCCGGTGCGCCCGGGCGTGATCGTGCAAACCGGGCGACAGGAGTCGCGTGGTGTCGAGCTGGAAGCGCAGGGTGAGATCATGCCGGGCTGGCAACTGACCGGCGCCGTGACCGCCCAGCGTGCGCGCATCGTGAGTCGCACGTCGGCCGCCGTGGCCGGCGCCAGTGTGCCGCTCGTGCCGGCTCGGTCGGTTGCCCTGTGGAATCGGGTCCAGGTGCGCGCTCCGATTGCCGTCGGATTCGGCGTGGTGCATCAGACGCCGATGTACGCGGCGGTGGACAACAAGGTGACCCTGCCAGCGTTCACGCGTCTCGACGGGGCGCTCTACCTCTCGCTTGGCGGACGACTCGCGGCGCAGGCCAACATCGAAAATCTCGCGAACGTGCGCTACGTACCGAGTGCCAACGGCAACAACAATCTGCAGCCGGGTGCGCCGCGGCTGCTGCGCGTCTCCCTCAACGTGCGCTAGGTCGCGCGCGAGCTACGGATTGACCACCGAACCCGGCGGAATGCTGTACACCAGTTGCGCGGTGTGCTCGTCCGCCGGGCTCAGGTCGGACACGCGCACCCGCGCGCACATGATGCTGCGCTCGTCCATCGTGTGATCGAGCCCCAGCACGTGTCCCACTTCGTGCAGGGCAATGGCGGCGACGGCGTCGCCGCCGAGTGGCGAGCCGCTCTGGTGATGCAAGGCGAGTTCGATGGAAGCGCCGACGATCCACCAATGCTGGTCGTGCGTCCATCGCGTGCGCCCGGAGATGGCCATGTCGAACTTGTCCACCCAGACAACGGGGATGTCACTGCGCGCCGAATCCACAACGAAGGTGAAGGCGACGGGAACGCCGGCCCGCGTCCAGCGGTCGAAGGCCTGGCGGACGCGTTCGGGCAAGCTCCGATCGAAGTCGGCAATGTCGCTTTGCGGCTGGACCCAGACGCGCAGCGGCTCGAGTTGACGGTCGGGCCAGCGCGCGTTGTTGTCGCCGCGCTGGAGGAGAATCTCCCGGATGTACGTACCGGACTCGCCGTCGGTCAACCGACGCTGGATTTCGGCGAGATCGCGCCGTGGCGGTGGCAGCGATGACGTGCGAACCGAGACGAGGTCGGCCGCGCCCGCTGTCGACGCCGAGTCGCCCGTGGCGAGCGGTGCGGGAGGGAGCGTTGTGTCCACCGTGGCGGCGACCGTCAGTACGGCGCGCGGCGGGAGTCGCCGTGCCTGCGTGACGATGAACACGGCCATCGCGGCAACCGCCAGCGCCAGCACCGCGACCAGGCGCTTCACGCGAGAAACTCCTCGACGGCCGTGAAGAACAGCTCCGGCTGTTCCCAGAACGGCATGTGCCCGGCGTCCGGGATCACCCGAAGCCGTGCGCCGGGAATGATTGTCGCCGTGCGCTCGGCCTGCGCGAGGGGAATCAGGTCGGAGCGACCATGCACCAGCAGGGTGCGCGCGCGAATGCGCGACGCGGGTTCGCGCCAATCGAAGCCTTCGCGCCGAAGGCGCGCCACGACGGCGGCCCCTGTTTCGCTGCGCGCAAGCGGCGGCGAGAACATGGCGCCGAGTTCGCCGTCGTGGAACCAGGCCGGATACAGGGCGCGATTGTATTCCGCCTGTCGACCGGGTTCGGGATCATGCAGCGCGAGCGGATCGTACGACGCGAGGTGCGCCCGAGTCTCGCCGGTGAGGCGCGTCAGCGCCGCGTCGTGCAGCGCCACAAGCCACTCAGGGGTGAGGCCGACGGCGTCCACGAGGACGAGATTGCGCACGCCGTCGGGATCTTCAGCCGCGGCGAGTATCGCGATCGCGCCGCCCCAGGAATGGCCGAGGATGTCCCACTCGGCGATGCCGAGGGATTCGCGAAGGGCACGCACGTCGAGGGCATCGTGTTCGATGCGCGCTGCCCGTGCCCCCGGCGGGGACTGGCTGTGGCCGCGCCCGCGCTGGTCGTAGAGGATGAGTTGGCGCCGGGCCGCAAGCGGCGAGAGCGCCGGCCACAGCAGGATGTGCGAATAGACCATCCCGCCGTTGATGCAGAGGAGTGGCGTGGCGTCGGGTACCGCTGGCGTGCGGTAGACGGCGAACTGCAATCCACGCGCGTCGACGGTGCCCGCTTCGAGGTGCGGTGCGCGCGGCGCCGATCGCCGGAAGGCGATGAAGCGGTCGCGCGCGCTCATCTCGATGCCGAGCGCACGCCAACGGGAGCGGCAGTGGAAACGTCAGCCATGGTTCGCCGTCAAAACTACGTGAGCGCGAGGTGTCGCGGGACAGCAGGCCCCCGCACCCCTCACCCTTGCCTCTGCACCTATTAGTATATATACCTCAGTACAGAGATATTTAGTCGGAACTCTGGAACTCGGCCCGTGCGGGCTGACCGAAGGCATACGATGACGGACCAATTGCTTCTTCAGGTGATCATTTGCAGCACGCGCCCCGGGCGCAAAGGGCCGGCAGTGGCGGCGTGGATGCTCGAGCAGGCGCAGGCGCACGGGAAGTTTGCGGTGGACCTCGTTGACCTCGCCGACTTCAACCTGCCGATCCTCGACGAGGCCGCGCACCCTCGGCTCGGCCAGTACGAGCACGAGCACACGAGGCGGTGGAGTGCATCGGTGCAGCGCGCCGACGCCTTCGTGTTCGTCCTTCCCGAGTACGATTTCGTGATGCCGGCATCGCTGCTGAATGCGCTGCAGTGCATCTACCACGAATGGACGTACAAACCGGCGGGGCTGTGCAGCTACGGCGGCGAGTCGGGCGGGTTGCGCAGCGCCCAGATGACACGGCAGACGCTGGCGACATTCAAGGTGGTTCCGATGGTGGAGGCAGTATCCATCCATCACATCGCCAAGCGTGTCGACGAGGCGGGTGTCTTCACGCCGGAAGAGGGGCACGCCAAGAAGGCGCGGGGGATGCTCGATGAGCTGCACCGATGGGCGGAGGCGATGCAGGCCCTGAGACGCTGATGCGTGCGCCGCGTGCTGTCTTTCTTACGACCGCACTGTTCGCCGTCGCGCTGAGCGCGACGGCGCAGGTGACGGCACCCCATGATCGTCTGGCGGGAGCGCGCATCAGCGGCGTCGTGTTCGACAGCGTGGCGCGCGCGCCGCTCGCCAGCGCGTGGGTGCAGCTCGTCGCCTCGGACAGCGCAGGCGCGGCGGCGCGCACGGCGATCTCCGATTCGACGGGACACTACGCCTTCGATGACCTTCCCGAGGGGCGCTATCGCCTCGGCTTTTTCCACGCGCTGCTCGACTCGCTGGGTGTCAACGTGCCGTTGCGCGAAGTGGCGGTGCGTCGGGGACGCGCGACGCGCGCCGATCTTGCGGTGCCCTCGGGCGCGACGTTGCGCGCGATCATCTGCGGAGTGCGTTCGCCGCGGGATTCTGGACTCGTCGTCTCGGGGGCGACGGTCATTGGCGTGGTACGCGAGGCGCGCGGCGGCGCGCCGGCCGCCAACGCAACCGTCAGCGGGGAGTGGCTCGAGATGTCATTCCTCACAACTGGCGTTGACCGCCGTCGCCCGCGGCTGGCCGTCACCACCGGCGCGAATGGCTGGTTTGCGCTCTGCAACGCACCCGCGGGCGGCACGATGTTTCTCACGGCGAGCCGAGGGGCGGACAGCACCGACTTGATCGAGACGCCCGTGCCCGCCGATGGGTTCCTGCGCCGCGACCTCTACCTCGGCGCTGCGACGTCCATCCTCGTGCGCGATACCGCCCCGCGCCCCGATTCACTGGCGCTTCCGCCGCGCGTCGTGCGTTCCGGAAGCGGACGCGTCACCGGCATTGTGCGCCGCGCCGCCGACGACCGGCCGCTCGCTGGCGCGATTGTGCACCTCAGCGATGGGCCGACCGCGCGTACCGACGAACGCGGTGCCTTCACGCTGGCCGGTGCGCCGCTCGGCACCCGCACGCTCGAGGTGCGGTCGGTCGGTTCGTATCCCACGCGTCGCGCCGTGGATGTCATTGACGGCGCCCCACCGGTGCAGGTGCGGCTCGCGAACTTCCAGGCGGTGCTCGACACGGTGAAGATCCTCGCGCCGGGGGCCGCGGACCGGCACGGCAGCGGCTTCGACGTGCGAAGCCGAACCGGCCTCGGCCGATACCTGACCGCGCAGGATCTCGAGCGTCGCGGTGCCCTCTTCACGTCGGATGCCTTCCGCAATCTCCCTGGCACGCGACTCGAGCGCGATACCATCGGCATGCGTCACATCTATGTGCGGAGCGCGTTCGGCGAGTGGTGCGAGCCATCGGTGCACATTGATGGCTTGTATATGTGGAATCTCGACGCCGATGAGATTGATGGCATGGTGAGCCTGCGATCTGTCCGCGCCATTGAACTGTACAACGAGGCCACCACGCCGCCGGAATATCAGCGCGGCTTGTCCGGGTGCGGCACCATTCTCATCTGGACCAAGTAAGGCGCCAATTCCATGCGCCAGATGCTGGTGCTCAACCTCGCCGTGGCGGCGCTCCTGGCTTTGCGAGCGGAGCCGGGCGACGCACAGGCGGCGCGCGTGCATGGCGTGGTGCACGACAGCCTCGTGGGAGCGCCGATGGCGGGCGCCTGGGTGCAACTGGTCGCGGTCGGACGGCAGTCGACGATGGCGCGCACGGTGATCAGCGATTCGCTCGGCCGTTTCGCCTTCGAGGGACTCGCCGACGGGCGGTACCTGATTGGCTTCTTCCATCCCGTGCTTGATTCGCTCGGCATCGAAGCTCCGCTCCGTCAGGTTGCCGTGCGACGCGGCCGATCGGTGCAGGCGCTGCTCGGCACCCCATCGGCCGAACGCCTTCGCGCGGCCATCTGCGCATCGAACGCCAACGGGCCGACGGGCGGCACGGTGCTGGGTGTGGTGCGCGACGCGCTGTCGCGCACCGCCCTTTCGGGAGCGACGGTGGCGGGCGAGTGGATGGAGATGACGCTGAGGAGAGGCGGTGCGATGACGCGCCGCCGCGGTCGCCTCGATGCAGTGACGGCGGAGAACGGCTGGTACGCGCTCTGCGACGTGCCGGCGCGCGGCACGCTGTTCCTGCACGCCGCGCGGGAGCGCGACAGCACCGATGTGCTCGAACTGCCGATGCCCGCCAGCGGGTTCCTGCGACGCGACCTGTTCATCGGGCCGTCGCGCCTCGTGGTGATTGACGACAGCGCAGCGGAGGACTCGACGCTGTCGGTCCGACGCGCCCGCATGGGGAGTGCGCGCCTGTCGGGCACGATTGTCAGCGCCAACGGCGGGCGACCGCTGACCGGAGTGCTGCTGCGCATCGGAGACAACCCGCCCGTGCGCACTGATGACCGCGGTGCCTTCACGCTGACCGAGGCGCCGCACGGCTCGCGGATGCTCGAGGTGCGCGCGGTGGGCTATGCCCCGCTGCGACTGGCGGTGGATGTAGTGAACGACGCCGCGCCAGTCACGCTGATGCTCACGCCGTCCACGATGATGCTTGATACCGTGCGGGTGGTCGTGGCGCGCGCCGCCGACCGGCGCGACAGCGGCTTTGCGGAGCGCCGCCGCTCGGGGGCGGGGACCTACCTGGACGCGCAGCAGATTGCGCGACGGGGCGCGTTTGCGACGTCCGACATCTTTCGACAGCTGCGCGGCCTCCGCATTGGTTACGACTATGACACGCTCGAGACCGACGCCAACCCGAATGCCTTGTCCGAGATGAATCAGCTGAGCGACCGGCGCGTGCTGATGCGCGGCATCAGCGGCAACTGGTGCGAGCCGGCGCTCTGGTTTGACGGCGCGCTGATTCCTGAGCTGAGCGTGGATGCGCTCGACGCATGGGCGCCGACGGCGCGGCTCTTCGCGATCGAAGTGTATTCCGAAGCGACCGTGCCGCCGCAGTACCAACGCTCGCGTTCCGGTTGCGGCGCGATTCTCTTCTGGACCAGGTAGCGTCAGGGCCTCTTTGGGGGGAGGATCTTCGGCGCGCTATATCCATTGAGGTACTTGTCGAACAGCGCCGTGCGGTAGCCCGCGAGTCGCACCCTGATCGTGCAGCAACGCCCTGGTCTTTGGCATGAAGGCGTGCGGGGCGACGTCCCTTGGCCAGCGGTTGCGCGGATCCCTAGGGATGACGTACGTCCCGGCGGAGTGTTAGGACCGTCCGTCGGCGGCCGTTGCCGAATGCGATGCCACCTGCGCGGCGATGGCGTTGCGTGCCAGCCCGCAGCGCTTGGCGCGCACGAGCGGCGTGTCGCCGAAGCGGCGTTTGAACTCGAGATCGCCCATCGTCGCAAACTCAGCGGACGCGGGCGTCGCCAACTCCGGCCGGAGAGCGAAGGCCGGCTCCGAGGCCGGCCGCGAGAACTTCTCGTTCCAAGGGCAGACCTCCTGGCAGATGTCGCAGCCAAAAAGGTGATTGCCCACCATCGCCGCCTGCTCGGGCGTATGGGGCCCCTTGAGCTCGATGGTCAGGTACGAGATGCAGAGTCGCGCGTCGAGCACGTGCGGTGCGACGAAGGCCTGCGTGGGGCACGCGTCAAGGCAGCGCGTGCACGTGCCGCAGTGATCGCTCACGAAGGGCTGGTCCGGTGCGAGCGGGACATCGAGAAAGAGCGCGCCGAGGAAGAAAAAAGAGCCAAGCTTCGGATTGATCAGTAGCGTGTTCTTGCCGAACCAACCCAGCCCGGCGCGGCGCGCGAGGTCGCGCTCCAGGACCGGGCCGCTGTCCACAAACGAGCGGCCCTGCACATCGCCGATCTCATTGCGCACCCAGTCGCGAATGGCGTCGAGCTTGTCCCACATCACGCGGTGGTAATCCGTGAAGCGGGCATATCGGGCGATCGGACCGGCGGGCTGGGTGCCGCTGTAGTTGAGCGCGACGACGAGCGCGCTGTGCATGCCTTCCACGGGCCGGCGCGCGTCGCGCCGCAACTCGGCGTGGCGCTCCATGTACCCCATCTCCCCGTGATGGCCGGCGGCAATCCAGGCATTGAAGTGCGCGACGGTGTCCGGCGTCCCGAGCGTCGCGATTCCGGCGAGGTCGAAGCCCGCGTCGCGGGCGTGGGTCTTGAGGCGCGCTTCGAATCCCGACGGGACGTGCACGGTCACGGGTGATGCCGCGTCCACCGCGCGTAGCGCAGCACATCGTCCACCGGAGGCACTGCGTCCTCGCTGCCGTAGGCCGTGTACATCCTCCACCGCAGATAGTCGCGGTCGGGCCACGGAATGAACGGCGGCCGAGCCCACCAGCGCCGACGGCGGTACCGCCACCAGACGCGCGTGAGGTCGGCGGCAACGCGCGGATTCATCAGCGCGCGCAGTTTCAGGATCAAGAGGAGGCGTAGCCAGGGCACGTGTACAAGTTGGGGGAGGCGGCTGGAAGACGGTAGACGGTGGACGGTGGACGGTAGACGGCGGATGCGCTTTGCATTCGTTACCCTTACAGCGGCCGTTGGCCGCTTCTATCGTCCCCGTGGTTATCTCCCGTCTCCCGTCTCCCGTCTCCCGTCTGCGTCCCCCATGAAGATCCCCGCACTCATGCCCTTCATCTCGCGCCTCGCGACGCGCGGCTACTACCGCTATACGGTAGGGGGCGCGCGCGTGCCGGCGGAGGGGCCTGTGCTGCTGGTGGCGAATCACAGCAACAGCCTCATGGATCCGGCCTTCGTGACGGTGGCAGCGCGTCGGCAGGTGCGCTTTCTCGCCAAGTCCACGCTCTTCACGCACCCGCAGATTGGCTGGCTGATCTCACTCGTGGGATCGATCCCCGTCTACCGGGCGCAGGACGATCCGCGCAAGCTGGGGAAGAACCGCGACATCTTCGTCGCCGTGCACGAGGCACTCTCCGCCGGCGCGGCGGTCGGCATCTTCCCCGAAGGGACCAGCCACTCCGACTCGCGCCTGTCGCCGCTGAAGACGGGCGCGGCGCGCATTGCGCTCGGCGCGGCCCTCCGCATCGGCGGGGCATTCCCGATCATCCCCGTGGGGCTGGTGTTTCGCGATCGAAACAGCGTGCGCAGTGAGGTGCGCATCGTCGTTGGCGACGCTTTCGACTGGAGCGACCTGGCTGCGCGCGCCGAGGAGAAGTTTGCGGTGCGCGAACTGACGACCCGCATTGACAGTGCGATGCGTCGCGTGACGCTGAACCTCGACTCGTGGGAGGACGCCGCGCTGGTGCACGTGGCCGAGCAGATTTGGGCCGCCGAGCACGGTTCGCCGCGCGACTCGGAGGCGACGGTGTCGCGCCTCGCCCTCACGGCCAACGTGCTGCAGCGCTTCCAACTGCGCGGCGACGCCGAGTGGCATGCCACGGCGCGCGAACTTCGCGCGCACGCGCGAATGCTGCAGCGCATGGGACTCTCGCCGCAGGCGCTCAAGGAGGACGTGCGCCTTCCCGCCGCGCTGTTCTGGTCGCTCAAGCGACTCCCGCTGCTGGCGCTGTTGCCCCTCGCGTCGTTGGCATTATTGGCGTATTGGCCACCGCTCGCCGGCGCGCGCTGGTTCGCGAAGCACAATCGCGAGGGGCCCGACTCCGAAAGCACCTACCGGGTGCTGGCTGTCGCGCTGCTCGGCGTCATCTGGACGCTTGTGCTCGCCGGCGTCGCCGCGTGGGCGCTTGGCTGGGCGTGGGGGCTTGTCGCCTTCGTCGTGCTGCCAGCCGCGGCGGCGGGCGCTGCCGTGGTGGCCGAGTTCCGCCGGCTCGGCTGGCTGGCGGTGCGCCGCTTCTTCGTGCGCCACTTGCACCGGCGGCGGCTCGGGCGGATGCGCCAGCGTCAGATCACGATCGCAGCACATCTGAACGAGCTGCTCGAACTGGGCCTGCAATAGGCGCGCCGCGGGTCGCGGCGCGTCGCGGCAGCGCGTAAACTGCACTGCATGGCGAAACCCAGGAAGAGAAAGCCACCGCGCAGCGCCCGTGGCAAGCCGATGGACCCTTCGCTGCGCCGCACGGCCGAGCACGAGGCGCTCGCCGGCGTGCGCGAACGCCAGCACGTGGGGCACCTCGCCGCCGGCCGCATGCCGCCCGGCGCGCCGCTCGCGGTCACGAACGGCAACCGGCCCATCGACGACGCCATCCGCGACGCCACGCCGCCGATGACGGAAGATCAGAAGCTGCTGAGCTTCACCCCCCGCCAGAGCGACGACTTCACGCGCACCGATCCGTGGCGCGTGATGCGCATCATGGGGGAGATCATCGAGGGGTTCGATAAACTCGCGAAGGTCGAGAAGGGGGTGGCTTTCTTCGGCTCGGCGCGCACGGCTCCCGACGACCCGCAGTACCTGATGGCGGTGGAGACGGCCACGCTGCTCGCCCAGCAGGGGTTCGCCATCATCACCGGGGCCGGCCCCGGTATCATGGAAGCCGCCAACAAGGGGGCCCGCGAGGGGGGTGGCCATTCGGTGGGGTGCAACATCGAACTCCCCTTCGAGCAAGGATCGAATCCCTACGTCGACACGCTGATCGAGTTCCGGTACTTCTTCGTCCGCAAGACGATGTTCATCAAGTACAGCATCGGCTACGTTATCTTCCCCGGCGGCTTCGGGACGCTCGACGAACTCTTCGAGGCGTTGACGCTGATCCAGACCGGGAAGATCTCGCAGTTTCCGGTGGTCCTGTTCGGGCGGCACTACTGGGCCGGCCTGCTGCGCTGGATGCAGTCGCGCGTGCTGACGGAAAAGAAGATCTCGCCCGGGGATCTCGACCTGCTGGTGGTGACGGACGATCCGAAGGAAGCGGCGGACGTGATCGCGGCCGCGTGGCACGCGCAGCTGGATGAGGCGGCCGGGGTCACGCGCGCGGCATGGCAGGGGCAGGTGGAACGCATGGAACGCGAAGCGAGGCGGCTGGCCACCCTGGCACACCGCGGCACCTAACGACGACGAGCGATCCGGACATGGGCAAGCGGGAACGCGGCAGCCTCAAGGCCAGCCGGCACGGCCGCGCGGCGCACGCCGCGGGTGACAAGTCGAAGCAGAAGAAGGCCGCCGAGCACCGCGAAGCGCAGGGCGCGCCGCCGCGGAACGGGGCGCGCCGCGCGCTGCTGCGCGGCGCGCGGATCATGCCGCGCCGCATTGACGGCAGCGAGACGGTGGTGCAACTGGTCGACGGGACGTTCCAGGCGTACAACAGCGGGCGACTACGCGAGGCGTGCCACCTGTTCAGCGGCAAGATGCTGCGCCGCGATGTGACCGTGGGGTTGACGCTCACCGGCGCGCTGACGCCGGCGGGGCTGGGGATGAGCGCGCTCATCCCGCTCGTCGAGGCGGGGTTCGTGGACTGGATCATCAGCACCGGGGCGAACCTCTACCACGACGCGCACTTCGGCCTTGGCCTGGCGATGCATCGCGGCACGCCGCACGCGAGCGACACGGTGCTGCGGGCGCAGGGCGTGGTGCGCATCTACGACATCTTCTTCGACTACGACGTGCTGCTGAGCACGGACGCGTTCTTCCGGCAGATCCTGCGCGCCCCCGAGTTCCAGCGGGC
>JAKAJN010000202.1 GCA_021813725.1 bacterium | reverse complement strand
TGTAGCGGCGGCGCGGTGACGTCGGCGCAGGCGGCGAGCGCCAGGAGCGCTGCGGCGGTGAACAGTCGGAATACGGGCACGGCCTGTAAGGTAGGGCGGGGCGCCGCCACGGCCAGCGTGGAGCGCCCCGCCCGGGCCGCGCCAACGAGGGGCGCGGCCAATACTGTGTTCGCGGTCAGACCATGCCGCGATCTCGCACCGCGACGACGATGTTGGCGAGCACCAGCAACAGGCCGCAGGCGACGACGATGGAGGCACCGGTCGGCAGGTCAAGCCGGTACGACGCGTACAGGCCGGAGAAACTGGCCACGGCCGAGATGACCCCGCCGACCAGCAGGCGCGATTTCCACGTCGAGGCCAGCATTACCGCGCACACGGCCGGCACGATGAGATAGGCGAAGGTGAGCAGGACGCCGGCGATGCGGACGAAGCTGACCACCACGAGGGCGAACGCCGCATAAAACAGGAAGTCCCAGATGCGTACGCGCAGCCCCTGCGCGACTGCCTCGTCGGGGCTGGTGGAGATTTGCGCGAAGCGCGAGTGGAACGTGGCGTAGAACGCGGCAAGGCCCAGAAAGAGCACCGCGCGGTGGCCCACATCATCGGCGGAGACGTTGAGAATGTCACCGGTGAGCAGGTACTCGAGCTCTTCCTTGCCGCCCGACACTCGGCTGAGCAGGAGAATCACGCCGGCCGCCGCCACCACGAAGGTGATGCCGATGATCGCCTCCTGCGGCACCTGATGCCGTCGGCTGCTCCGCGACCAGCTGAAGAGCGCTGCGCCCAGGAAGGTCACGCCGAGCGAGATCCAGAAGGTGATGGGATCGTTGAAGTGATAGCCCATCAGCAGGGCGACGCAGGTGCCGAGCGTGGCGACCTGCGCGAGTGCCAGGTCGACGAAGATCACCTCGCGCTTGATGACGTGCAGGCCCATGTACAGCAACAGCGGTGGAAAGACGAGGCAGGCCGCGAGCGGCCACTTCATCACCGCCCAGACGGTGGCGAAATCCGCGGGGTTCACTTGACCTCCCCGAGCGCGGTGGCGAGTGCCTTGATCATGGTATCCATCATCGCGACGTAGCTGTCGGTGCCCTTCATCGCGCCGGGCTGTTGCGAGAGATCGAGGACGACGCCGTCCACCTGCCGCGCGACGGTCTCGGCCGTCTTGCGGTTCTGATAGGGTTGGACGACGAGCACGCGCACCTTCTGCGCCTTCATGAGCATGATGACGGCGGCGATATGCGCGGGGGACGGGGCAATGCCCGGTTTCGGCTCGAGGTTCTCGACGATGTTCAGGCCAAAGCGCGCCGCGAGGTAGACGAAGTCCTTGTGGTAGGTGACGATCTTGGCGCCCTTGTAGGGGGCCATCAGCTTCTGCCACTCGGCCATCTTGGCGTCCACCGTCGCATTGAAACGCGCGAGGTTGGCGGCGATGGCGGCGGCCGACGCGGGGGCGAGCTGCGAAAAGCGCTGGGCGATCTGCGCGGCGACGATCTTGGCGTTGAGCGGATCGACCAGGAAGTGTGGATTGCCGAGCGAGTGCACGTCGCCCTTGGCGCGGTCGAAGCTGGTGGGAATCTCGAGCATGCGAATGCCCTGCGAGGCCACGATGCGCCCGGGCGCCCCGGCGGCGATCTTGGCGTTGCGAGCGCTCTCGAGCAGCGGCGGGAGCCAGCCCATCTCGAGTTCCGCGCCGCCCTCGATGAGGACGTCGGCGCGGTTGAGCGTCACCACGTGGCTTGGCTTGGCGTCGACGAAATGCGGATCCTCGGTGGGCTTGGCGAGTGCCTTGACGTCCACCGCGTCACCGCCAATCTCGCGGGCGATGGCGGCCAGGTCCGGCGTGGTGGCCACCACGGTGAGCCTGCCAGCCGGCGGCGGCGCATCGTGCGGAACGGCGAGCGCGGCAGCGACGGCGTACTGAATCAGCGGGAAGTAGTTCATGAGGATGTCGGTCGGGGGCTAGAATTTGTGGGCGGCGTGCGCGCCGAGCAGGAACTCGCCCTGTATGAGAATCGTGTGGTCGCGGCCGAAGCCGCGACGCTGGTCGTGATTGTACTGGATGCGGAACTTCGAAAATTCGGTGGGGAACCAGGTCAGGCCGGGCGAGACGCGCGTACGGCGTTGGCGCAGCAGGTTGAGCGCTGCGTGATCGCCGTTGACATACTCACCGCGCAGCGCGGCGATGATGCGCGGCTTGATGCCCCACTCGATCTGGGCGTAAGCGCCGTCGTCGTGCAGGGTGGCGGCCGGCACGGTGACGTCGACCACCTGGGCATACATGCCTGGCCGCGCGGCCGCGTCATAGCGACGAGCCAGAAACTCGCCTTGGACGGCTACGAAAGGGAATCCGGCCGCGGCGCGCGCCGACTTCCACTTCCAGTACGCGTCGGCCCCGTAGATGGACGTGCGGGCGGCGGGTCCGGTGTTATTGGGGCCAAAGGCGCCCGAAGCGCCGACGAGCAGCGTCTGTGTGTCGGTCAGGTCGAATGACGATGTGAGCCGCGGGACATAAAGCATGTCGCCGGCTCCGCGTACCCCTCGAGCCACCGGCTCTCCACCGTGAATCTCACCGGACTCGTCAGCCCTGAAGCTGTACGTGGTGGGGCCGGCGCTGTTCATGACCGCAACCATCGCCTCTGTGTAGAACGGGGTCGGCAACAGCCACGATAGGCGCGCCCCCTGGCTTCGCAGGCCGTCCGGACCGAACATGCGGTTCAGCACGAGCGGCTGGTCCCCAAAGGCCCACGCATGCGGATGCTGCTGATTCTGGCGCCCAAACTCGGTGAAAAACTGTCCGACCTTGAGCTGCAGGTTCTTGGGCAACCCGGTGGTGAGGAAATACATCTCCTCGAGTTCCACACTCGTCTCGCCCTTGTCGTCCAGCAGGTGCACAATGTTGACGAAGGCCTTGAGGTAAGGGTCAACCGTGCCGTCGAGCGCCAACTCGGCGTTCGGGATGGAAAAGCCCCGCACCTTGGGTTCGTGGCCACCGCGCTGCAGTGCCGCGACGTCCCCCGTTGACGACCACAGGAAGTCGGTGAGACCGACGAAACTGACATTCATGTACGCGCCGGACGTGCGCGCCGGTGCGGGGGGCGGAATGCGATCCGCGCTGTCAAGGCGCGCCTGCAACGCGCGCATCGACGCGGCAAGCGAATCGAGGGCGCGTTGCTGGGCGCGCGTCGTGCTGTCGGGCGATTGCTGGGCGCCGAGCGTCGCTCCGCCCAGCACGAACATCGCGACGCCCGTCGCGATACACTGGCACCTTCTCATCAATGGCCGCCTCTCAGGAGAGTCTGCCCGGCGGCGCCGTGCCGCGCGGGTGCGTCAGTTGACGAGGGCCGGCGGCGCGCGCGAGAGGTGGGCGCAGAGGCCCGCGGTCGACGGTGATGTGACGTCGCGAGCGCAGGGTACGGTCGCCAGCCGGTCGATTCCCGTCAGCAGGGTGACGGGCACCTGCAGCGCGGCGAAGGCGCTGCGCGCTGCACAGAGCGCGCAAGTGTCGTCGCGGTGGGTGTCGGGGTGCGTCGTGCCCTGCGCCTCGACGTGGATCTGCAGCGCGACGCCCCCGGCGCGCGGCTCGCCGAGCGGCGAGAGCGCGATGAATCCCTGCATGACCAACAACAGGAACGCGATCGCGCGGGCACGCGCGACCCGCGTGCGGCGAGGGGGCGGGAGGCTATGCATCAGGAGGGAGGTTATGTACCCTGAGCGCAAAACGCCAGTTCCCGCGCGATGGCAATGGGGTGCGTGGCCGTCCGGCGGCACGACCTCGTGGGGGTGCAGGGGGTCGCAACCCGACCGCGATCAGTGGCGCACGGGATGAATCACTGGCCGCCGGCAAAGGCGCGCAGCTTGCGCA
>JAKAJN010000043.1 GCA_021813725.1 bacterium | reverse complement strand
GATCTGGCAACGTCATCCGCACCTTCGGGCAGGACAGCACGGTGGCGGCGCCGTCCGGCGGCGGTCGCCGGTTCGGCGGGACCGCACCGCCGCCGCGCACGGCGGGACTGCACCGGTTCACGTGGGACCTCAACTACGCGGGGGCGACGACATTCCCGGGCATGATCCTGTGGGGCGCGACGACGGCGGGACCGGCGGCGCCGCCGGCGACGTACACCGTGCGACTCAACGTGGATGGCCAGACGCAGAACCAGCCGCTCTCCGTGAAGCGGAATCCGTGGAACCCCGACGTCACCGATGCCGACCTGCAAGCCCAGTTCGACATGGCGATCCGGATTCGCGACAAGGTGAGCGAAGCCAATCAGGCGGTCATTGACATACGCAACGTGAAGGCGCAGGTCGCGAATCGCCTGACGCGTGCCGATGATGCCGCGCTGAAGTCGGTGGGCGGTCGGCTCACGGCGAATGCCGCCGACGTCGAGGACGACATCTATCAGGTGCAGAACCAGAGCGGGCAGGATCCGCTCAACTTCCCGATCAAGATCAACAACCGACTGGCCTCGCTGCTGCGCGCCGTGAGTGCGGGGGACGGGCGGCCGACGTCGAGCATTCCGGAGATCTTCGCTATCCAGTCGGGTCAACTGAAAGTGCAGACCGACCGCCTGGCGCAGGTGTGGAAGGCGGATCTCACCGCGTTCAATCGCGAGGCGGCACGCCTCAACCTGCCGCCGGTGGACCCGAAGTGCGCGAAGGCGGAGGGGTGCAGCGTTCAACCGTGACAGTCACGGTGAAACTAGGCGGGCTCCCGGCGTCTCAAGCCGGGAGCCCGTCGCACATCGTCGTACTTCGCGGGCCTGCCGCTAGCCGACGAGGTCGGCATCCAGCGTCATTGGCACGGCGGCGAGCGCCCGCGAGACGATGCAGCCGGTCTTGGTCTCCTCGGCGACCTTCTTGAATTCGTCCGCCGAGAGCCCGGGCACGATGCCGCGCGTCGTGAGCGCAATCTTGGTTATGGCGAACCCGGCGTCGGTCTTGTCGGCGGTGACGACGGCCGTCGTCGTCACGTTCGTCACCGGCTTGCCGCGCTGCGCGAGCGTGTTCGACAACGCCATCGAGAAGCAGGCTGCGTGCGCTGCGCCGAGCAGTTCCTCGGGATTGGTGTCCTTGTTTCCCTCGAAGCGACTGATGAACGAGTAGGGGCCGGCGAACGCGCCACTGCCGACTGCCATCGTGCCGCGCCCGGACTTGAGGTCGCCGAACCACTGGGCTTCTGCCTTGCGATCCATATGCCAAAGTCTCCTGTGCGAGAGAATCGTTTGCGTTCCTAAAGCTAACGCACCGCGCACCTCGTGCGGCCCTCGCCCGGCCATGCTAGGTTTCCCCACGTGTTGCTGCCGATGGGATCGCGCCCCCCGATGATGCTGCCGGAGGTGCCATGCGCCCAGCCAGTGCCGAGTTGACGGTCCGCGTCGCCACGGAGTCGGATTTCGACGACATACGGCGACTGAATCATCAGACCTTCGCCACCGAGATTCCGCAGCACGCGCCGCAAGCGGACGGGCGGCTGGTGGACCGGTTTGAGGAGGCCTCCACCTTCTTCGTCGTGCGCGACGGCGAACAGTTGGCCGGCATGCTCGCGCTGCGAGACGAGCGCCCGTTCTCGCTGGATGCCAAGGTGCCCGATCTCGACCGGCACCTCGTCCCCGGGCGACGCGTGTGCGAGATCCGCCTGCTGGCCGTCGAACCCGGATATCGTCACGGGATCGTGCTGCGCGCGCTGCTGATGCGGCTGGTGGAGGAATGCGAAGCGCGCGGCCTCGATTTGGCGGTCATCTCGGCGACGACACGACAGCTGAAGCTGTACACGCACCTGGGCTTTGTGCCGTTTGGGCCGCTCATCGGCACCGAGGACGCGGCGTTCCAGCCGATGTACCTGACGCGCGAGGCGGCCGTTGCACACGCCGGGTCGCTCCTGGGGCTTACCGCGGATCGCGGCGCCGAGCCGGCCATGTTCCTCACCGGCCCGGTGCCGCTGTCGCCGGACGTGCGTCGGCGACTGGACGCGCCGTTGCGCTCGCATCGCTCGCCGGAATTCGCGGAAGACCTGGCGCAGATTCGGCGGTCGCTCTGGATGCTCGTCGGCGCGCGCCACGTGGCGGTCTTCGCCGGCTCGGGCACATTGGCCAACGATGCGGTGGCGGCGCAGATCGCACGCGACGGCGCGCCGGCGGTGATCTGTTCGAACGGCGAATTCGGCGAACGGCTCCTCGATCACGCCCGACGTCACGGCATCGTGCACGAGGGAGTGCGCGTGCCGTGGGGTTCGCCGCTGCCCATCGACCGCGTGATCAAGGCCGCGCGCCGGTTGCACGCCGGATGGATCTGGGTGGTGCACCACGAGACGAGCACGGGCATGCTGAATGACCTCGAGGCGTTGCGCGGCGCCGGCGCGGCCGTGGGCGCGCGACTCGCCGTGGACGCGGCGTCGAGCATCGGCGCCGTGCCGCTGACTGTTGACGGGTGCGCGTACGTGACCACCGTGAGCGGCAAGGCGCTGGGGGCGGTGGCCGGCCTCAGCATCGTCTGCTGTGAGGAGCCGCCCCGATCCGGTGACGCGTCCATTCCGCGCTATCTCGATCTTGCGCGCTACCTGGAGGGCGACGGGGTGCCATTCACGCAGTCGTCGCTGCTCGTCGGGGCGCTCGCCACCGCGCTTGCCACGACTGATTGGCCGCGACGCTTCGAAGCGATCGCCACCGCCGATCGGGTGCTGCGCTCCCGACTGGCGGTCAGTGGCCACGAACCGCTCGTGACCGACCGCGATGTGGCGTCGCCCGCGGTGGCGACGTGGCAGGCGGGCTCGGCGCGTGACACCGCCGATCTCGCGGCGCGCATGCGCAACGCGGGCTTCGCGCTGAGCTGGGAGAGCGGATATCTCCGCGCGCGTCAGTGGATCCAGACCGCGTTCATGGGGGCGTTCGACGAATCGGCGGTGGCGCCGATGGCGGAGACGCTGGCCCGTGTGCTCAGCCGGTCGCTGTCCAGCTAGGCGTACCACGCGATGGAGGCGCCGCGCGTCATGCGCGGCGCCTCCACGCCCAGCCGTCCGTCCTCACTCAAGCGCCGCGTGCGCCGCCGCCAATCGTGCGATCGGCACCCGAAAGGGCGAACAGCTCACGTAGTCGAGTCCCTGGGCATGGCAGAACGCAATGGAACGCGGTTCGCCACCGTGCTCGCCGCAGATGCCGACCTTGAGTGTCTCCCGCACGCTGCGCCCTTCCCGCACGGCGTGCGTAATCAGCTTGCCGACGCCGTTGACGTCGAGCACCTGGAACGGATCGGTTGCAAAGACGCCCTGCTCGACATAGAACGGCACAAACCGCCCGGCATCGTCGCGACTGAGTCCCAGGGTGGTCTGCGTCAGGTCGTTGGTGCCGAACGAGAAGAACTGCGCGCCAGCGCCCGCAATCTCCGCGGCCGTGAGCGCGGCCCGCGGCAGCTCGATCATCGTGCCGGTGAGGTAGGCCACGGTGACGCCCGTCTCGCGGGCGACCTCGGCGGCAACGCGGTCGATGATCGCCCGCTGATTGGAGAACTCGCGATGCGTGGCGACGAGCGGCACCATCACCTCGGGGTGCACTGTCACGCCACGCGTGGTGACGTTGGCCGCGGCCTCGAAGATGGCCCGCGCCTGCATCTCCGTGATCTCGGGGTACGTGATGCCGAGCCGGCACCCGCGATGGCCGAGCATGGGATTGGTTTCGCGGAGCGACTCGATGACGTGCGTCAACTCCTGTCGGGTCAGTCCGAGCGTCCGCGCGAGGATCTTGGCTTCTTCGCCGCCCCCGTGCGGCAGGAACTCGTGCAGCGGCGGGTCGAGCAGGCGAATGGTCACCGGCAGGCCGTCCATCGCCTCGAAGATGCCTTCGAAGTCGGAGCGCTGCATTGGCAGCAGCTTGTCCAGCGCGCGGCGCCGGCCGGCTTCGTCGTGCGCGCAGATCATCTCGCGCATCGCCGTGATGCGGTCCCCCTCGAAGAACATGTGCTCGGTGCGACAGAGTCCGATCCCCTCGGCGCCGAACTGGCGTGCCTGCCGGGCGTCTTGCGGAGTGTCGGCGTTGGTGCGCACACGCAGCCGCCGCGCGCCGTCGGCCCAGCCGAGGATTTCGCTGTACGCCTGGTACACGGGTGCGCGATCGGCCGGGAGTTCGCCGAGCATCACGCGCATCACCTCGCTGGGCTGCGTCGGGAGGTCCCCCACGTACACATGCCCCGAGGCGCCGTCCACCGTCACCCAGTCGCCTTCCTTCACGACGGTGTCGCCAACGCTCACCTGCCGGTGGACCGCGTCCACCTTGAGGGCCCCGCAGCCGACCACCGCGCACTTGCCCATGCCGCGCGCGACCACGGCGGCATGGCTCGTCATCCCGCCGCGCGCGGTGAGCACGGCGCGCGCCGCGACGATGCCGTGGAAGTCATCGGGCGTGGTCTCGTCGCGGACCAGAATCACCTTCTCGCCCTTGCGCGCGTGCCCCTCGGCGACATCGGCGTCGAACACCGCCATGCCGCTGGCGGCGCCGGGGCTGGCCGGCAAACCGGTGGCGAGTGGCACGTGCCCGCGTCCCGTGTCAATCACCGGATGCAGGAGCTGGTCGAGTTGATTCGGCTGGACGCGGCGCACCGCCTCGCCCTGCGAGATCAACCCCTCGCGCACCATGTCGCGCGCGATGCGCACGGCCGCGCCGACGGTGCGCTTGCCATTCCGCGTCTGCAGCAGGAAGAGTTTGCCGCGCTCCACCGTGAACTCGAGGTCCTGCATGTCGGTGAAGTGCTTCTCGAGCGTTTCCTGCACGTGCATCAGCTGGGCGTACGGCCCGGGCCACAGTTCGGCCATCTTGGAGATCGGCAGTGGAGTGCGAATGCCCGCCACCACGTCCTCGCCTTGTGCATCCACCAGGAATTCGCCGTAGAAGCGTTGCTCGCCGGTGGAGGGATCGCGGGTGAAGGCAACGCCGGTGCCGGAGTCGGCGCCAAGGTTGCCGAAGACCATCGCGACGATGTTCACTGCGGTGCCCGGCGCCTCGGGAATGCTGTACTGGCGGCGGTAGTCCACCGCGCGACGAATCATCCACGACCGCCAGACGGCCTCGATGGCGCCCCAGAGCTGCTCGCGCGGATCCATCGGGAACGGACGACCGGTGTGCGAGCGGATGAGCGCCTTGTACTCGATGACGAGTGCCTGTAGAAGCTCGACCGGCACCTCGGCGTCAGTCTTGACGTCCGACACCATGCGCTTGGCGGCAAGCAGGGACTCGAACAGGTGCGCCGACGCGCCGAGCACGACTTCGCCGTACATCTGCAGGAAGCGGCGATACGAGTCCCACGCGAAGCGCGGATTGCCACTCTGCCTTGCGAGGCCCTGCACGGTGTCGTCGTTGAGGCCGAGGTTGAGGATGGTCTCCATCATCCCCGGCATCGAAACGCGCGCGCCGCTGCGCACCGACACGAGCAGCGGATTCTCCGTCGCTCCGAAGGCGCGGCCGCTGGACTGCTCGAGCCGCCCGATCGCGGCCTCCACTTCGTCGCGTAGCCCGTCCGGGACCGCACCAGTGCTTAGGTACGCGTCGCACATCGGGCAGGAAATCGTGAATCCGGGCGGCACCGGAATCCCGATGTTCGTCATCTCGGCGAGGTTTGCCCCTTTCCCGCCGAGCAGGTCCTTCCATTCGCGCGTACCCTCCGCGCGGCCGTCACCAAAGAAGAAGACTTTCTGCGTCACCGTGCGGCCCCTCCTGGGGTCTGGAGACCGGCCGGCTAGACGCCAGACCGGTAGCGCTTGAGATCCACGGGGGGCTGTGTTGGGTACTGTCCGGAAAAGCAGGCATGGCAGAAGCCATCCGGGCCGCCGGGGACGGCCGCCAGCATGCCATTGAGCGAGAGATACCCAAGCGAGTCGACGCCGATGGCGCGGCCCACGTCCTCCACCGACATGTTCGCCGCGATCAGTTCCGAGCGCTCCGGCGTGTCAATGCCGTAGTAGCAGGGTCCGGTGATCGGCGGTGAGGAGACGCGCATGTGCACTTCGCGCGCCCCCGCGCCGCGCAGCAGGGCCACAAGCCCGCGCGTGGTGGTGCCGCGCACGATGGAATCGTCCACCATCACGACGCTGCGCCCCTCGAGCACCTCGCGGACGGCGTTGTACTTCACCTTCACCTTGGCGTCGCGTCCCGCCTGCGTCGGCTGGATGAATGTGCGTCCCACATAGTGATTGCGGATCAGCGCGTGTTCGAGGCGCAGTCCCGACGCCTCGGCGTAGCCGAGGGCGGCCGCGTTGGACGAATCGGGGACGGCGAACACGATGTCGGCGCCGGGTGCCGGCTGCTCCTTGGCGAGCTGCCGACCCAGGGCGCGGCGCGCCCGGTCCACCGACCCGCCAAAGACCTGGCTGTCAGGACGTGCGAAATAGATGTATTCGAAGACGCAGCGGTGCAGGGGCGTGGCGGGGGTGCCCGGCAGCGTCCGCATGCCCTGCGCGTCGACGGCGACAATCTCGCCCGGCGCGACGTCGCGCACGATGGAGGCGCCGACGATGTCGAGCGCGCACGTCTCCGAGGCGAAGACCCACGCATCGCCGAGCCGGCCGATCACGAGCGGGCGCCACCCGTGCGGATCGCGCGCGGCGAGCAGCGTGGTGCCGATCACCACCAGCAGCGAGTACGCCCCCTCCACTCCCCGCAGCGCATCGGCGAGCTGGGCCTCGGGGGAGGCCGCCCGCGACTTGGCAATGCGATGGACAATCACCTCGCTGTCCATCGTCGACGCGAAGATGGATCCCTCGGCCTCGAGGGCGCCGCGTAGTTGCACCGCGTTGGTCAGGTTGCCGTTGTGGGCCAGCGCAATGTGCCCGCCGCGGAATCGCACGAACACGGGCTGGGCATTGTCAATTGTGCTCGTGCCCGCAGTCGAGTACCGCGTGTGCCCAATGGCGGTCGCACCGTTCAGCAGGGCGATGCGGTCCTCCTCAAAGCCGTCGGAGACCAGCCCCATCTTGCGCACCTGCTCGGCCGTGCCGTCGTCGGCCACCGCGACGATTCCCGCCGACTCCTGTCCGCGGTGCTGCAGGGAATAGAGTCCCAGGTGCGTGATGCGTGCCGCGTCGGGCGTGCCTTGAATGCCAAAGATGCCGCACATTAGCGCGTCCCTCCCGCCAGCGCCGGGTCCCGCTCGACGACCTCGGCGGCGGCACGCTGCATCGCGCGCGGCAGCGCTTCGTGGTACGCCTCGATCAATTGCGCTGTCGCGGCGCGAATCGTGCGCGCGCCGACGGTGAGAACCAGGCCAGCGCTCGCACTGCGCACGGTGCCGATGACGGCTGCGCTGACGCCGTGTGCCCGCGCCGTGGCGAGCACGGCGTCGGGGCGGGGCGTTGAGATGACCACGCGCCCCTGCGCCTCGCCGAAGAGCAGGGCGCGCAACGGGATTACGTCCGACCACGCCGACAGATCCACCTGGGCGCCGCGCGGATTCTCCCGGCGTCCGATGCAGCACTCCGCCAGCGCGACGGCCAGGCCCCCCTCGGAGCAGTCGTGCGCCGACGCGACATCGCCATCGCCGATGGCCTGCAGCAGCGCGTTGATCAGCCGCTTCTCGCCGTCGAGATCGCAGGCCGGTGGTGCGCCAGCCACGACACCGTGAATCCATGCGAGGTATTCACTGCCGCCCAACTCGTACGTGTTCTCGCCCAGCAGGACAATCGCATGCCCCTCCTGCTGGAACGGCGCGCGCGTCGCGTGGCGCACGTCGTCCATCAGCCCGACCATGCCGATGGTCGGGGTGGGATAGACCGCGCCCTGCGGGTTTTCGTTGTAGAGCGAGACGTTGCCACCGGTCACCGGCGTGCCGAGCGCGCGGCAGGCGTCGCCCATCCCGTAGACGGCTTCACGGAACTGGAAGAAGACGTCGGGTTTCTTGGGGTTGCCGAAATTGAGGCAGTTGGTGATGGCCATCGGGCGCGCACCGGTGCACGCCACATTGCGCGCCGCCTCGGCAACGGCAATGCGACCGCCGATGCGCGGATCGAGGAAGACGTAACGGCCGTTGCAGTCGGTCTTGAGGGCGATCGCCTTGTTCGTGCCGCGGATGCGGATGACCGCGGCGTCACCGTCGCCAGGGCCCATCACTGTATTGGTGCGCACCGTCGAGTCGTACTGCGTGGTGATCCAGCGCTTCGATGCAATCGTCGGCGACTCGAGCAGGCGCTGCAGGGTCCACGCGGGATCTGCTTCCTCCGGCCTCTCCGGTACCGCGTGCACGTCGCGCGCGCGTCGCACCACCGCCTCGTCCGATTCGCGGGCCTCGGGATGATACTGCGGGCAGTCCGTGACGAGTCGCGTGCCGGGGAACTCGGCAACCACCTGATCGCCCTCCATCACGCGGTAGACCGGCTCGGCGATTACCTCGCCAATCACCTCGGCGGTGAGATCCCACTTGGTGAGAATCTGCTTGACCTCCGCCTCGCGTCCCCGGCGTGCCACGACGAGCATGCGCTCCTGCGACTCGCTGAGCAGGATCTCGTACGGGGTCATCCCCTGCTCGCGCTGCGGTACCTTGCGCGTGTCAATGGTCACGCCGACGTCGCCGCGTTCGGCCATCTCGGCCGACGAGGAGGTGAGGCCAGCGGCCCCCATGTCCTGGATGGCGACGATGTGGCCGCTCGTGATGAGTTCGAGTGACGCCTCGAGCAGCAACTTCTCCGTGAACGGATCTCCCACCTGCACGCGAGGCCGCTTCGCTTCGTTCTCGTCGCTGAGGTCCTCGGAGGCAAACGACGCGCCGTGGATGCCATCGCGGCCGGTGCGGGCGCCAACGGCGATGATCGGATTGCCGACGCCTTCGGCCTTGGCGCGGATGAGGTCTTCCTCGCGCAGGATCCCGACGCACATCGCGTTGACGAGCGGGTTGCCCTCGTACGCGGCATCGAACATCACGTCGCCGGCGACGGTGGGGATGCCCACGCAGTTGCCGTAATCGCCGATTCCCTTGACCACGCCGCCCACGAGGTAGCGCACGCGAGGAGTGTCGAGCGAGCCGAAGCGCAGCGAATTGAGCATCGCAATCGGGCGCGCGCCCATCGTGAAGACGTCGCGCAGGATGCCGCCCACGCCCGTCGCGGCGCCCTGGTAGGGTTCCACGGCCGACGGATGGTTGTGCGATTCGATCTTGAACGCGACAGCCAGCCCGTCGCCGATGCTGATGACGCCGGCGTTCTCACCCGGACCCTGGAGCACATAGGGGGCGGTCGTGGGGAGCGTGCGCAACACCGGTCGCGAATGCTTGTACGAGCAGTGCTCGCTCCAGAGCGCCGAGATGACGCCGAGTTCGGTGAACGTCGGTTCGCGGCCCAGCATCACGCGCAGCCGTTCGAATTCGTCCGGCGTGAGGCCGTGCTCGGCGACGAGGGCGGGGGTGATGACCGGGTCGCCGGGGCGTGGAGTAGCGGTCACTTTTGGCTGAGACCCTTCAGGAGATCGGTGAAAAAGGTGCCCACCTTCGATTCGTGCACGTGCTCGATCATCTCCAGTTCGCCGGCGTCGAGCCACACGCCTTTGCACGACGGACAGACGTCGATGAGAATGTGGCCGTGCTTCACTTCCTTCAGGTCGGCGCCGCATTTCGGGCACTTGTTGTGCGTCGCGTGCCGCTCAGCATGCTTTCGCTCGGCGTCGAGTCGGGCGCGATGCGCCTTGATCAGTTCGGCGTCGAGCTTGAGAAAATACTCATCCTCGGTGCGCAGCTTCCGAAAGTCCTCCGGACGGGGCGGCTTGAAATCGTCGGGATGCTGTGAACGGTGATGGTCGGCCATGGAGTCACGCGGGGTGAGGATGTGAAACAGGGGGCGGCGTCACGCGCCGCGGGTGGGAGAGGCGCTGCCGGTGGCCGGCTTGCGCCCCTTGAGTTGAATCGTAATCGGACCGTCGGACGGTGCGGCGGGCTGTGTAGCCTTGGCCTTGATCGCCTCGGCGGCGGGGATCATCCGCGGCGATGAACTGCTGCCGCTGTAGCGGCGCTTCGCCGACCGAAAGACCGCGTCCACGACGGCATCCTCTTCCAACACGACCACGTCATTCATCCCGCAGGTGCGCTCACAGCCGTTGCGGAAAAAGAGAAACGTGGAGGTGCCGGCGGTGCGTTCGATAACCGGCGCGCCGAGCCGCTGCACGACCATCGCCTTGGACATGCCCGGATCAATGACTGCCTGGGCGGACAGCGGGAGGGCGGCAAGGCAGCTCAGCAGGATGAAGCGTCGCATGATGGCTCCGGTCAGGCGTGCACTGCGGCAAGGACGGACTCGAACAGCACGCGTCCGTCGGCGGAGCCGAGCAGGGGATCGAGCGCCCGCTCGGGGTGCGGCATGAGGCCGACCACATTGCCCGCGGCGTTGCGCACGCCGGCGATGTTGTCGAGCGATCCGTTCACATTGGCGGCGGCGGTGGCTTCCCCGCGCTCGTCCACGTAGCGGAAGACCACGAGCCCCTCGCCCTCGACGCGCTCGAGCGTGGTGGCATCCACCGTATAGCGTCCTTCGCCGTGCGCGATCGGCATCGTCAGGCGCTGGCCCTCGGTGCAGAGCGCCGTCCAGCGCGTGCTGGTGTTCTCGACACGAATGGTGACGGGCATGGACAGGAACTGCAGGCCCGCGTTGCGCATCAGGGCGCCCGGGAGCAGGCCGGCTTCGCAGGCGATCTGGAATCCGTTGCAGATGCCGATGACCGGCCCCCCGCGCTGGGCGTGCGCCGCCACCTCCCGCATGATCGGCGAGAATCGCGCGATGGCGCCGGCGCGCAGGTAGTCGCCGTAGGCGAAGCCACCCGGGAGCACGATGACGTCGCTTCCCTCCAAGTCGTGCGATTTGTGCCACAGTTTCACCGCCGGCAAGCCGAGCGTCTCGGTCGCGGCGTAGACGGCATCGTCGTCGCAGTTGGACCCGGGGAAGCTGACGATGCCGAACTTCATGACGCGGCCACTCCGGCGATCTCGAAGTCCTCGGTCACCGGATTGGCGAGGAGCCTCGAGCACATCTCCCGCACGGCGCCCTCGGCGGCGGCCGCATCGCTCGCGGCGGTCTCGATCACGAGGTGCCGGCCCACGTGCACGTCGCCGACGGCGTGGAAGCCCAGCGTGTGCAGGGCATCGGCAACTGCCTTGCCCTGCGGGTCGAGGAGTCCCTTGCGCGGGACAATGTGGACGCTGACACGAAAAGACTTCACGGCGTGGGGCCCTCGGGCGCACCTTGATCGGGGCCGCCGCGATCCCCGCGGGGGCGGTGGCGACGGCGGCGGCGGTGAGAATCGTCCGGTCGCTTCGACGACGCGCCGGCGACAGCGAACGCCGGAGCGTTGCCAGTCTCCGCCAGGTCGTCGTCTTCGTCGCCGTTGTCAAACGGCGACGCCATGTCGAAGAGCCCGCGGACGATCGCGATGACGATGCCCGACGTCACGTAGGCGACGCCGAGCGGGAAGAAGAACTGCTTCGGCAGGAAAAACATGCCGACGATGACCGCGAGGAACACGATGACCCCGAGTGCGCCGTACCAGTTGCGCAGTGAGAATCGCGGCCATGCCGGATACGGCACATTGCTGATCATCAGGAAGGCGAGCGCGACCATCAGGAATCGCAGGATGGACTGCCATGGCAGGTCGCCGATCATCGTTTCCTGGTAGAGCTGCGTTTGCGAGAACCAGTAGTACGTGGCGAGCGTGCCTCCCGCCGCCGGGCTCGGGAGCCCCTGGAAGAACGTCTTGGACTTGCCCGCCTGCTCGATGTTGAAGCGCGCGAGGCGCATCACCGCGCAGGCCACGTACAGCCAGACGAAGATCCAGTCCCAGCCGGTGTGGTTCAGCTCTGCGAAGTACATCATCAACGCCGGAGCGACGCCAAACGAGATGGCATCCACCAGCGAATCCAACTCTTCGCCGAACCGGCTTCCCGTGTTGGTGGCGCGGGCAATGCGGCCGTCGAACATGTCGCAGAATGCCGCCGTGACGATGTACCAACCGGCGCGCACGTGTTCGCCGCGCGACGCCGCCACGATGGCGAAGATGCCGAAGAACAGGCTCCCCAGCGTGAAGCCGTTCGGCAGCATCACGAGCGACGGGCGCGGCAGGGTGGGGCGTCGCATCAGGGCAGCTCCGCGATGACGGTGGTCCCGGCCGACGTGTGCTCGCCCAGCGTCACCTTCGGCACGCTGCCGACGGGGAGGTAGACGTCCACGCGCGATCCGAAGCGGATGAGGCCAAACCGCTCGCCCTGGTCCGCCTGATCGCCGGGCCGGCTGTACGTGACGATGCGTCGGGCGATGAGCCCGGCGATCTGGCGCACGAGCACGCGATGCGCGCCGGTTTCGATGCCGACCGACGACTGCTCGTTTTCGAGCGACGCCTTGTCCTCGGCGGCGTTGATGAACTTGCCCGGGTTGTAATGCGTGTACGCGACGCGGCCGCTCACCGGATACCGGTTCACGTGCACGCTGAAGACGTTCATGAAGATGGCGATCCGGATGGCCCGGCCGTGCATGAAGGCCGGCTCATCCACTTCCATCACTTGCACAACCTTTCCGTCCGCGGGTGCGATGACGAGCCGCGGCCCTCGCTCGCCGGTTCGCTCCGGGTCGCGGAAGAAGTAGGCCACCCAGACGGCGAGCGCGACGCTGACTACGGCCAACGCGATCACGGCCGGACGCGGCCAGCGATACGCAGCGACGATCACTGCCAGCGCCAACGCGGCCGCGGCCCACATGAAGGGGAGTCCCTCGCGCGCGAACCTCATGCGAGAGCCCTCGTATCGAGTGCGGCGCCGGTGACCCGGCGAAACGCGTCGAGATATCGCTCGCTCGTGGCGCCAACGACTGACGCGGGGAGCGTTGGGGGCGGGTAGTTGCCGTCCCAGCGGCCGGCGCGGCGCTCGCCGTCCAGCCAGTCGCGCAGCGGCTGCTTGTCGAAGCTGGGCTGGGTGCGCCCCGGAGCGTAGTGGTCGGCGGGCCAGAAACGCGAGCTGTCAGGGGTCATCACTTCGTCGATGAGAAGTATGCGGCCATCGGGAGCGCGGCCAAACTCGAACTTCGTGTCGGCGATGATGATGCCGCGCGCCGCCGCCACGTCGCGTCCGCGCTCGTAGACGCGCCGCGCGAGCTGCTCCAGCGTGGCCGCCACCTCGTCTCCCACGACGCTGCGCATCCGCGCCACCGTGATGTTTTCGTCGTGCCCCGACTCGGCCTTCGTGGCGGGGGAGAATACCGGGGCGGGGAAGGGCGAGCTCTCGCGCAGCCCGGCCGGCAACGCCTCGCCGGCCAGCGTGCCGGTCGCCTGGTACTCCTTCCAGGCGGAGCCGCTGATGTACCCGCGCACCACACATTCAATGGGAAAGACCTCGGTGCGGCGGCTGAGCATCGCGCGGCCGCGCAGTTGCGGAAGGTGCGGCCGCAGCGCCGGCACCTCGGCGACAATGGCCTCCGCGTCCACCGAGAGCAGGTGATGCGCGATCTCGTCCTCGAACTGGCGCAGCCACCACGCGGTGATCTGGGTGAGCACCGCGCCCTTGTACGGCACGAGCTCCCGCATCACCACATCGAACGCGCTGACCCGGTCGCTGGCCACGAGCAGGAGGCGATCGTCGCCGACGGCGTACACGTCGCGCACCTTGCCGCGACGAACGAGGGCGAGCGGCAGCTCGGTGGTGCCCACCAGGGTTGGGCTCATACGCGCACCTCCTCAGGCGCCGCGTCCACGGCACCCGCGAGCAGCGGTTCCACCACTTCGGCGAGGAACTCCGTGACTTGCTGCGCCGAGCGACCGGTGAACCGCGCAGGGTCGAGCGCCTCCTGCAGGTCGGCGATCGCCACCGGATAGGCCGGGTCCGCCGCGAGTCGGTCCAACATGTCGTTGGCGATGCCGTCATCCTTCATGGCACGCGCCGCGGCAATGCTGTGGCGGCGGATGACCTCGTGGATCTGCTGTCGGTCACCCCCCGCTTGCACGGCGCGTACAATCAGCTCCTCTGTCGCCATGAACGGCAGTTCGTCGGCCAGGCGACGGCGGATGCGTGCCGGATGCACTTCAAGTCCCCGCGCGATGTTCTCCATCAGGATGAGCAGCGCGTCGGTGGCGAGGAAGGCCTCGGGGACCGCCAGCCGACGATTCGCCGAGTCGTCGAGCGTGCGTTCGAAATACTGCACGCTGTGCGTCTGGTTGGCGTTGGGCGCCAGCGACAGCACGAAGCGGCTCAGCGAGTTGATGCGCTCGCTGCGCATCGGGTTGCGCTTGTACGCCATCGCCGACGAACCGATCTGTTCTTTTTCGAACGGCTCCTCGATCTCGCCGAACGCCTGCAGGAGGCGGAGGTCGGAGGCAAACTTGGCCGCGCTCGCGGCCAGTCCGGCGAGGACGTCGAGCACATGCGCGTCGAGCTTGCGCGTGTAGGTCTGGCCGGTCACCGCCAGCGAGTGCTCGAACCCCATCGCGCGCGTGACGCGGCGGTCGAGTTCGCGCACCTTGGCGTGATCGCCGCCAAAGATCGCCAGGAAACTCGCCTGCGTCCCGGTCGTTCCCTTGACGCCGCGCAGCGGCAGCGCGGCGATGCGGTGCTCGAGATCGGCGAGATCGAGCACGAGGTCCTGCATCCAGAGCGTCGCGCGCTTGCCGACAGTCGTCGGCTGCGCCGGCTGCAGATGTGTGTAGCCGAGCGCCGGCTCGTCCTTCCACCGCGCCGCGAACGCCGCGAAGGCGCGCAGCAGGGTGACGACGCGCGCGCGCAACAGCTCGAGTCCACGGCGCATCAGGATCAGGTCGGCATTGTCGGTGACGAACGCCGAGGTGGCGCCGAGGTGAATGACGCCGCGCGCCGCCGGCGCCGCGTCGCCGAATGCATGCACGTGCGCCATCACGTCGTGCCGGAACCGCTTCTCGTAGGCCGCCACCGCGGGGAAATCGATATCATCGAGATGCGCGCGCATGGCGGCGAGCGCCGCATCGGAAATGTCGGCACCAAGCTCACGCTCCGCCTCGGCGAGGGCCAGCCAGAGGCGGCGCCAGAGTCCGTAGCGCGACGACGGCGACCACAGCTGCAACATGGCCGCCGAGGCGTAGCGCTCGGCCAGCGGGGAGCTCCACGTCGCGGTCTCAGTCATCGGATCTGGAAGTCAATCGGGTAGAGGTAGCCGCCACGCTCGACGATCATGCGAATCGGCCCGCGTCCGGTCATCGCCTCGAGCAGGCGTCCCGCCTGCTGGGCATCGGTGACCGCCGACCGATTCACCTGCACGATCACGTCGCCGGTCTGCAGACCCAACTCCTCCGTGACGCGCGACGACACGCGGTATACGACGGCACCCTGGCTCGAGCGCACGCCGCGCTCCGCGCGAATCGCCGCGGTGAGCGTCACGAGCTCGATCTCCTTCAGCACGGAGACCTTCTGCGCGGTGACTTCGGGCAGGTCGGCTACGCGCACGCTGACGGTTCGCTCGCGGCCGCCGCGACGCACGTGCACCTCCGCCTGCTCGCCGACGCGCATCTCGAGCAGTTCGGCTTCCCAGTCGTAGGCGTTGCGCACGGCGCGGTCCCGCGACTGCGTGATCACGTCGCCGACCTGCAGGCCGGCCGTCGCGGCGGGCGATCCCGGCGTCACAGTGCGAATCACCGCGCCGCCCCGCAGGGCGTCGCGGTTGTTTTGCTGTGGCAGCTCGATCTTCACGCCGATCCACGGCCGCCGCACGGTGCCGTGCGCCAGCAAGTCGTCGGTGACGCGCTTCGCCCGGTCAATGGGAATCGCGAAGCCGAGTCCGATGGAGCCGCCGGTGGGCGTGTAGATCGAGCTGTTGACGCCAATCACTTCGCCCGCGGCGTTGATGAGCGGGCCGCCCGAATTGCCGGGGTTGATGGACGCATCCGTCTGGATCATGTCCACGTAGACCCCCTGGCCCTCGCTCTGTCCCACGAGGTTGCGTCCGGTGGCGCTGATCACGCCGGCGGTGACCGACGGCTCGGAATTGCCGAGCAGGAACCCGTACGGATTGCCGATGGCCACCACCCACTCGCCGATCAGCAAGTCACGCGAACTGCCGAGCGGCGCGGTGGGCAGGTTGCGCGCGTCGATCCTGAGCACGGCGAGGTCGTTCATCTCGTCGATGCCGACGACCTTCGCCGGGTACGTGGTGCCGTCGCGGAGTGCCACACTCACGTTGGACGCGCCGGAGACGACGTGGGCGTTCGTGACGACCACGCCGTTGGACTGCGTGATGAAGCCCGAGCCGATGCCGGAGCGCGTCTGCGTGCCGCCCTGGTTGTTGCCGAAGAAGAAGGCGAACGGATCGACCGGCGTGCGAAAGACCGTCTCGGTCTGCACGGTCACGACGGCTGGGGAGACGCGCGCCACCGCCTCGGTGATGGCCGAGCGGCGCGACTGCGCGATTTGCACGTTGGATTCGCGTCGCGCCGCTACGCCTTGCGCGGCGCTGTGCGATGGCGCGGCGCCCTCACAGGCCAGCAGGAGGGCGAAGCAGAAGGGAGTGAGGCGGCTCATGGTCACCGGGGGCGGCGGGGCTTGGGTCGACGGCTGATTTCACCAAGGAAGCGGTCGAAGCCGCGGTCGGTCAGCGGGTGCTGCAGCAGCGCCTTCAGCACGTCGGTGGAGAGAACCGCGCCGTCCGCGCCCGCAGCGAGCGCATCGGTGAAGGCGCGCGCGCTCGACGGTCCGGCGGCGATGATGTCGCATTCGACGCCGAAGCGATCGAAGATCACGCGTGATTCCGAAATGGCGAGCGTGGGGTCGTCTCCGACGTGTGCGGCTGCGTCCACCGCAATGGTGACGATGGACGCCCCCGCCTTGGCCGCGAGCGTCGCCTGCGCCGCGTTGTGCACCAGGGTCGCCGCCACTCGCACCCCTTCCGCGCTGAGCCGCTTGATGGCCGGCAACGCGTCCTCTACCAGCGGGATCGCCACGATGACCTGTTCGGCGAGCCGGGTGAGTTCGCGCGCGCCCTTGTACAGTTCGTCGCGATTGACGGCCCGCGCCGACGCGATGACCGGAAGCGGGACGGCCGCCGACAGTTCCTGCACGAGTTCGCGCGGGTCGGCATTGGGCAGTTGCGAGGCAATCACGGCCGGCGTCGCCACGACGCCATCAATCAAGCCGGCGGCAAACGCCCAACGAACGTCATCGAGGGCGACGGAAGCGTGGAAGATGCGCATCAGCTGGTAAGGTACAGGGCGGCGGGATAGGTGACCTGCTCAAGGCACAAGCCGCAGGCCGGAGCCGGCGGCGACACTTCGTCGTTGGCAGCGGCAACGAGCAAGGCGGCAAACTCCTCGCGCGGGCGCTGGTGCGTGGCGACCTCGATCATCGTGCCCACGAGGAAGCGCACCATATGGTGCAGGAATCGGCTCGCCTCGATGTCGAAGACCATGCCGCCCGGCACCGCGCGCCAGCGCGCGAAGCGAACTTCGCAGCGATGGTCGTCATCGGCTGGCGCCGTGCCCCGAACCGCAAACCCGAAGAACCGATGCTCCCCGAGGAGCGCGGCCGCGCACCACGCCAGCGCGTCGCCATCCACGGGCCTCTCGACCGGCCACTCCCAGCGACGCCGAAACGGCGAGCGGGCAGCTTCATCGAGCCCCACGGTGTAGCTATACCGCCGACTGGTCGCGCTGAATCGCGCGTGAAACTCCGGGTGCATCTCGTGCACCGCTGCCACAGAAACGTCGTCGGGAAGCTGCGCATTGAGCACGTGCCTCAGCCGATCGGGTGTCCAATGAAGCGGCACCTCCACGCCGGCCGCCTGGCCGCGGGCGTGTACCCCCGCGTCCGTCCGT
>JAKAJN010000201.1 GCA_021813725.1 bacterium | reverse complement strand
GGCACGCTGGGGTATGGCCGGCGATGGGACGCCGTGCGCGGCGGTTCCCTCTCTCTGCGCACGGGCGTCGCCAGCCGACAACGTGATGGCGTAGCGCTCGCCGGCGGCGTCACGGACACCACCGCCGAGGACGGCCTGCGCACCGGCACCGACTTGTCGCAGGTGGACGGCTTCGTCTCGCTGCGCTGGAGCAGCCCGGGCGGGCGTTCGCTCGGGGCGATGATCTCCGCCTTCGATGCGAGCCGCGGCGTTCCCCCCGAAGAGCACATCGCGGCGCCGCGCCTCTGGCGGTTCCCCTATCACCGGCGCGCCATCGCGATGGTCTCGGCGACCACCGGAATCTTCTCGACGCCGTTTGGGTCCGGTTCGCTGGAAGCCGGCGTCGGCGTCAATAGCGGCGCCCTGAAGATCGAGTCGTTCTCGAGTCGCACCTACCGCACCGTCAGCGCCACCGAGCTCGGCGACGAACGGACCGTGACGACCCGCCTTCTGCTCACGCATACGCTGCGCCACGCGATGCTGCGGGCGAGCTACATTGGCGCCGACGTCTCGTATGTGGAGACGCTGCCGCCGGCCGCGGCCGCCGACTATCGCCAGACGCTGCACAGCAGCGGCGTGGAGATCGAGACGCCGGTTGGCCTGCACGGGAAGCTCGCCGGCGGCGTCGTGTTCGATCGTACCCGCACGCCCGAGACCGGCGGTCGCACGCCGAGCCAGCCGCCGATGAACAGCGCGGGGTGGCGCCTCGGCGCGACGCGCGACGTTGGCGCGCGCCTCAAGCTGCACGCGGGCGCGAGCGCGCGTTCGCGATTCCCCTCCCTGCGCGAGCTGTACTCCGGCGCGCTCAACCGCTTCCGACCCAATCCCGACCTGAAGCCCGAGCGACTGCTTGGCGTCGAGGGCGGACTCACCATGCGGGGACCTGATGCATCGCGCACGCCGTGGTCACTCCAGGCGATCGGATTCCGCCATCGCCTCGATGACGCGGTGGTGCGCATCACGCTGTCCAACCCGACGCGCTTCATGCGCGTGAATCGTGACCGCATCGAGAGTGACGGCATTGAACTCCTCGGCGGCGTGGCGTTTGGAGCCGACGCCGCCCGGGCCGTCACACTCAATGGCGACGCGACGCTTCAGCACATCCGAATTGCGGACCGCACCGCGAACGACCTGCCCCGGCACGCCGAGAACAATCCGGAGACGCGCGCGCGGCTCGAGCTTGGCGTGCCGCTGCCACGGGCCGCCCGTGCCTTTGCCACGGCGCGCGTGACCGGTCGACAGTACTGCCTGAACGCCGACACGAAGAGCGAGGACGCGCTGCGCGGGCGGACGGTGGCCGACTTGGCGCTGCAGCGCGACTTCGCGGTGGCCTCCGGCGGCCTGTTCACCCGACTGCGCGCCGTGCTGGCGATGGACAACGTCGGCGACGTGGCCGTCTACGACCAGTGCGGCCTGCCGCAGCCCGGCCGGACCCTGCGGCTCACGATGTCGTTGCGGTAGCCGCGCGGACGCCGATTCAGCTCGACTCCTCGACGCCCGGATTGATGCGCATTGAGCCCGGGAGCGCGTCGAGGAGCGGCTTGAGGTCGGTGGCGCGTTCGAGCGGCGTCACGAACGTCAGCCCAGGCAGTGTGACGACCAGCATCTTGGAAACGCCGTAGAGCACCACCACCCCCGTTTCGCCGTGCACAATGTTCGAGTCGGCGTCCACGAAGTGCGCGGTGCCCACCACGCCGTTGCCGTCATCGTCGAGCGATCGCGCGCGCCGCAGCGACGCCCAGGTGCCGACATCGTCCCATTCGAACTCGCCGGGGATCACGAGCAGGCGCGGATGGCGTTCGAGCAGTCCGCGCTCGATGCCGATCGAGCGGATGCTCCCGACGAACGCCGGCAGGTTGCCCGCCCGGAGCGCGTCGAAGCCGTCCCGCAGCTCGACGGTCTTCTCGTCGAGCTGCGACAGGAAGCCGCTCGCCGTGCCGACGAGCACGCCCGAATGCCAGAGGGCGCCGGCGGCGATATGCACCATCGCCTCAGCTTCGCTTGGCTTCTCGATGAAGTCGGTCACTTCGTGCACGCCGCCGTCGGCCAGGGCGTGCCCCGCGTCGAGCGGTTCGCCGGGCCGGAGGTAGCCGAAGCTCGGGTCGACGCGCGTCGGACGGACGCCGACGGCCACGAGTGCGTCCTCACGTTCCGCCACCGCCCCGGCGCGCCGCAGCACGCGGCAGAATTCCTCCGGATAGCCGACGGCGAGATCGGCGTGCATCGCACAGCAGAGCGTGTGCGGACCGGCGCGGCGCGCCACCTCCTGCGCCCCCCACGCCAGCGCCGCCGCCGTGCCGAGCGGGCGCGGCTCGACGAGGATATTCATCTCCGGCAGCGAGGAGAGCGCCGCGCGGATGGCCGGCGCGATGTCGCGACTGGTCAGCACGAGCACGCGATCGGCCGGTATGATGGACGCGAGCCGGTGCACGCTGTCCACCAGCAGGGGCTGGTCGCTGACGAGGCGCAGCAGCGGCTTGGGACGCGACGGCGTGCTCAGCGGCCAAAAGCGCGACCCGATGCCGCCGGCGAAGATGATCGCCCACAACGGCGCATCGGTCTCCGGAAGCTGTAAGCGTGCCGGAGCCACGGACGGATGCACCGTCGAAGCCGTTCCGTGAAGACTGCTGGGCGTCATGGGGCGCAAAGATAGCATCCCGAAGTGCAGGGTGCAGCGGGCAGCGGGCGGCGCGGAGGGACTACTCCGCGGGATCCGCCAGCACCTGATGCCGCGGCTTCAGCGCCACCATCACCACGGCGGCCACGATCACCACCATTGCCACCAGCGTGCGAGCGCCGAGCGGCTCGGCGGCGAACATCCAGCCCAGTCCCACCGCAACGACGGGATTCACGAAGGCGTAGGTCCCCACTGCCGCCGGCGTCACCTGATTGAGCAGCCACTTGTACGCCGAGAACGCTATGATGGAGCCGAAGACGGCGAGATAGACGATCGAAAGTCCGGAGCGCCACGACACGTGGCTCATCGCGAGCTGCTGGAACTCGCCGCGCACCAACGCGAGTGCGAGCATGCCGACGCCGCCGGCAATCATTTCCATGGCACTCGCGAGCAGCGGGCTGGGCGGCAGCGGCGCGTCGCGCGCGATGAGCGACCCCACCGACCAGCTCAGCGTCGAGAAGATGAGCACCAGCAGGGCGAGCGGGCCGATGCCGCCGGAGGCCGGCGAGCCATCCGTCGAGATGAGCAGCGCGACGCCAATGAGCCCGGTGGCGACGCCGAGCCACTCGCGCACCACCGGGCGCGTGCCGCCGCGCAGCCAGACGAGCAGGAGCATCCAGAGCGGCACGAGCGCCACCACGAGTGCCACGATGCCCGACGCAACGAACTGTTCCGACCAGACCACGCCACCGTTGCCGCCGGTCATCAGGAGCGGACCGATGATGAACGCCGAACGCCATTCCAGGCGGGTCGGTTGCGGGGCGCCGCGCCAGCGCAGCCACGCATACATCGCGAATCCGGCCAGCAAAAAGCGAATGCCGCCCACGAGGAACGGCGGCACCGTCTCGATGGCGAACCGGATAAAGAGGTACGTGGACCCCCAGATGAGATAGACCGCGGCGAAGGCGAGGAGCAGCTTCGCGCGCGATGGTGCCACGGCCGTGTGCAAGAGCCCGGTCTCCGAGATGCAGCGTGTAAACGTCAACCTCGCGGCGACACGGTGGATGCGCAAGGCGCCGGCACCAACCGTGACCGACTGGGCGCGTGCGACGGGCGCGTGCGACGGGCGTGTGCGACGGGCGTGTGCGACGGACGTGTGCAACGGGCGTGTGCCGCCCGCGTGGGCCGCGACACTCGGATGGACGCGGCGCCGTCGCGCGGTAGATTCTGCCGCCGAAGGGC
>JAKAJN010000200.1 GCA_021813725.1 bacterium | reverse complement strand
GCCCCGCGCACCCTCGCACAGCCGCAGGCGCTCCTCGTCCTCGACGCCGGCGCCGAGCGCCTCGCGCACCGCCGGCAGAGCGATGAACTGGCGCAGTTCGGCGTCGCCGAGGCGCGGTACGCGGAACGCGATGACGCGCGACTTGATGGTGGGCAGGAGCGACGTCGGTTCGCTGGACGTGAGGATGAAGGTCACGGTGGGCGGCGGCTCCTCAAGCAGCTTGAGGAATGCATTCGCCGCCTCGGGGCTCGATGCCTGCGGCACCATCCGCTCCGCGTCGCCAATGACAAAGATCTTGCGGCGGCCGAGTGCGGGAGCAAGCGCGGCCTGCTGGAGGAGCATTCGGCCGACGTAGACGTAGATCCCCTCGGAACCGCCAGGGCGCGCGTAGAGACCGTTTGCCTCGACGCGCTCGGCGATCGCCTGCTCCAGATCTTCCTTGGTTTCGTCGATGCCCGGATCGTCGCGCAGTCGGGGGCGCGGGAAGATCCAGTGCAGGTCAGGGTGCCGGCCGTCGAGCGCGTACCGACAGGCCTGACACTCGCCGCAGGGCGCGTTCTCGCCCGTGCACAGCATCATCTGCCCCAGCCAGAGCGCCAGCCGCTGCTTGCCGACCCCTTCCGGGCCGTGGAGCAGGAGCGACGCCGGCAGGCGCCCGGCTCGCCATTGAGCGGCGAGACGGTCGCGAAGCGGGATGTGGCCGATGAGGGGGGGGAGAGGCACTGAAAAGGCAGACGGGAGACGGGAGACGGGAGACGAGAGACGAGAGACAGTCGACCGATCTGACGATAGACGCTGGACGGAGGTTGCACCAGTTTCCATGGCGAGCGACGTGGTCCGCCGTCTCCGGCCTCCCGACTCCGGCCTCCCGTCTCCGGCCTCCCGTCTCCGGCCTCCCGTCTCCGACCTCCCGTCTCCCGTCTCCCGTCTTCCGTCTGCCTCTCCCATGCGCCCTAGCTCCCTCGTCCTCTGCCTTGCCGCCATGTCTACTCCGCTTGCCGCCCAGCGCGCTCGTGCGCGCGACCTCGGCGTCGCCCCGGGAGTCTTCGGCCCCGGCGCGAACAACGCCATTACCGATGTCGCCGGCGTCCGCGTGGGGCAGACGACGGTCACCGAGGGGGCGGGGGTGCGCACGGGCGTGACGGCGATAGTGCCGCACGAGGGGAACGCGTACCTCGAACGGGTCCCCGCCGCCATCTGGGTAGGGAACGGCTTCGGCAAGCTGATTGGCGCCACGCAGGCCAACGAACTTGGCGAGTTGGAGACGCCGATCCTGCTGACGTGCACGCTTTGCGTCTGGAAGGCGGCGGATGCGCTGACGGCGTGGATGCTGGAGCAACCCGGGATGGAGCGCGTGCGCTCAATCAACCCGGTGGTCGGTGAAACGAATGACGGCGGCCTCAACGACATTCGCGCGCGGCCGATCACGGCGGCCCACGTGCGCGCCGCGCTCGAGAGCGCGACCGGTGGTGCGGTGGCCGAGGGGAGCGTCGGCGCCGGCCACGGCACGGTGGCGTTCGGCTGGAAGGGGGGCATCGGCACCGCCTCGCGGGTGCTACCGCCGGCACTTGGCGGATACACCGTCGGGGTGCTCGTGCAGTCGAACTTCGGCGGCGTGCTTCAGGTGGCGGGGGCGCCCGTCGGCCAGGAGCTTGGCCAGTATTCGTTCAAAGACGTTACTTCGCGTGATGGTGGCGACGGGTCGATCATGATGGTCGTGGCCACCGACGCGCCGCTCAGCGACCGCAACCTGCGGCGCGTGGCCTCGCGGGCGATGCTGGGGCTGGGCCGCACGGGATCATCGGCGTCGAACGGCAGCGGCGACTACGTGATTGCCTTCTCGACGGCGAAGGAAGTGCGGCGCGCCTTCAACGCGCGGCGGCTCGAGACGGCCGAGTTGGCGAACGAGGAGGTGTCGGGGGTCTTCGAGGCCGTCGTCGAGGCGACGGAGGAGGCCATCTACAACTCGCTCTTCCAGGCCACGACGGTCACCGGCAACGGCCGGACGGTCGAGGCGATCCCGCTCGACCGCGTCCGCGAGGTGCTGCGGCGATACGGCCGCGGCAAGTAGGACTCAGCCGAGGGGCGCCGAGGCGGCCGAGCGGCCGGTGAGCTGCTCGGCGTGGATGCGAAAGACGATGCTCCGCTCCGGTGTCGGGTCATCCGCGGTGAATGCCCCGGGGATGATCCGGCGCAGGTGCGTGACCGCGCGCTGCCATTCACCGTCCGCCGCCTCATCGGCCTCGAGCACGACGAGCGTGCCCTTCACCACGACACTGCGCCAGTCGAACATGGCACCTACCTCGTCGATCTCGAAGGCAACCTGCCGATTGGCGACGATGGCGCGGAGCTTGGTGCCGTCGCGCGTGCGCCCGTAGATCTCGCCGTTCGACCAGACGTAGTGGATGGGTTCGATGTCCACGCGGCCGTAATAGCCGAAGGCAATGCGTCCAACATGATGCGCCGCGAGCAAGGCAGTGCACTCGGCGTCATCGAGGGTCCGGAAGGTCGGCGTCGACACAGTCACGGGAGGGCTCCATCGGTGCCGGAGGCCATCCGGCGGTAGGCATCTATGACACGCTGCAGGGCCAGGTCGCTCGAGTCTCCGCAGGCGGACAGGTGTCCCATCTTACGTCCGGGGCGCGCTTCGCGTTTGCCATACAGGTGCACGCGTACGCCGGGCTGCGCAATTGCGTCCTGGATGCCCGGGGCGGTCGGTCCCGACCAAACCTCGCCCAGCAGGTTATAGATGGCGGCCGGCCGGACGACGTCGGTGTCGCCGAGCGGAAGGCCGCAGACCGCGCGAATCAGCTGCTCGAACTGGCTGGTGACGCAGGCGCGCTCCGAATGGTGGTAGGTATTGTGCGGACGCGGGGCGAGCTCGTTGACGCAGAGCGTTCCGTCCGCGAGCAGGAAGAGCTCCACGGCGATGAGCCCGACGACGTCCAGCGTTTCGGCGATCCCGCAGGCGATTTCGGTGGCGCGAGCGACGATCGCGTCGTCGAAGCCGCCCGGAATCACGGACCAGGTGAGCACGCCGTGCGTGTGGTGATTGCGGGCCGGCGGATAGGCGCGCATCTCGCCGTTGGGCGAGCGTGCCACCATCACACTCAGCTCGGCGTCGAGCGAGAGGAACTGCTCGGCGACGCAGACGGGGGCGCCGATGCCGTGCCAGGCGGCCGCGGCGCGTTCGACTTCGTGCACGCGCGCCTGCCCACGACCGTCGTAGCCGCCGTGCGTCGACTTCACGATGCACGAGCCCATGGCGCGAACGGCCGCCTCGGTCTCCTCGGCGCTGCGCACGACGGCGAATGGACCCAAGGGGAAGCCGTGGTCGCGCAGCCACTCCTTCTGTCGCGCGCGGTCCTGCACCGTCCAGAGCACCGACGGACCGGGGCGCAGCGGCGCATTGCGCTGAGCGGCTTCGAGCGAGTGCAGCGGAATCTGCTCGATCTCAATCGTGACCACGTCCGACCCCTCGGCAAGCCGCGCCGCGGCGTCGCCGTCGGACCACTTGGCCGTGATGGTCTGCGATGCGAGCGGACGCGCCGGGCAGTGCGCCTCCGGGTCGAGGACGTGGACGTCGTAGCCCATCGTGCGCGCGGCCATGGCCGCCATGCGCCCGAGCTGTCCGCCGCCAAGGAATCCGATGGTGGATCCCGGGAGGATCACGCTCACGGCAGTTGCTGCGCCCGCACGGCCGCCGCGCGCTGGTCGCGCCAGGCGCGAATGCGATCGCGTACGTCCGGATGGCTGGTGCCGACGATCTCGGCGGCGAGAATGCCCGCGTTGGAAGCGCCCGGCTTGCCGATGGCGAGCGTGCCCACGGGAATTCCCGCCGGCATCTGCACGATGGAGAGCAGGGCATCCACGCCGTTCAGCGCGGTGGCGGGGACGGGGACGCCGAGCACCGGAACGAGCGTCTTGGAGGCGACCATTCCAGGGAGGTGCG
>JAKAJN010000199.1 GCA_021813725.1 bacterium | reverse complement strand
CCCCGCGTGCTCGGCCAGGCGGGCGACGGCACCGAGGTGCTTGAACACGTTCACGTCGAAAATGAGCAGCAGGCCGAAAAGCACGATGATCAGGCCGACTCCTTTCTCCGCCTTGTACATCCAGGGACCGACCGCCGCGCCAAACAACGACGACACGACGCCCATCGTGATGAACGCCGCCGCCAGCCCGGCCACGATCAACACGGGGCGCAGTCGGTGATCGTGCGACGTGCCCGTGACGATGAGCGGCACGACGGGAATTACACACGGCGACAGGACCGAGGTGAGCCCGGCCCCGAAGACGAGCATGAGGTTGAGCTCCGTGGACATGCGCCTATCTGCTCAGCGCGGCCAGCACGGCATCGCTGCTCTGGATGCCGGGTGCGAAGCGCGTGATCTCGCGGCCGTCCTGGTCGGCAATCACGAGACTCGGCAGCGCCCGAATGCCGTACGCCTCGAAGACCTGCATGTCGGCGGGCACCGTCGTCTTGATGTAGACCACCTGCGCCACCTTCGATAGCGAGTCGCCGACGCTGTTCAGGATGCTGAGCTGCGTCTGGCACGGATAGCCGTCCGGATTCATGAAGAAGAGCAGCTTCTTGCGCGCGCTCGTGGCATCGCCCGGCATGGCGGGGCGCGCGTTGGCCGCTGCCTGCGCCAGCGAGATGGGAGCGGCCATCGCCGGTTCTGACTGCGGCGACTGCCGATTGGCCATCACCAGTGCCACAGCGACGGCGGCGACCATGCCAACGCCAAGGATGATCTTCGAATGGACTGCCATCTGCGTGCTCCTTCCGCCGCGGCGGATCGGTTCGGTTCAGGCTGAGAGAAGCGCCGGTGCACCCGTGGGGACGGCGACGACGCGATCGTAGCGATGCGTCGGGTTCGGGCGCCCGGGCGACAGACTGTGCTGCGTGGACACCGCGACCTCGCAGTGGCCGGCGTGTGCGCGCGCCATCCCCGAGGCCACGAGCGCACTGAGCCGTTCCGGCGACATTTGCACACGCGCGTTCACCACCAGTGTCGCCGTGCGGGCGTCGAGCGCGCCGTCACGTCGGAGCTGCACGGCGCCCGAGAGCGAGGTGAGGTTGGCAGCGAGCGAGCCCTCCGCGGTGGTCAGCAGCAGCTTGAGGTGACCCACGGCCGCCGACTCGCTTCGAAATGCCTCCTGCAGGTCGTGCATCAGTGCGCTGGAGCAGGCCGCCCAATCCGGACGCGCGTCCGGCGACGTCAGGCGATAGCTCGCGTTGAACCAGCCGAGCACGGCCTCCCCCTCGGCGTAGCGATCGTAGTTCACGTCCAGCAGCCGCGCGCCGCCCGGCGCACCGGCGAGCACGTCGTCCAGCCAGGCCTCGAGTCCCTCGCCGGTCGCGGCCGACACTTCGTGCACCGGAATTTTCGGATAGCGCCGCGCGAGCGTGTCGCGCAGCGCCGTGCGCTTGGCCGGCGTCAACGCATCCACCTTGGTCAGGAGGATGCGGTCTGCCTCCTGCAATTGCAGGTCGGCGATGTAGCGCGCGTTCACGTGCAGCACGCTGCGGTCGTTCTCGATCTCGTCGAGGCGGTCGGGTTCGACGAGCACGCTGAATGGCGCGAGGCGGACGTCGGCGTGCCGGTCCTTGGTTGGTTGCAGGATCGTCGCCGACAGGTCTGTGCAACTGCCGACCGGCTCCGCCACGACCGCCGTGGCGCCGCGATCGGCGAGCGAGCGCACGGCGTCGAGCAGTCCATCGTAGTTGCAGCAGAAGCAGCTGCCGGTGACCTCTTCGACCGGCGTGCCATCGCGCGAGAGCAGCGCGGTGTCCACGAGGTCTGCCGCCTGGTCGTTGGTCACGAGCCCGACCGTGAAGCCGCGCGCCGCCAGTCGCCGGGTCGCCGCCGCGAGCAGCGTCGTCTTTCCGGCGCCCAGGAAGCCCCCGACGAGCAGGAGGCGGAGCGGCGGCGTCACGCCGTCGCCGTCCCCGCTATCCAGCGGGTGTAGAGCGAGGAGAGCGGGACCTGCACGAAGAACGAGAGCGCCACCACGAATACCACCTGACTGCTGTTGGAGCCGCTCCCCAGCAGGGGAACCGCGATGCCAAGGGCGAGTGCGAGGTAGCGCACCGAGGTGCCGAACGTGAGGGCGATCCCGACGGCGCGGGAGAAGAACCGGCCGACGATGGTGCTGATCGCGAACAGGCTCACGTAGTACATCGCGAGCGGCACCAACGCGCGGAGCGCCCGCAAGGGCTCGGCGAGGAGCAGCGTGTTGGAGTCGAGCGACATGATCAGGAACAGCACCACGAGCAGTCCGGTGGAGCTGAGTCCGGAGAAGACGGGTTTGAGTTGCTTGAACGCGGGCTGGCCGCGCCGCTTGATGATCTGCCGCCGCGTGATGTCGCCCAGCACGAGCGGAACGACGATCACGAGCAGGATGCGCTGGAAGATGAAGAACGGCGTCACCGACAACCGGTCGCCGGCGGCGAGCGGCAGCGCAAACGGCAGGCCAGCCACGATCAGGATCAGGCTGATGGCGATGATCGAGAGTGCCGCCTTCAGCTCGCCCTTGGCCAGTTCGGTCCACGTGGCGGTCATGCCGCTCGTCGGCAGCAGCGCGATGAGCATCAGTCCCAGCGCCATGAACGGCTGGTCGGCAAAGAACGCACGCCCGAGCCCGAAGGCCACGAGTGGCGACACGACAAAGTTGAGCAGGACGCTCGTCGCCACCACGCCGCGGTAATGACCGACTTCCTTGACGTCCTCGATCTTCAAGTTGATGAACATCGGGTAGATCATCAGGAACGACGCGGTCGCGCAGACCGCGATGTTGAACGGGATGCCGCCAAACAGCTTTACGTTCAGCAGCCCGAGCGCCATCACGGCGAGAATAAGCTTGGTGAGGTTGCGGCTGACGAAGCCGGTGACCTTGGTGATCGTTTGCACGGAGTGAGTTCCTATTGTGAGATCACCACGGCGGCGATGGTGCCGTCCGCGACCGCGGTGGTCATTTGCCGGATGCGCTTGGCGCGCAGGTCGCCCGCCGCGTACACGCCGGGCAGGCTCGTCTGCATGTTCTCGTCGGTCTTGATGTAGCCCCACGCGTCGCGCAGCAGCGCGTCGCCGAACCCCTCGGTGTTCGGCACCATCCCGACGAAGACGAAGATGCCGTCGGCCTCGAGCGTCGTGCGCTCGTGCGTCGCCACGTGCTCCACGTCCACCGCCATGCGGCCGTCGGCGAGCCGGCGGAATGCGCGCGGCTCCGACAGGTAGCGGATCGCGATCTTGGGATCGGCCATCGCGTGGGCGGCCGCCACCTTGTTGGCGGTGAGCTCGGCCATCTGGTGCACCATCGTCAGCTTCGACGCGAACTTGGTGATGAACAGGCTCTCTTCCACCGCCGAGTTGCCGCCGCCGATGACGATGACCTCCTTGTCCTGGAAGTACTTCGCGTCGCAGGTGGCGCAGTAGGAGATGCCGTGTCCCTTGTATTCCTTCTCGCCGGGAATGCCAAGGGCGCGCGGCGAGGCGCCGGTCGCGAGAATCATCTTCCGGCCGTAGAGGGTCTCGATGCCGTCCACCACCAGCTTGTGGTTGACGAGGTCGATGTCCGTCACGTCAGCCGCCGACCGGAACTGCACCCCCTGCGCCTCGGCCTGCATGTGCATTTCGTGGGCGAGCAGATAGCCGTTCAGGGGCTTCGAGAAGCCCGGGTAGTTCGACACCATGTGCGTCGTCGTCACCTGCCCGCCGGGGAGCGCCACGTCGACGATGACGACGCGCAGCTTGGCCTGCGCCGCGTAGATGGCCGCAGTCAGCCCGGCCGGTCCGCCCCCGAGCACAATCACGTCCCACTCGCTCTCCAGCGGCACCGCGTGCGCGCGGATCGTCTGGGCGCGCTCGGGCGTGAGCATCGTCTCGAGCCCCGTCACGAGCTCCGAGCGCTTGATGCCGCCAGTGAGGCGGCGCGACACCTCCATGCCATGCTGGTAGAACTGCACCGTCGGCGAGCTCTTCACG
>JAKAJN010000198.1 GCA_021813725.1 bacterium | reverse complement strand
CCGAATGACACGTGGGGAATCGTGCTCCACGGTGCGCAGTGGCATGCCGGCGTCATCGGCATCGTGGCGTCGCGGGTGGTGGAGCAGACCGGGCGTCCGGCCGTTCTGATCGCGGTGCAGGACGGCGTGGGGAAGGGCTCCGGACGATCAATTCCGGCCTTTGATCTGCACGCGGCGTTGCAGGACTGTGACGACTTGCTGCTCCGGCATGGCGGCCACCGCGCGGCGGCGGGGCTCACCATCGATGCCGCGCAGCTCGACGCGTTCGCGGCGCGCTTCAACGACGTGGCACGCGCGCGCCTCACCGCCGACGATCTCATCCCCGAGCTGCGAGTGGATCTCCACCTGCCGCTCGACGCGGCGACCGACGAACTGGAGACGCTGCTGCGCCACCTCGAGCCGTGCGGCATCGGCAACCCGGGGCCGGTCTTCTCGGCGGGGGGCGTGCGCATCGCGAGCGGTCCCGACCGCATTGGCGCCGATGGCGTCAAATTGCGCCTGCAGACGGCACGCGGCCCGCTCGACGCGGTCGGGTGGGGGCTCGCCCATCGGGCGGGCGAACTGGCGGCGGCGCGCGACGGGACGGTCGAGATCGCGTACAAGCTCGAACGCAACGACTTCCGCAACACGAGCACCCTGCAGGCGCAGCTGATTGACTTCCGGGCCGAAGGCGGGGCGCCGTGAGGATCATCGCGGGAGAGTGGCGCGGCCGCCGGTTGGCGGCGCCGGCCGGGCGCCGCACCCGCCCCACCACCGACCGCGCCCGGGAGGCCTGGATGAGCATCGTCTCACCCTCCCTCGTGGGGGCGCGCGTGCTCGACCTGTTCGCCGGGTCCGGCGCACTCGGGCTCGAGGCGCTGTCACGTGGGGCCGCGTCGGCGACCTTCGTGGAGGACGATCCGCGGGCGCTCGCCGCGCTCCGCAAGAACGTGGAGGCGCTCGGCGCGCAGTCGCGCGTCGCGGTGATCCGCACGGACGCCGTGAAGTTCGTGCGTACCCTCGACGCGGGCGCGTTCGACGTGGCCTTCGCCGACCCCCCGTACGAGCGCGGTCTGGCCACCGCGATCGCCGAGCGCTGGCTTGCCACCGCGTTCGCACGCATTCTTGGCCTCGAGCACTCACCCCGCGAACCGTTGCCCGGCAGCGACGATACCCGTCGGTATGGGGACACGGCGATCACCTTCTACAGAGACTGACATGCCCAGGTTGGCCCTGTACGCCGGCAGCTTCGACCCGATCACCAACGGCCACACCGACCTCATCCGGCGGTCGCTGCAGTTCGTGGACAAGCTCATCGTGGCCGTCGCGATGAACGTGCAGAAGCAGTCGCTGTTCACAGTGGAGGAGCGTGAGGCACTCATCGCCGCCGCGGTGGAAGGCGACCCGCGCGTCGAGGTGCGCTCGTTCGAGGGCCTGCTGGTCGAGTTCGCGATGAAGCTCGACGTGCCGGTGCTGATCCGCGGACTGCGCGCGGTGAGCGACTACGAATACGAGTACCAGATGGCGTTGATGAACCGCCACCTTGCACCGACGATGGAGACAGTGTTCATGGTGCCGTCGCTTGACACGACGTACATCAGCTCCTCCATGGTCCGCGAGGTGGCCAAGTTCGGGGGCGACATCACGAACCTGGTGCACCCGGCGGTGGCGAAGGCGTTGCGGGAGAAGTATTCAAGGGGGTGAGCGGAGCGGGTGCGGGGGAGCGGGTGCTTGAGGTTCTCCCCCCGAGTTTGTCCCCGCATCCACGCCCCGGCAGCCGGCTCCTTCCTCCTCGCCGAGAATCCTTCCCACCCTCCTTTCCCTGCCTGTGTCCTTCCTCGCCGATCTCCACTCGCGCGCTGCGGAATCGCCCCGCCGCCTGGCCTTCGCGGAGGCGGCGGATGAGCGCGTGCTCGAGGCGGTGCGGCGACTGCGCAAGTCGGGACTGGCGATTCCCGTGCTCGTGCTCGATCCCGCCACGCCGGCGCTGCACGACGCGGCGCGTTCCACTGGCGCGGAGTGTGTGGATCCGGCCACTGACCCCCACGGTGACCGGCTCGTCGAGGCGCTGATCAGCGCGCGAGCGCACAAAGGGCTCACCCTGCAGGGTGCCGAGCGGCTCGCGCGCGACCCGCTGGTCTTTGCCATCTGGTTGTTGCACGAGCGTGGCGTCCACGGCGCGGTGGCCGGCGCGGTGCGGACGACGGCCGACGTGTTGCGGTACGCGCTCTGGCTCATCGGACCGTCGCCGGGGGTCACCACGGTTTCAAGCGCCTTCTACATGTCTTCGGGGGTGCAGGGAGCCGGATGGATGAGTGCGGCGCAGGGCGCGGGAAGCGACGTGCTGACATTCACCGACTGCGCCGTGGTCCCCGATCCCACCGCCGAGCAGCTTGCTGACATCGCGCTCGCGGCCGCCGAGGCGCGGCGGCGCGTCGTCGGCGACGAACCACGAGTGGCGCTGCTCTCGTACAGCACGCACGGCAGCGCCGACTCCGCGTCGGTGCGGAAGGTGCGCGAGGCACTGGCGTTGGTGCGGCAACGCGCGCCGGCGCTGATCGTGGACGGCGATCTTCAGGGCGACGCAGCGCTCGCGGCCGACGTGGCGGCGCGCAAGGCGCCGGGGAGCGTGCTGGCGGGCGCCGCCAACGTGCTCGTCTTTCCGAACCTCGACGCCGGGAACATCGCGTACAAGCTGGTCGAGCGGCTGGCGGGCGCACGGGCCATCGGCCCCATTCTGCAGGGCCTGGCATTGCCCGTCTCCGATCTCTCGCGCGGCGCGAGTCCTGATGCCATTTTTGATGTCGCGGCCATCACCGCCCTGCTGTCGCGCGTCCCGCCCGCCGGCGTCGCGCGCTGAAGGGACCCACCTCCCGAGGATGCACCCGACATGAGCTTTACGCTGAAGAAGTCAGGCGACGTCACGATCTTCGAAGTCGAGGGCACCCTGATCGTCGGCAACCGCCAGGAACTGAAGCAGAAGGTCATTGACGAGATTGAGGGCGGCGCCCGCAAGGTGCTGGTGGATTTCGAGAAGACCACCTACATCGACAGCTCCGGCCTCGGCGTGCTCGTGTCGCTCGCGAAGAAGATCCGTGAGTCGGGCGGCGACCTCCGGCTCGCCAATCTGAACGACGACCTGCAGACGCTCTTCGAACTCACGAAGCTCGACACGCTCTTCCAGATCTCCGAGAGCCGCGACCGCGCACTCGAGAGCTTCTAGATGGGGCAGGGCCCCCTGGGGCACGGCCCATCCGGGCACGGCTCGTCGCCGCTCGAGGTGGAGATCCCGAGCGACATCAGCTGCATCGAGGCGGTCGTGGCGGAGGTGGTGCGCCGATGTGAGGCCGCGGCGTTCGCCGAGCGGCACGTCGCGTTCCACATCCCGGTCGCGCTGACCGAAGCGCTCTCCAACGCGATCCTGCGCGGCAACGCGGAGGACGCGAGCAAGCGCGTGCGCCTGCGGGCCGTGGTCGATGCGCACGCCCTGATCGTCGAGGTGGAGGACGACGGACTCGGGTTCGACCTCGACGCCTGCACGCTCGATCCGACCACCAGCGAGAACCTGGGGCGCGAGGACGGACGCGGGCTCTTTCTGATGCGGCGGCTGATGGATCACGTCGAGCAGTTCCGCGCCGGTGGGAACGTGGTGCGGATGGTCCTCCAGCGGCGGTCGAGCGACGACCGCGCCGCGTGACGGGCGCCGCGTGAGCGACCTCGACGCCGTCTTCGCGGCGTTCCGCGACGCCACCGGCTGCCCGGCGACAGTCTGGACGCAGCCGTCGCCGCAGGAGCCGCTGCAGATCGAGGGCGGCGATCCGGGAGACGCCAGCGCCCCCGCGGCGAACTTGCGCCCCGCCGAGGGCACCCAGGAGTTGGCGACCGCGAGCGGCCTGCAAATCGTCGCCCGCATTCCCGGCGCGCGTGCCGCCTGGCTCTCGCTTGGTCCGACCGCCGACCACGACGCGGCGCGTCTCGGGCTCAAACTGCTGCTGCCGGTGGCGTCGCAGGTTCTGCGCTCGCAGCTCGA
>JAKAJN010000197.1 GCA_021813725.1 bacterium | reverse complement strand
GATGCGCCATGCTCGCCTCGTTCTGCCGCTAGTCGCTGCGCTGGCGCTTGCGCTGGCCGCGTCTGCGGCGCGCGCGCAGCAGGCGATGGCAGACACGGCGTCGTTGCCGGCGGGGTATGGCACACTCCGCCAGGACGACATCGCCATCAAGGTGCAGTTCAACGCACTGCAGGTGCGGGTGCTGCCGCTGGACGAGAGCGTGATTCGCACGCTCTCGCCCGACTCGTATCGCGCCCTGCGCGAACTGCGCGAGAGCAAGCGCGCCTCGGTGGACGGCGTCCTGCGGCGAACCGGCATGCCCGGCGCGAGTCTGTGGTACGTGCAGTTCTTCAACCTCGAGCCGGGCGAAGCGCGGTTCAGCCCGATGGAGTTGGTCATCAACTCCGCCGGACGCGATTTTCGGCCGGTTGACCTGTTCGCACTTACCCCGGGGTTCGGCGAACAGCGGCTTCCGCAGCGCGAGGTGCAGGCCGCGGTGTACGTGTTCGATCCGGCGGTGGATATCAACCAGCCGCTGACGGTCACGTTCGAAACGCAGAGCAGCACCGTGTGGGAGACGCTGTTCAAGAAGGTGGATCGCGAGCGCGCGATGATTCGAAGCCGGGCGGGCGGGAAGCCCTGAGGGCGGACGGGAGACGGAAGACGGGAGTGTTCCGCGCCTACGGTTTCGCGTCTCCCGTCTCCCCTCTCCCGTCTATCATCAGCGCATCTTCGGCCTTCCCCGCATCGCCCCCCTTGAACAGCACCGCGATGTGGTCGAGCGCCTCGCGTTCCCGCGGCCAGTGGTAGCGCCGCCGCGCGGCGGCACGTGAAAGCCAGGCGTACGCGTTGTGCTCCTCGCCGAGGACCGCGGTACCACGACCGACCACGGCGACGAAGACCACGGCCAATTCGACTGTTCCGGTGGACTTCATGAAGAACGGATTCACCGTGAGCGCGTAGAGCCGCTCGACGGACAGCCCCGTCTCCTCGCGGACCTCGCGCCGCGCCGCCTGCGGCGGCGTCTCTCCGCGTTCGATGCGGCCGTGCACGGCCTCCCAGGTGCCCGGGCAACGCACGCCCGCCGCGCGGCGCAGGGCGAGGTGCTGCCACACGCGCCCGTGGGGTCGCACGACGAACACGTCCACCACGCCGACCCGAACGATCGTGTCGCGCGGGTCCGCCAACTCTGCGGACGGCGCGCCGCGCGGGCGCGGGCGACGCGGCATCAGCCGCGCCGGCGCGCGAGGAGCGAGTGGAGGCGCGCCGAGAGCGCGCGGGGGCGGAACGGCTTGGTGAGGTAGTCGCTCGCCCCGAATTCGAAGACGCGCACTTCGCTGTCCTCGTCGCCCTTGGCGGTCAGCACGATCACCGGGAGTTCCGCCGTCGCCGGACGGGCGCGCAGGTGGCTGAGCACCCCGTATCCGTCGAGCCGCGGCAGGTTGAGGTCGAGGACGACGATGTCCGGCGCGGCCCGGTCGATCTCGTCCAGCGCCTTCACGCCGTCGGCTGCCTCGAAGCAGACGAACCCCTCGCGTTCGAGCAGGTCCTTCATTACGCGACGTAACGCATCTTCGTCCTCGACGAGCAGCACCTTCTTCGCGGCGGCGCGGCCATCGCCGGCAATCTCGTCCACCAGCTGGAACTCGCCGGCCACTGGCGAGGGCGGCACCGCATGCAGGTGGGTGCGGACGCCGGCCCCGGCGGGAAGCACGTGGGCGGCGAGGGAGTCGAGCGGTCCCGCCGCCGCCCCCTTCGCGTCCGCACCGCCGTTGGGCGGCTCGGCCACGGCGGGTCCGTCGGTGGCGCCGCGCACCCCGGTCGCCGGACGCGCCTGCTCGATGGTCGGCGCTTCGAGCACGCGCAGCAGCTCATCAATGCTCGTCTCGCCGTTGCGCACGTGCGCAATGCCGCTCTCCCACAGCGAGAGCATGCCGTGCTCGCGCGCCGCCTCCACCAGCTTGTCGAGCGGATCGTTGGCGGCCACCCGACGCTCGAACTCCGGCGACGTGACGAGCACTTCGGTGACCGAGAAACGGCCGCGATACCCGGTCATCGAGCAGTCCGGACAGCCGACCCCGCGATACAGCGTGGTCATCCCTTCGGGGAACCAGCGCCGCAGCCGCTCCGGCACGGGCCCGGTGTGCAGTTCGCGGCACGAGTTGCAGAGCCGCCGCATCAGGCGCTGGGCGATGATTCCCTTGATGGCCGCCGCGATCTTGTACGGTTCGATGCCGATGTCCACGAGACGGGCGATTGAGCTGGGCGCGTCAATCGTGTGGAGCGTCGAGAGGACCAGGTGGCCGGTCAGCGACGCCTGCACGGCGATGTTGGCCGTCTCGCGGTCGCGGATTTCGCCGACGAGAATCACATCGGGGTCCTGGCGCAGGATCGAGCGCAGCGCCGCCACGAACGTGAGCCCGGCCTTCTCGTTCACCTGCACCTGCACGATGCCCTGCAGGCGATACTCGACCGGGTCCTCGACGGTGATGATGTTGACGCCGCGCGCCTGCACCGCCCGGAGCATGGAGTACAGGGTCGTCGTCTTGCCGGAGCCGGTGGGGCCCGTGACGAGCACCACGCCCTCGCGCACGTCGAGCAGTTCGCGAATGCGCGCCGATTCATCCACGTTCAGCCCGAGCGAATCGAGCGAGAGCACCGTCGAACGCTGGTCGAGGATGCGGATGACGACCTTTTCGCCCTGCGACGCGGGGAGCGTCGAGACGCGCAAGTCCACGCGACTGCCGTTCACGGCCACGCGGGCGCGCCCGTCCTGCGGGCGCAGGCGGTCCGCGATGTCGAGCGAGGCCATGATCTTGATGCGGCTCACCAGCGGGATGCCGGCGGCGCGCGGCAGAATCATGACCTGCCGGAGGACGCCGTCAATGCGATACCGCACCGCAACACCGGCCTCTTCGGGCTCGATGTGGATGTCCGACGCGCGGCTCTGAATGCCTTCGGCCACGATGTGGTCCACCAGCCGGATGACCGGTCGGTCGGTGGCCCGCTCGGCGCCGCCGATGTCCATCTCGGCATCTTCAAACTCCTCGCTGATCGCCTCCACGTCGTAGTCGGTGGAGACACCCTCGAGGATCTTCTCGACGACGTTCTCGGGGCGGTACAGCTCCTCGATGCGCTCCACGATCTTGGTGGGCGAGGCGAGCGCCATGCGGATCGTGCGACCGAGCGCAAAGGCGAGCGTCCGTTCGCAGTCGAGGTCGTGCGGGTCGGCCGTGGCGATGTCGAGGTGCGTGTCGGAAATCGCCAGCGGCAGGATGCGGTACTTGCGCGCGAGTTGCTCGGGGACGAGTTCCTTGGCCTGCTGCGACACCTGCTGAGTGTTGGCGACCTTCATGCGGAACCGGGCCGCGAGCGCCTGCAGGATCTGGTCGTCCGAGACGAAGTTCCGCCGGACGGCCGCCTCCCAGAACGACTCCTCCTTGAGCCCGCGCAGTTCTTCCATGTGCTCGGGCGTCAGCAACGCCTCGAGCGTGACGAGCACCCACTCGTCGCGCGCGGCAAACGCAGGGTTGGTCATCGACGACCCTCCCCGGCTCTAAGGTAGCGGAGGCCTCGTTCCACGGCTGGAAAGGTAACGCGGGGCACGCGGCGGCGGGAATGCCCCGCTGAACCGCTTCGCGCGGTGGCCCCACGGGCTACAGAATCGGCCAGAGTCCCTGCGACACATCAATGCCAAAGGTCCAGCGCCCCCCTCGTGTACCGCGGGCGACGTCGAATCGCAATTGGTCGAACAGCGTCAGCACGCCGAGGCCTAAAGCGCCACGCCAGCCATGCGCGGCCTCTCCGGGGAAGTCCGTCCAGAGGCCCATCGCGAACGGCGCGAACGTGATGCGGCTGGGAACGCGACCGAATCGACCGAGCCGCAAGGGGACGAAGGGGACGGATTGCTGCCACTCCAAGCGCTGCGACAGACCGGCGCGCCCGGCAAACTGATGGTAGTCGAACCCCGGTCCCGTCACAGGGCCGCCAAGCCGCACGAGCCGCTGAGCGGGCGGGGCGAACCTACCGAACAGGCCGGCGGCGAG
>JAKAJN010000196.1 GCA_021813725.1 bacterium | reverse complement strand
GAACTTCAAGGGATACGGCGCGGGGCTCAAGGAGGACTATCGGCGCTACTGGGGTTCTACCGTCGGCTTCTCCGGCCGCGGCGAGATGATTCCCAACGCCGACAGCTACTGCGAGCTCGATCCGTCCAAGAAGGACAAGTGGGGGATCCCGGTGCTCAAGTTCCACTGGAAGTGGAGCGACTACGAGTACAAGCAGGTGAAGCACATGCAGGAGACGTTCCGCAAGCTGATCACGGAGATGGGGGGCGAGGTGTGGAGCTCGATGCCCGGGGCGGACAAGGGGTACGGCATCTCCAACGGCGGACAGATCATCCACGAGCTCGGCACGGTGCGCATGGGGAACAATCCGCAGACGTCGGCGGTCAATGCGCATCAGCAGGTGTGGGGGTGCAAGAACCTGTTCGTCGCCGACGGCGGACCGTTCGTGAGCCAGGCCGACAAGAATCCGACGTGGACGATCATGGCGCTCGCGTGGCGCACGGCGGACTACATCACGCAGCAGCGGAAGGCGGGGGCGCTATGAGAGAACGGCAGACGGGAGACGGCAGATGGGAGACGGGAGCGATGGGGCTTCCGGTGCTCGGTGCAGCCGTGGACAATGCCCCGCAGGAGATGGACCGCCGCGATGTGGTGAAGCTGCTTGGCGCGGCGACGCTCGCCGCCATCGGCTTGGCGGCACCCGACGTGGCGCGCGCCGCCACGTATGCCGAGGCGTCGCGGCAACAGGGCGCCCCCGTGTACAAGCCGATCTTCTTCACGAAGGCCGAGTGGCCGATGGTGCGCACGCTCTCCGACTTGGTCATTCCGCGCGATGCACGTTCGGGGAGCGCGACCGATGCGGCGGTACCGGAGTTCATGGATTTCATCATGAACGACTTCAAGTCGAACCAGAAGTGGATGCGCAATGGCCTGCAGTGGCTGAACGCCGAGTGCACCCGGCGGTTCAAGAAGGGTTTCGTGGCGTGCACCGCCGACCAGCAGAAGCTCGTGCTCAACGACATTGCCTTCCCCAAGAAGGCATCGGCGGCGATGAAACCGGGCGTCGAGTTCTTCACGCATTTCCGCGACCTGACGGCAAGCGGCTTCTGGACCAGCCGCATCGGCTTCAAGGACATCGGCTACATGGGCAACACCATTGTCCCCGTCTGGACCGGCTGTCCGGAGCCGCAACTGCAGAAGCTCGGCGTGTCGTACAAGATGTCGATGAGGGCGGTGCGGCGCGGATAGCGCCCCACACCAAGCGGCCTGACGCCGCCCATTCGACACGTGCATGATTACGCACCCCGGACACGCTGTCCGGGGTGCGTTGGCATTCCGAGGCACGCTGGCGCGGACTGCCGACGCTGACACGCGCCTCCAACGCAGGAGCCCCCCATGCGTGTGTGGTCCGTCGTTGCCGTTGCCCTCGCTTCCCGCGTCGCGGTCGCACAACACCTGATGGCGGTCGATCCGCACGCCATGCAGCGGGCGGACCATCCACGGCACAGCCTCCTCCCGGAAGTTGCAGCAAACGACAATCGCCACCGAGCGGGCACGCGCGTTGGCGACACGCTGACCGTGGACCTCTCCGTCACCCGGGCGCGCTGGTCGCCCGAGGGGGCGCACGCCATATCCATCGACGTCGCTGCCATTAAGGAAGGCGACGGTCCACCAATGATTCCGGCGCCACTCCTCCGCGTCGTCGCGGGCACCGTGCTTCGGGTGCGCGTGCGCAATGCCATGCCCGATTCCACGGCTCGCATCTTTGGCCTGTGGACGCATCCGACGGCCGGAGCCGACACCGCGCCACTCCGCCCTGGAGAAAGCCGCACATTCACCTTTGATGCGGGCGCCCCAGGCACGTACATGTACGGCGCGCGCGATGGCCGGCAGACCGACAAACGTGGGTCGCCGGAACGCGAGACGGCGCTCGGCGCGTTCATCGTCGATCCACCCGGACCCGTGCCGCCGGACCGCATCTTCGTGATGAACATCTGGGGAAGCCCCGTCGACTCGTTGAATTACTCCAACGCGCTGGCCATCAATGGGCTGAGTTGGCCGCTCACCGAACGGCTGACGGCTGCCACCGGTGACACGCTGCGCTGGCGCGTCATCAATGCCACGGCGCGCGAGCACCCGATGCACCTGCACGGCTTCTACTTCACCTTGCTCAGCAAGGGCGGCGCGATGGTGGACACGCTGCTGTCGCCGGATCAGCGTGTGAATGAAGTCACGGACCGGATGCTCCCGTACAGCACGCTTGCCCTGGAGTGGACGCCGACGCGCCCGGGCAACTGGCTGTATCACTGCCACATCGCTTATCACGTGATTCCCGAAGCAGCGCAGCTCGACACCAAGCCCGCCGCGCACGCTTCCCACTCGGCGAGCGCGGCAGAGCACATGCGCGGCCTGGTGCTCGGCATCACGGTGAACGCGCGCCCCGGCGATCCCCACGAGGAGCGGCGCGACGTGCGCCGGATGCATCTCGATGTCGTCGCGCGCACACCGTACCCCGACCAGCGTCGCCGCATGCAGTATGTGCTGCGCAGCGGGGCCACGGCCGATTCCACGCCGTGGCGCGCGGGAGGACCGCTGCTGGTGCTCAGACAAGGCGAGCCCACGGATATCACCGTGACCAACCGCATGAGCGAAGCCACGGCGGTGCACTGGCACGGTATCGAGCTCGAGAGCTACTCCGACGGCGTGGTGGGATGGAGCGGTGCTGCAGCCACGCTCGCGCCGCCCATCGCACCCGCTGATTCGTTCGTCGCGCAGCTCTCGCTGCCGCGCGCCGGCACGTTCATCTACCACACGCACCTGGGCGACATGGTGCAGATCGCGGCGGGCCTGTACGGCCCAATCGTCGTGCTCCCGCCAGGGGAGACGTTCGACCCGCGACGCGACCACGTCTTCCTGGCCGGCGTGGACGGCGCCGATGACGCGCCGTACGTACGTGTCAACGGCGACTCCACCGCGACAGAATCATTGCCGATGAGAGTCGGCGAAACGCACCGCCTGCGCTTCATCGACATCCTTCCGGCGAACGATATGCTCATTTCGTTGCAGCGCGACGATGCGCCCGCAGAATGGGTACCGCTCGCCAAGGACGGTGCGGATCTGCCGCTGGTTCAACGCGTGCCACGCGTAGCGAGAACGCGGCTGGCCGTCGGCGAAACGCGCGACGTGCTGTTCACCCCCACGGAACCCGGCGAGTGGGTGCTGCGCTTTACCACCGCGCCGAGATTGCCGGGGTGGACCCAGCGTATCATCGTACGACCATAATCCGCCTCACGGGCGCCAGTACGCGACACACCTCGTGTGGTGTGGCTTCCGTCTGCACCCCAAGCGATAATTACTTCTGCCCCGTGCACCCGGCACCACACTCTGTACCCTGCACCCCGCACCCAACTATGTCTCGCCTCGGCGTAGGCTTCATCGGCTCCGGCTTCAACGCCCGCTTCCACATGCAAGGGTGGGTCGGCGTGCGCGACGCGGACATCCTCGGCGTCTGGAGTCCGGATGAGAAAGGCGCCAGGTCGGCCGCCGCGTACTGCCGCTCGCTGAACGTCGGCGACTGCAAGGCGCACCGCAGCATCGCGCAGATGGTGGCCGACCCGGCCATCGATGCCATCTGGCTGTGCGGCCCCAATCACGCGCGCATCGAGAACGTCGAAGAAATCGTCGACACGATCAAGCGCGGCAAGGGCGAACTCACGGGCATCGCCTGCGAGAAGCCGCTCGCGCGCAACGTCGCCGAAGCCAAGCGCGTGAAGCAGCTCGTGGACTCCGTGGGGCTCAAGACCGGGTACCTCGAGAATCAGCTGTGGGCGCCGCACGTCGAGGCGGGCAAGAAGCTGCTTTGGGCGCGCGGCGCCGCGACGACCGGCCGGCCGTATCTCGCCCGCGCCGCCGAGGAACACAGCGGGCCGCACAGCCCCTGGTTCTGGCAGGGGCGCCTGCAGGGGGGCGGCGTGCTCAACGACATGATGTGCCACTCGGCGCTCGTCGTGCGGCACCTGCTCACCCGCCCCGGCGAACCGCTCGGCAGCGTGAAACCCGTGCGGGTCACGGGGCACATCGCGTCGCTCAAGTGGT